>PNMC01000213.1 GCA_013823365.1 Parvibaculum sp. | reverse complement strand
AGCAATGACGCGTGCTGTTGGCGACCCGGACAATAAATCCAGATTTTCCGAAACGGCCTAACCCCTCGGTGCGGCCGCGCGCTTCAGCCGGTCGTTGATCGCCTCGCCGAGCCCTGACATGGGGATCGGCGAGACGGCGATTACGCGGCCCGCCGCCTGGCTGTCGAGTGCGCGCAGCATGGCGAAGAGATTGGCGGCAGCCTCCGTGAGATCGCCGGAAGGCGAGAGGTTCATCGAGATTGCGGCCTGCGGTGCGTCGGGTCCGAAGCCAAGCAAGGCCTCATCGTTTCCAATCACCGTCGCATCGAGCCGGAGCGGCGAGCCCGGCGCATAATGGCTTTCAAGCTGGCCGGGCGAGGCGCGGCCTTCTTCGCCGGAACCGGCATCCGCATCGGCAAGCGGCTTGCCGAGGACCTTCTCGATCTCCTCCCGCGCCACGGCGCCGGGGCGGAAGAGTGTCGCCACGCCGTCCGGGAAACCGATCACGGTGGATTCGAGGCCGAGCAGGCATGGGCCGCCATCGATGACGAAGGCAAGTTCCGGCGCATCGCCGAGGCCCTCCATCACATGGGCGGCGCTTGTGGGGCTCACCTTGCCCGACGGATTGGCGGAAGGCGCGGCGATGGGGCGGCCTGCAGCCTTCAAGAGCGCCTGCGCCACTTCATGCGCGGGCACCCGCAGCGCCACCGTGTCGAGCCCGGCGCTGACGAGCAGCGAAAGCGGCGTATCGGCGCGCCGGGGCAGCACCAGCGTCAGCCCGCCGGGCCAGAAGGCGCGGGCGAGGCGCTCCGCATCGGCATTGAAAAAGCAGTGTTTCTCCGCCTCGGCGATACTCGCCAGATGGACGATGAGCGGGTTGAAGCGCGGACGGCCCTTGGCCTCGAATATCCGCGCGACCGCCTTGTCATTGGTGGCGTCGGCCCCGAGCCCATAGACGGTCTCGGTCGGAAAGGCGACAAGCCGCCCCTCGCGGAGCGCGGCGCCTGCCTTTTCGATCGCATCTGCCGTCGCACTGAGGCAATCCGCCACGAAATCCACCCTTTCAACCGGTACACAGGGGCCGGAGAATACAGTAAAACGCCGGAAACGAGCCTTTTCCCGCGCTTTCCCGTGTTTGAGGAGCCCTACATGACATATCGCCCGCCGGTTCGCGACATGGCATTCACGCTGAACGAGGTGGCGGGGCTTTCCGGCCTCATGGGGCAGGGCGCTTTCGAGGATGTCTCGTCCGATCTCGTTCAATCCGTGATGGAAGAGGGCGCGAAGCTCGCCGCCGACGTGCTGGCACCGCTCAACCGCGCCGTGGACGAACATGGCCTCGAACTGGGTGAGGCAGGCGTCACCGTCTATCCGGCGCTTGCGGACGCCTACCGGAAATGGGTGGAAGGCGGCTGGGGCAGCCTCGCTGCGACGCCGGAATTCGGCGGGCAGGGCCTGCCGACCGCACTCGCCGTCGCCATGCAGGAAATGTGGAATGCGGCCTGCATGTCCTTCGGCCTCTGCCCGATCCTCTCGCAAGGCGCCATCGAGGCGCTGACGGCGCATGGCACGGAGGAGCAGAAGCAGCGCTACCTGCCGAAGCTCATCTCCGGCGAATGGACCGGCACGATGAACCTGACCGAGCCGCAGGCAGGCTCCGACCTCAATGCGCTGAAGGCGAAGGCCGTGCCGCAGGGCGACGGCTCATACCTCATCAGCGGCACCAAGATCTTCATTACTTATGGCGACCACGACATGGCCGAGAACATCGTCCATCTCGTGCTGGCGCGCCTGCCGGATGCACCGGCGGGTACGAAAGGCATCTCGCTCTTCCTCGTGCCGAAATTCCTCGTGAATGAGGACGGTTCGATGGGTGCGCGCAACGATGCGCATTGCATCGGGCTGGAAGAAAAGCTCGGCATTCACGGCAGCCCCACCTGCGTCATGTCCTATGGCGAGAAGGGCGGCGCCAAAGGCTGGCTCATCGGGCAGGAAAACCGCGGCCTCGCCTGCATGTTCACCATGATGAACAATGCGCGTCTTCTCGTCGGCACGCAGGGCGTCGCCATTGCCGAAGCGGCCTATCAGCATGCGCTCGCTTACGCGAAAGAGCGCAAGCAGGGCCGGCCCGCGGGCTCCGATCTCCCCGCCGGCGAAATGGCGCCCATCGTCGAGCATCCCGATATCCGCCGCATGCTGCTCACCATGAAGTCGATGACGGATGCGGCGCGCGCGATCTGTTATGCGACGGCGGTTGCAATCGACGGCGCGCATGGCGGCGGCGATGAGGAGACGCGCCGCGCGGCGCAGGCCCGCGCCGATCTGCTGACGCCGATTGCGAAATCCTTTTCGACCGATATCGGCGTCGAGGCCGCCTCCATAGGTGTGCAGATTCACGGCGGCATGGGCTTCATCGAGGAAACGGGCGCGGCGCAGTTCTATCGCGATGCGCGCATCCTGCCGATCTATGAGGGCACGAACGGCATTCAGGCCATCGACCTCGTGACGCGCAAACTGCCGCTCGGCAATGGCGAGGTCGCGCGCGGCTTCATCGCCGAAATGCGCGAGACGGCGAAGGAAGCGCGTTCCTCGAACGACAAGGTGCTGACGGGCGTGGGCGCCGCGCTCGACGAGGCGCTCGACGCGCTCGACAAGGCGACGGACTACATGCTCGCCAATCTGAAATCCGCGCCGAATGATTGCCTCGCAGGCGCGACGCCATATCTCCGCCTCTTCGGCACGGCGGCGGGCGGGCATTATCTCGCGCGCGCCGCGCTGATGGACAGGGCGGCCACGGCGCGCCGCGCCATCGCGCAGTTCTATGCCGCGAACATCCTGCCCAATGTGCACGGGCTGCTCGCCCCCGCGACCGCGGGCAATGAAAGCCTCTTTGCCCTCGCCGTCGACGAGCTCGGCTGATGATGACGGATTTCGGCACGATCTCGCTCGCGCTCGCCATCATCTGGGTGATGCTGATCGTCTCGAAATATCTGCGCTGGCGCGTGGCCGTGCTGGCGAGGCTCTTCATCCCCGGATCGGTGATCGCGGGCTTCATTCTTCTCTTTGCGGGGCCGGAAGTCGGCTGGTCGATTTTCCCCGACGGCGTGCTCGACATCTGGCGGCAGCTGCCCGCGCTCCTCATCAATGTCGTCTTTGCCGGGCTCTTTCTCGGCAAGATCATTCCGGGCCCCGGCCAGATCTGGCGGCGCGCGGGCCCCGTCATCGCTTACGGACAGGCCATCGCCTGGGGGCAATATGTCGTCGGTATCGGCCTCGTCATTGCGGTGCTGACGCCCTTCTATGCGACACCGCCCGTCGCCGGCGCGCTGATCGAGATTTCCTTCGAGGGCGGCCACGGCACGGCGGCGGGCCTCGGGCCGACCTTCGAGGCGGTGGGCTTTGCGGCGGGAACGGACCTCGCGCTCGGCCTCGCGACCATCGGCCTTGTCGGCTCGGTGCTGATCGGCCTCGTGCTCATCAACTGGGCGGCGCGGCGCGGACTGGTCGATCCGTCGGGGGTGCGGGAGCCGACACCGGAACTCCATCCCGATCCACCCGCCGACACGACGGAGCAGCTTGCCGCCCGTCCGCAAACAAGCGATGCCTCGCAGCCCATCGATCCCATGTCGCTTCACCTCGGCCTTTTCGCTGTTGCCATCGCCATCGGCTGGGGCCTCCATCAATTGCTGATCCTGCTGGAAGCGAACACATGGGGCCGCGACGGCACGCGAATCCTCGCCTATCTGCCGCTCTTTCCGCTCGCCATGCTGGGCGGTGTCGTGGTGCAGATCGTCGTCAGCCGCTATGTCGGCATGAGCCTCGTCGACCGCGCGCTGGTGAACCGCATCTCGGGCGCGGCGCTCGACATTCTGATCGTCGCGGCGCTCGCAACGCTCTCGCTCTCCGCGATCCACGAAAATCTCGGGCCTTTCGTCTGGCTCGCCATTGGCGGCATCGTCTGGAATATCGTGGCGCTGCTGGTGCTCGCGCCGCGCATGCTCGGGCCCGACTGGTTCGCGCAGGGCATTCCGCATTTCGGCCAGGCCATGGGCATGACGGTGAGCGGCCTCATGCTGTTCCGCATCGCCGACCCGGAGAACCGCTCGGGCGGGCTCGAGAATTTCGGCTACAAGCAGCTCTTCTTCGCGCCCATCGTCGGCGGCGGGCTTTTCACGGCGGCCGCCATGCCGCTCATCCTCGCCTTCGGGCCCTGGCCGATCCTCATCGCGACGAGTCTGCTGCTCGCCATCTGGATCTATGTCGGCGAGCGGCTGGCGCGGAAGATGCCGTAGCGTCGGGCAGGCGTC
>PNMC01000212.1 GCA_013823365.1 Parvibaculum sp. | reverse complement strand
AGCGTGTCCCAGGTGTAGAGGCCGGTGTCGTGGCCATCGTCGAAGACGATGCGGACCGCGTAATTGCCGACGGGTTCGAGCGCGACGATGGCGACATTGGCCTTGCCGGGCACGGTCTTCTTCTGCGAGGGCCCGTGCCCCTGCACCTCGGCGGAGGGGCTTTCGACGCGCAGCAATTCGGCAGGCAGACGGAAATGCGCGCCATCCTCGAAGGTCACTTCGAGAATGCGCTCGGCCTTTTTCAGCTTCAGGCTTGCCGGCCAGGCGTCACGCATCGTCGAGCGAGCGCGCCTCGTCGACCAGCATGATCGGAATGCCGTCGCGGATGGGGAAGGCGAGGCGGGCCTTGTCGGAAATCAGTTCCTGCTTCTCGCGGTCATAGCGCAGCGTCGATTTCGTCACCGGGCAGACGAGAATTTCGAGAAGCTTCGGGTCCACTTCCATGCGCGGCGCGGGCGCGCCTTCCTGTGTATCGGCCTCGGTCATTTTCTTCCGTCCTATTGAACCGTCGCATCGCCGGGCGAAAGTTCGCGCAGCGCCTTTTCGGTGAGGGCAATCAGCATCTGGTTGCGGTCCTCGAGCGATTTCGCCTCGAGCAGCGCCTGTTTCTCGCGGGGCCCATAGGGGCTGACGGTGCAGAGCGAATTGACCAGCGTCTCGTTCGAGGAGAGCTTGATCGCGCGCCAGTCCGCCTGCAGCCCATGCGTGTCGAGATATTGTTTCAGGATTTCGAGAAGGCGCTCGCGGCTCACCTCGTCCTGTCCGTGACCGGCCATGAGATCGTCGGCGAATTCGTCCCAGGCAATCTCGAACTGGCGATAGGGCGTCATGGCGGTGAGTTCGTTCTTCAGCCCGAAGCGCATGATGCCGGTCAGCGTGATGACGACGCGCCCGTCGCCCGTTTCCGCCCAGGAGGTGATGCGGCCCGCACAACCGATGGCGCAGAGCGGCGGCGTTTCGCCGGGCATTTGCGAGGCGAGGATCGCTGCCTCGCCATCCGGCTGCACCATGCCGATGATGCGGTCGCCGCGCATCGCGTCATCGACCATTTTCAGATAGCGCGGCTCGAAGATATTGAGCGGCAATTGCCCGCGGGGCAGCAATATCGCGCCGGCAAGCGGAAAGACGGGGATCACCCCCGGCATGTCCTCCGTGCTGCGATATTGATCCGTGAGCCCCATATTGCGGCCTAGCTGAAAAGGATCGAGGAAAGGCGGCGCCTGCCGCTCAGCGTCACTTCGTCCTTCGGGCCATAGGCGTCGAAGAATTCGACGAGCTGCTTGCGGGCCGCCTGGTCGTTCCAGTTGCGGTCATATTCGATGCTGATGAGAAGCTGGTCCACCGCGCCTTCGCGGTCGCCGCGCGCATTGAGCGCGAGCGCAAGATCGAAGCGGGCCTGATGGTCCTTCGGGTTCGCTTCCACCTTCGCCTGAAGTTCCGCCGTGTCGCCGAGATCGCCCGCCTTTTCGGCAAGCGAGAGAGCGGCCTGCGCGGCGGCGATTTCGGCATCGTTTCGCGCATCGGGCCGGACGAGCGCCAGCGTCTGTTTCGCGCGGTCGAAATCGCCCGCCTCGATATAGCAGCGTGCGAGGCCTGCAATCGCGGCCGGGTGGCCGGGCTCTTCCTGCGCGGCGCCAGCGAAAGCCTGTGCGGCGCGCGAGAGGTCGCCCGCCTCGAAGGCCTCGCGGCCGAGCTCGATCAGTTCTTCCGCCGGCGAGGGGCCCATCTCGCCGCCTGCGAGCCGGGCGATGAAGGCTTTCACCTGGCTTTCCGGCAGCGCACCCATGAAGCCGTCCACGGGGCGGCCGCCCTTGAAGGCATAGACGGCGGGGATCGACTGGATGCGGAGCTGCTGGGCGATTTCGGGCTCGTCGTCGATGTTCATCTTGACGAGCTTCACCGCACCGCGCGCCGCCTTCACCGCGCTTTCGAGGACGGGGGTCAGCTGCTTGCAGGGGCCGCACCAGGGGGCCCAGAAATCAACGATGACCGGAACCTGCTGCGAGGCCTCGATCACATCCCGGCCGAAATCGCGGGTCGTCGTGTCGACGATGAGATCGCCCGCCATGCCGCCCTGTCCGCCATTTTGTCCGATGATCGGTTCCATCTGCCGTTCCGTTCTCTCAACACCGGTCTTGCCGCCGTTTCGCCCCCATAAGATGGAGCGGCGCGCTTGTGAAACAATGGTTTAGCGGGCGGCCGCCATGGGCGCAAGGAAGCGTGAATTTTCTGCGGCGGGGCCTGTTAAAGCGGGGCGGCCTCCCTATTTATGGAACGTCTTCAGGCGGCCTTTTGGGGGGGAATCCATGTCGCAGATCCTGTTTCGTCTTGTCGTCGCGCTTTCGGGGGCGATCGTTCTGGTGCTGGCGTTCAATGTGCTTGTGGGCGGGATGGCAACGGCGGGCTGGCTCGGCGAGCGCCCTTTCTTCACCGTGACGGACGACGCGCAATACCGGCTGATCGACAGCCATGTCCGCTTTCTCGGCGGGCTTTTCGCCGCCACGGGCTTCGTTCTCCTGCTCGGCGCGCTCAACCCGATGAAATATGCGCAGGCGCTTTATGTGGTCTTTGCGGGGATTTTCCTCGGCGGGGTCGCGCGTTTCGCAAAGCCCGACATGGAAGCCTTTCTGAGTTCGGATGTCGGCTCGGCGCTTGCGGCCGAACTCGTGCTGATGCCGCTTCTCGCCTTCTGGCTCAGCCGGCTCCGGCGGGACTGACGGCGGCCTCCAGATCGAGGATCAGCGGCTCATGGCCGGTTTCCTTGAGGAAACGCATGAAATCGGCGCGGGTGAGCGCGGTGGTCCAGCGGTTGTCGAGCGGGTGGTAGTTGAGCCGTTCATGCTCCAGCATCGGCGCGTCGAGCACCACGGTCACGCGGTGCTCGCTGTCGTTGACGAGGGCAAAGGGCGTGACCGAGCCCGGCCGCACGCCCAGCACCTCCCACATGAGTTCGGCATTGCCGAAGGAGAGCCGGGCGGAGCCGATGGGCTTCGACAGGCTGTTCAGCTTCAGGCCGCGATGTTCCTCCGCGACGATGAGGAAGAGGCGGCCCTTCTTGTCCTTCAGGAAGAGGTTCTTGCAGAAGGCGCCTTTCCGCGCGGCTTCGTCCCAGGTGGCGCGGTGGGCCTCTGCCTCCTCGACCGTGTGGAGGGGCGGGTGCTCGCGGCTCTCATGGGGGATGCCCTTGTCCCCGAGCCAGGCGAGGAATTCGGCAGGCGTGGTCAGTTTCCCGGTGCTCATGGCTCCTGATTGGCATGGGGAAGCGTCCGCCGCAAGCGGGTGAAAATCCTCGCAATTCCGCTCTTGCCAAGGCTCCAACGATGGGTCATAACACCGCCCTCACAGCCGGTTGGCGCCTTTCGGGGCTCTCCGGCTGACCCGGATGCGGGCGTAGCTCAGGGGTAGAGCACAACCTTGCCAAGGTTGGGGTCGTGAGTTCGAATCTCATCGCCCGCTCCAATTTGCAAAGCCGCTCTGGAGCGGCTTCGCTTTTCTTCGAAAAGCAAAATCGCTCCCGATTTTTGTCGGGTCGCGTTTCCGGACGGCGAACCGGCGTCCACTTCACCTGGAAACGCTCCGGGCGGCTTTTTCTTTTCGAGGTGTCCGATGATCGCCGGTTCCGACCCCTGTCCCTGCCGTTCGGGCCTTGAATTCGGCCAATGCTGCGAGCCTTATCTGACGGGCGCAAAGCTGCCGCCGACGCCCGAAGCGCTGATGCGTTCGCGCTATTCGGCCTTTGCGACCGGCAATATCCCTTACCTCGAAGAAACGCTGCTGCCCGGCACGCGGGACGATTTCGACGCCAAGGGTGCTGCCGACTGGGCGGCGGCGAGCGAATGGACGGGCCTCGATATCCGCCACACGGAAGGCGGAGGCCCCGGCGAGAGTGACGGCATCGTCGAATTCGTCGCCCATTACCGGCAGGCGGGCGACGAACGCGTCCATCACGAGACCTCGACCTTCAGGCGCCAGGACGGACGCTGGTGGTATGTCGACGGCATCATGGGCGTGCGCCCGCGCCGCGCGGAGAAGATCGGCCGCAACGATCCCTGCTCCTGCGGCTCCGGCAAGAAATACAAGAAGTGCTGCGGCGTGGCCGCGTGAGGCCCTTTCCGGCGCTTCCCTGACCGCCTCTTTCATGCTCCACTTCGCGCCGCCGTTGCGCCAAGGCAGCGGGGCGTAACGGGAGGGCGATGAGAGTGGATGCCGTCGACAAGAGGCCGGGCGACGAGCCTGTCCGCGTTCAGGTGCCGGGGCAGGCGAGTGCGCAGCTTCTTTCCGCTTCGGGC
>PNMC01000211.1 GCA_013823365.1 Parvibaculum sp. | reverse complement strand
GCAGGCTTGCAACGAGCTGGCGGAAGAACTCTCGAAGAAAGGCACCTGCATCTCGCTGCCTTTCGACCTCGGCACCATGGAAGGCATTGCCGGCATCACGGCGGAGTTGGCCAAGCGCGAGCCGAAGCTCGACGTGCTGATCAACAATGCGGGCGCGGCCTGGGGCGAGCCGATCGACGAGTATTCGGAAAGCGGCTGGGACAAGGTGCAGAACATCAACCTCAAAGGCGTGTTCTTCCTGACGCAGAAAATGCTGCCGCTGCTGCGGAAATCCGCGAGCGCCGAAAACCCCGCCCGCGTCATCAACACGGCTTCGGTGAACGGCATCGAGCCGCCGGAACTCGAAACCTATGCCTACTCGTCTTCCAAGGCAGGCGTCATCATGCTGACGCGGCATCTCGCAAAGCGCCTCGCGCGCGAGCATATCCTCGTCAACGCCATCGCGCCCGGCCCCTTCCCGAGCCAGATGATGAAGGCGACGCTCGACAGCATGGGCGACTATATCCGTGCGAACAATCCGCTCGGCCGTATCGGCACGCCGGAAGATGCGGCAGGCGTCGCGATCTTCCTCGCCTCGCGCGCTTCGGCCTATACGACCGGCGCGACCATCCCGGTCGATGGTGGCTCGGCGGAAGTTTGATATCTCATCACCTCAAATCCTAAAACGACATGTCACCCCCGGGCTTGCCCCGGGGGTCCAGGGGCGACGAGTGAAGGCGGTTGCGGAAACGCCGAAGAGTCTTTGCGAAGAAGGACGCCGCTCACGCGGCTACTGGATCGCCGGGTCAAGCCCGGCAATGACATTCATTTTTTGAATCTGGTAAACAACCAAACCTTCGCCTTCGTCCACCAGCGACGGAAGAAGTGCTCGCGCGGCACCGCATCGAAGACCGGCGCTTTGGCATCCTGCGCGAGGATGGCGGCGGGCGAAATCTCGATGGCGGGTTCGGCGAAACGGGGTTCCGGGATCGGAACCGGCGCAAGCTTCCGGCCTGTCGCCCGCTCCGCCGCCGCAACGATCGCATCGGCGATGACAGGCACGAGTGCGAGGGGCATGTCGTGCCCCATGCCCGCAACGATACGAAGCTCCGCATCCGGAATGTTCTCCGCCGTGTCGATACCGGCAGCGACCGGCACCAGCGGATCGTCCGCACCGTGCAGAACGACGGCGGGCACCCGGATGGTGCGGAGTTTCGGGCGGCGGTCGCCATCGGTCATCACAGCCGCCATCTGGCGCAGGACGCCCGCCGGATAATAGGCGCGCGTCGCATCGCGCATCACCCAGTCACGCAGCGTCACCTCGTCGGTCGGAAAACCGGGGCTGCCGATAGTCTCGTAAGTCTTCACACCGCGTTCGACAATGGCATCCGTGTCATGCGCGGCGGGCGACGGCGAGAGGAAGAGGCTGTAGACGCGGGGCTTCGCGGGCGGCAGCATCGGATTGCCGGAGCTCGACATGATCGAGGTGAGGGAAAGCGTACGCTCGGGATATTCGGCGGCGACGAGCTGCGCGATCATGCCGCCCATCGAGGCGCCGGCGATGTGCGCTTGTTCGATGCCGAGCGCGTCGAGTAAGCCGACGGCATCCGCCGCCATGTCGGACAATGAATAGGCGACGAAGGCGGGCTTGCCGGACATGAGGGAGAAGAGCGCGTCGGACCAAACGGAGGCGCGGTCGCGCTCGATGCGAGACGAAAGGCCGACATCGCGATTGTCGAAGCGGAGGACGCGGTAGCCGCGCGCAACCAGGGCCTCGCAGAGCTCAACCGGCCATTGGGTGAGCTGGGCGCCGAGACCCATGATGAGGAGGATGGTCTCGTCCTCTTTCGAACCGAAACTCTCATATTCGAGTTCGATCCCGTTGGCTTGGGCTTTCGGCATTCAGGCTGACGCTCCGGTTGCCTCCTCCGGCAGTAATATGGTGCGGTGCAGCATGAAATGAAAGGGGGGATTTTTGACCCCTTTTCCACCCTCCCTCTGTGGGAGGGTGGAAGGGAGGGGCGTGCCGTTGCCTTCGCTTTACTCCGCCGCTTCCCGCCTCAGCGCATGCAGCGCCATCAGCACGCCATGCGCGACGCCTTCGGCGGAGGCCGGGTTCTGGCCCGTCACCACGCGGCCCTCGCGGCAGACCTGGCGCTCGAAGGGCTTGCCGCCCTCGAAGCGCGCGCCGAGCCCGCGCAACTGCGTTTCGAGCAGGAAGGGCACGGCCTTGTCCTTGCCGGCCTTGCGTTCCTCTTCGTCGGTGAAGCTGTTGATGAGCCGGTCTTTCACGAAAGGCGTGCCGTCCGACAGCCGCGCGCCGAGAAGCCCGGCGGGCCCGTGGCACACCGCGCCGATGACACCACCCTTCTCATAGACTTCCGAGATGAGACGCGACAACGCGTCATTGTCGGGCATGTCCCACATGCAGCCATGGCCGCCGGGCAGATAGACGGCGTCGAAATCTTTCGCCTTGAGGCCGGAGACGGGCGTGGTGTTCTTGAGCGCCTTCACAGCCTTCGGATCCTTCAGAAAGCGCCGGACGCTTTCCGGTCGCTCGTCTTCATCGTCGGGCAGGCTCGATGGATCATGCGGCGGCTCGCCGCCCTCGATGGAACCGAGAACCACGTCCACGCCGTCATCGAGAAAGGCGTAATAGGGCGTGGTCATTTCCTCGTAGTGGAAGCCGGTCTTGTCGCCGGTATCGCCGAGCTGACCGTGCGAGGTAAGGATGATCGCAATACGTTGTTTCGCCATGTCGCTCTCCATTGCGCTGAAAAGCGTCATCGCGGCTTCGCGCGACGACGCGCCAACCCCATGGAGGGAGATAGATTTTGCCGGAGGCGGGAAAAGCCTTATGCGCGAGACACGCACATGTTTTGCATAACGCGTAGGGACGCGCCCTTCTGCCTGATCCCGGCTTACGCCGGGACGGCACGCGAGATGAAGGACGATAGGCCGGAACTACTCGGCCGCCACCCGCCGCTCCGCCGCGCGGGCGTGGGATACGATGAGTTCCACATAGCGCGGGCACAGTTCGGCGGGAAGATCGTGGCCCATGCCCTCGATGACGATGTGTTTCGCGCCCGGCACGGAACGCGCCGTGTCCTCGCCGCCTTCCGGGCGCACCAGCGGATCGGAATCCCCGTGAATGACGAGGAAGGGCACCGCCACCTTCTTCAGCGCCTCGACGCGCGAGCCGTCGCCGATGATCGCCGCATATTGGCGGACACCGCCTTCGGGGTAGTACATGTGATCGAACTCGCGCGCACACCGCTCGTAAAGCGCGTCATCCGTCATGGGATAGGCCGGGCTCTGATAGACGCGGCGGCCCTTCATGCGGTGACGGATGACATCTTCCCGCGCCTCCGATGCGGGCTGCGCCTGCAGCGCGGCGAGCGCCTCGTCGGTCGCCGGCGGCACCGCCGGATTGCCGGTCGACGACATGATGGAGGTGACGGAGAGGAGCCGCTCGGGGAAATGGATCGCCATGCGCTGCACGATCATGCCGCCCATGGAAATACCCATGACATGGGCCTGCTTTAGCCCAAGCGCATCGAGAAGACCGATTCCGTCCGCCGCCATATCGGCAAGGCGGTAGGGAATATCGGGCGTGCGCCCTTCGCGCACCGCCGCTGTGACGTCGCTCATCTTCGGCAGGCCGGAGAACTTCTCCGATTTGCCGACATCGCGGTTATCATAGCGGATGACGCGGAAGCCTTCCCTGCGCAGCCCCTCCATCAATTCCTCCGGCCAGCTCATCATGGTGGAGGTATAGCCATTGACGAAAAGGATGGGCGTCCCGTCAGCCGGGCCTCGTTCCTCGTAATTGATGGTGATGCCGTTGGCCTTCACCTGTTTCATGTCAACGATCATGGCGTCACTCCGCCGCCTTCACCGCCGAGGCGCGCTTTGCCGCCGCCTCGATGGCATCGGCAAATGTGTTGACGAGGGCGAGCGGGAAATCATGGCCCATGCCGGGGATCACGCGAAGCTCGGCACCCGGAATATTCTCCGCCGTGTCCTTGCCGCCTTCGACCGGCACCAGCGGATCGTCCGCGCCATGCAGCACGACGGTCGGGAGCGAGATCTTCTTCAGCTTTTCCCGGCGGTCGCCATTCGCGACGATGGCGGCCATCTGCCGCGCGACGCCGACGGGATAGAGCGAGCGGTTCACATCGCGCGTCACCCACTGGCGGAGCGTCGCTTCATCCGTGCGGTAGCCGGGGCTGCCGATCGTGTTCCAGGCGAGAATGCCGCGCTCGATGGCGGCTGGAATGTCGCCTTCGGGCGCCGGCGTTATCAGGACCGCCATCG
>PNMC01000210.1 GCA_013823365.1 Parvibaculum sp. | reverse complement strand
CTTGTCCGCAAACTGATGATAAAGCGCGCCCCGCGTCACCCCCGCCTCGCGCACCACCTCCTCCGTGCCGACCTCCGCATAGCCGCGCTCGGCAAAGAGCCGCCGCGCCGCGGCGATCAGCTTGTCGCGGTTCCGGGAGGGCTTCTTGGCGGGTGCGGTGCGGGGAGCAGACATGGAATACGATCTTTTCATACAGCTTGTATGATTTTTGGGCTTGAGCTATAAAATCATACACGCTGTATGAAAATTCCGGAACCGCAACGATGACCGACACCCGCTCCCGCCCCTACTGGCTCTTTGCCGCCACCCTCGCGGGCGCGGCTCTCATCGCCGCAGCAAGTTTCGCGCTCTGGGGCATGGGGAGCGACGGCTTCCAGCACTTCACGCGCTACACCGCCCGCCTCGCCTTCCTGATCTTCATCGTGGCCTTCTCGGCAGGTGCCCTCGCCCGGCTCTTCCCCTCGGATGGCACGCGCTGGCTCCGCCGCAACCGGCGCTATATCGGCCTTTCCTTCGCGCTCGCCCATTTCATCCATCTGGGCGCGCTGACCGGCTTTTTCATCTCGATCGGCGAGGCCCCCGACACGGCGACCATACTGGGCGGCGGTCTGGCCTATGTCTTTATCGGACTCATGGCGCTCACCTCGAACGACTGGTCCATGCGCAAGCTCGGTCCGGCCGCCTGGCGGTGGCTCCATCTGATCGGCAGCTACTACGTATGGTTGATCTTCATGCGCTCCTACCTCACCCGCCTCGCAAGCGAAACGCCGCCCGAACCGAAGATCGTCTTTGCCACCACCGCCGCGCTCGGCTTCGCCGCCCTGGGCCTCCGCATCGCCGCCTGGGCAAAAAACCGGCGGAAACCGGCGCCCGCCGCGGCCTGAGCGATCACGCCGAATTGTCCCTCTGCCGTTGCGTCATCCGTGATAGTCTGTGCCCGGTGTGACCGTTCCGAGGGCTTCCCGGAATGCACGGCACGGATGGCGCGATCGCAAGGGCAATGCGCGCGGCAGGCCTCGGCCTGCTGATCCTCCTTCTCGTGCCCACGCCTGCGGGCTCCAACATTTTCGGCCATGACGACCGCCGCAACATCCGCCCTGATGACGGCATGAGCGGCGTCGGCACCATCGTCTGCGAGGGCACCACGCGCCGCCCCGTGGGCGCGCTGATCGCCGGTCCCGAGCGCCATGTCGCGCCCCGCTTCGACGTGATCGTCACGGTCGCCCATGCCTTTGCCGGCCCGGAGGGCAGCTTCCTCACCGATTGCGAATTCCATGTCGGTGCCGACCCCGCCCGCGCCGCCCGCATCACCTTCCTCAAGACAGGCGCCGTGAAGCTCTATCGCAACTGGCACAATGACTGGGCGGTCGCCGTGCTCGACCGCCGCCTGCCGGAAAAGCTCGACCGTCTTGTCCCCCGCGTCCTCAGCGAAACCGATGCGAATGCGCTGCGTTCGAATGGCGCGACCTTCCTCCTTGCCGGCCACAATGGCGAGCGAGGACCGCTTCAGGTCTCCGACAATTGCGGCCCCATGCAGAAGCGCTTTTCCGATCTCAATGGCTTCGACCCGCGTGTCTTCAATCATGATTGCGACATGATGCCGGGCTGGTCGGGCGGCCCGCTGGTGCTGCGCGAGGAGGGCATCTCCTACCTCATTGCCGTGAACTCGACCCAGCTCAACGCGATTACCCATATTTCGGGCAGGCCCTATAACGGTCGCATGAATCCTAATACGGCGGTCCGCGTGGATGGCGCTTTCCGCGACGTTATCGAGGAGGTCCTCAGGACCGGCGCACCCGGCACCTCCGTCGCCTGCCTCGTCGCCAGCGCCGAAGGCGGTCCGGGCCTCCCCTGCTGACCCCGTGTTGCGGATGACCGCTCCGCAATTCCCACCTATAGTGACCGCAAAAGAATTGGCCCACCCGTCCGTTCAAGAGGCGGGAGCCTGCATCACCAAGTCTGGGAGGACTAGAATGCCTTGGAATCTCGGGGACATCCTCGACGCCATTTCGCCTGTGCTGCCGCAGGACGCGCCTGCCTTCGCGCATGGCACCCGCCGCATCACCTGGGGAGAAACCACGAAGCGCAGCAACAATCTCGCCCGCGCCCTGATCGAGCGCGGCGCGAAGCCGGGCGACAAGGTCGCCTTCTATATGCGCAACCGGCCCGAATACATGGAAACGCTGGCCGCCTGCTACAAGGCGCGGCTCACCCATGTGAATGTGAACTACCGCTACAAGCCGGACGAGGTGTTCTACATCTTCGACAATTCGGATGCGCAGACCGTCGTCTATGGCAGCGAATTCCGCGATGTGATCGAGGAAATCCGCCCGCGGCTGACCAAGGTCGGCACTTTCGTGGAAGTGAACGACGGCGGCGAGATCGCCCCCTTCGCCGAGCGCTTCGAGGACCTCGCCACCAAAGGCAGCGGCGACCGGCTCGATATCAAGCGTTCGCCCGACGACATGCTCTTCATCTATACGGGTGGCACCACCGGCATGCCGAAAGGCGTGATGTGGACGCACAACGATCTGCGCGAAGTGCAGCTCTCGGCGCTCCGCCGCCTGGGACCCGTCCCGGAAACGCTCGAGGCACTTATCGAGTCGATCAAGGAGGTCGGCCCCGCCGGCCCCATGATCCCCGCCTGCCCGCTGATGCATGGCACCGGCCTTCTTACCGCGAACGGCAACATGCTGTCCGGCGGCTGCGTCGTGACGCTCGACAGCGTCTCGCTCGATCCGCATGAGCTCTGGGAGGCGGTCGACCGCAACAAGGTGCAGCAGGTCGCGATCGTCGGCGATGCCTTCGCAAAGCCGATGCTCCGCGCGCTTGAGGAAGCGCCCGGCAAATACGACCTTTCCTCCATCGTCACGATCATTTCCTCCGGCGTGATGTGGTCCACGGAAGTGAAACGCGGCCTCCTCCAATACATGCCGAATGCGATCATGACCGACAGCTTCGGAGCGTCCGAAGCGGTCGGCCTCGGCTCTTCGCTGATGACCAAGGATGGCGAAGTCGCCACCGCGAAATTCCAGATCGGCGAGCGCTGCAAGGTCTTCGACGAGAATGACGAACCGGTGGTGCCGGGCTCAGGCAAGCCGGGCTTCATCGCGCTCGGCGCGCCGATCCCCGTCGGCTACTACAAGGACCCGGAAAAAAGCGCCAAGACCTTCAAGACGGTTCGCGACGAACGCTACTCGATCCCCGGCGACTGGTGCCTTGTCGAGCCGGACGGCACGCTGACGCTGCTCGGCCGTGGCTCGGTCTGCATCAATACGGCAGGCGAGAAGGTCTATCCCGAAGAGGTCGAGGAGGTGTTGAAGACGCATCCGGCCGTCGAGGACGCGCTGGTCGTCGGCCTGCCGGACGAGAAATGGGGTCAGGCCGTCACCGGCATCGTAAAGCTCAACAATGGCGCAAGCTTCGACGAAGAGGCGCTGCGGGCCCATGTCCGCGACAAGCTCGCCGGCTACAAGACGCCGAAGCGCATCCTGATCGGCGGCGTCCCCTTCCGGGCCCCGAACGGCAAGGCGGATTACAAAGGTGTAACCGAATTCGCAAAGCGCGAGCTTGGCGTCGCCTGAGTGCGAATGCACTGAATTGAAACGGAAAAAGCCGGCCCCTTGGGGCTGGCTTTTTTTAACTTATCCCCGCCTTTGCGCAGCGGGCGATAATGGCTTGCCGAGCGGATGATTCTACCCGGTTAAGCCTTATCTTTTCACCGCTTGCAGGTTGCCTGCCCAAGGCCGGCTGATATTGTGTCGGCAACAAGAACCGCTTGCTGAAAGAGACGATTATGGAAGCGCTTGAGAAATTTCGTCAGGAGACCAGAGCCTGGCTTGAAGAGAACTGCCCGCCCTCGATGCGGACCCCCATGACCTCCGAAGACGAGACGGTCTGGGGCGGCCGAAACGCCAAATACAAGAACCCGGAAGCGAAACTCTGGCTCGACCGCATGGCCTCGCGCGGCTGGACCGCGCCGACCTGGCCGGCGGCATATGGCGGCGGCGGCCTCTCGAAAGAGGAAAACCTCGTTCTTCAGCAGGAACTGCGCCGCATCAAGGCGCGCCCGGCGTTGTCGAGCTTCGGCATCTGGATGCTTGGGCCGGCCCTGCTCGAATTCGCCAATGAAGAGCAGAAGAAGGAACATCTGCCGAAGATCGTGCGCGGCGAAATTCGCTGGTGCCAGGGCTATTCGGAGCCCGGCGCAGGCTCCGACCTCGCAGGCCTGCAGACGAAATGCGAGGACAAGGGCGACCATTACCTCGTCAACGGCCAGAAAATCTGGACCTCCTATGCCGACAAGGCCGACTGGATCTTCTGCCTCGTCCGCACC
>PNMC01000209.1 GCA_013823365.1 Parvibaculum sp. | reverse complement strand
CGCGTGCTCTTCGGCGCCTTCCCGGCGATGGAAGACCAGTGGCAGCAGATCGTCATCTTCATCTCCATCGCCTCCATGGTGCTCGGCGCCTTCGCCGCCATCGGCCAGGCAAACATCAAGCGCATGCTTGCCTACAGCTCCATCTCGCATATGGGCTTCGCGCTGGTCGGCGTCGCCGCCGGTTCGCCGGAAGGCCTGCGCGGCGTGCTTATCTATCTCGTCATCTATGTCGTGATGAATGCGGGCGTCTTCTGCTGCGTCCTCGCCATGAACCGCAAGGAAGGCTATGTCGAGAGCATCTCGGATCTGGCAGGCCTGTCGCGCAGCCGTCCCATGCTCGCCTTCGTCTTTGCGATGCTGATGTTCTCGCTCGCTGGCGTCCCGCCGCTCGCGGGCTTCTTCGGCAAGTTCTACGTCTTCATGGCCGCGATCGAGGCAGGCCTCTATCCGCTGGCGGTGATCGGTGTTCTCGCCAGCGTCGTCGGCGCCTATTACTACCTGCGCATCGTCAAGATCATGTATTTCGACGAGCCGGCCGAACCCTTCGAGGCGCCCCTGCCGGGCGAGATCGCGACCGTCCTCGGCATCTCGGGCGTTTTCACCATGCTCTTCTTCGTCTATCCGGCGCCGCTCATCATGGGCGCGCAAACGGCTGTGACGGCGCTCTTCCCTTGACCGGCCCATGACAGAGGTCCGCCGCTTCGAGGAAATCGACAGCACCAACGAGGAGGCGCGCCGCCTCGGCGAAGCGGGAGCCGAAGGCCCGCTCTGGATCGTCGCGAAGCGCCAGACGGCGGGCCGTGGCCGCCGGGGCAGGGCATGGGAAAGCCCCACCGGCAATTTCATGGGCACGCTTCTCCTCACGCCGCGCTGCGGCCCGCGCGAGGCGGGCGAGCTCTCCTTCGTCGCCGCGCTCGCCGTTCATGAGGCGGTGGAAAGCCTCCTGCCGCCGCCGCTGCGCGGCGCGCTCCACCTCAAATGGCCGAACGACCTCCTGCATGACCGCGCCAAGCTCGCCGGCATCCTGCTTGAGTCCTCCGGTGTCGCAGGCGCCGAAGTCGCCTGGGTCGCCATCGGCATGGGGATCAATCTCGCCACCCATCCGGAAGGCCTCGAATACAGGGCGACGTCGCTTGCCGCCATGGGCGCCGGCCCCGTCACGCCGGATGAAGCGCTCGCCGCGCTCGATATTTCGTTCACACACTGGCTTGCCGTCTGGCGTGGCCAGAATGGCTTTGCCGCCGTCCGCGAGGCCTGGCTGAAGCGCGCGGAAGGCCTCGGCGGCCCCGTCACCGTCCGCCTCTCGGACGAAACCGTCGAGGGAACATTCGAGGGGCTTGCGCCCGATGGCGCGCTCCAGCTCCGCCTCTCCGGAGGCGAATTGCGCCTCATATCGGCCGGAGATGTGTTTTTCCGCGCCCTGGCGCATTAAACTCCCTGCATGAGTATTTCCGCGTCCAGCTCCCCCCGCGACGAATTCGTCTTCCTGCCGCTCGGCGGCTCCGGCGAAATCGGCATGAACCTCAACCTCTATGGCTACGGCCCGGAGGATGACCGCCGCTGGATCATCGTCGATCTCGGCGTCACCTTCGGCGACGATCGCACGCCCGGCATCGACGTCATCATGCCTGACCCTGCCTTCATCGAGGATCGCCGCGAGGAACTTCTCGCCATCGTCCTCACCCACGCCCATGAGGATCATATCGGCGCCGTCGCCCATCTCTGGCCGCGCCTGCGCTGCCCGGTCTATGCGACGCCCTTCACCGCCGCCATGGTGCGCGGCAAGCTGATCGAGGCGGGCATCGAGGCGGAAGTGCCCATGCACATCATTCCGCTCGGCCATCGCTTCGAACTCGGGCCCTTCGATATCGAGCTCGTCACGCTCACCCACTCGATCCTCGAGCCCAATGCGCTCGCAATCCGCACCCCGCTCGGCCTCGTCCTCCACACCGGCGACTGGAAGATCGACCCCGATCCCGTCATCGGCGACACGACCGATATCGAACGCCTCCGCGCCATCGGCGACGAAGGGGTGCGCGCCATGGTCTGCGACTCGACCAATGTCTTCACGCCCGGCACCTCGGGCTCGGAAGCCGATGTCGCCGCGAGCCTTGTCGAGCTTCTGAAGCAATGCGAGGGCAGGGTGGCGGTAACGACCTTCGCCTCCAATGTCGCCCGCCTCGAAAGCATCATCCGCGCGGGCGAAGCGGCGGATCGCCATCCGGTCCTTGTCGGCCGCTCCATGCACCGCGTCGTCGCCGCCGCGCGCGAGGCCGGCTATCTCCAGGATCTGCCGCGCATCGTCAGCGAGGACGATGCAGGTTATCTCCCGCGCGACAAGGTGCTCTTCATCTGCACCGGCAGCCAGGGCGAGCCGCGCGCCGCGCTTGCCCGCATCGCCGAGGACAGCCATCCGAGCATCGTGCTGGACAAGGGCGACACGGTCGTCTTTTCCTCCCGCGTCATTCCCGGCAACGAAACCTCGATCTTCGATCTGCAGAACCGGCTTGCCGAACGCGGCATCCGCATCGTCACCGAGAAGGATCATTTCGTTCACGTCTCGGGCCACCCCTGCCGCGACGAACTGGCGGATATGTATCGCTGGGTCAGGCCGCAGGTTGCGATTCCGGTCCATGGCGAGATGCGCCACCTCGCCGAGCACACGGCCCTGGCGCGGGAGCTGCAGGTGCCGGAACAGGTGCTCGTGCGGAACGGTCTTCTCGTCCGCCTCGCGCCCGGCACCGCCGAGGTGGTGGACGAGGCCCCGTCGGGCCGCCTCTATCTCGATGGCGAGGTGCTGACCGGGGAGGACGAAGGCGCCGTGCAGGAGCGCCGCCGCCTCGCTTTCGCAGGCTCGGTCTTCGTGAGCGTCGTTCTGGACGGGAAGGGCGATGTGCGCGGCGATCCGCAGGTCCGCCTCATGGGCTTGCCCGAAGAGGACAGCCATGGCGTCGCCTTCGAGGATCGCGCGCTCGATGCCGTGGACGATGCGTTGGGCCGCCTGCCGAAAAAGCGCCGGGGCGACGATGCTGCCGTAGCGGAATTCTTGCGCCGCGCCGTCCGCGGCGCGCTCCGCCGCGAATGGGGCAAGAAACCCCAGGTAGAAGTGGTTGTGACGCGGATTTGATCGCCTTGCCCGTGACGCCGATCCGGCCTAAACAAAGGGCATCTGAACTTTGAAACCGCTCCAGAATACGGAATAAACCATGCTCGGACAGCTCAATCACGTTGCCATCGCCGTGCCGGATATCAAAGCTGCGGCAGAGACTTACCGCCAGAAGTTCAACGCAAAAGTGTCGGACGCCGTGCCACAGCCGGACCATGGCGTAATCACCGTTTTCGTCGATCTCGGCAACACCAAGATCGAGCTTCTGGAGCCCCTGGGCGAGAACTCGCCGATTGCCGGCTTCCTCGCCAAGAACCCGAAGGGCGGCATCCATCACATCTGCATCGAGGTGGACGATATCGAAGCCGCCTGCCTGAAGATGAACGATGAAGGCGTTACCATCACCGGCACCGGCAAGCCGAAGATCGGCGCCCATGGCAAGCCCGTGGTCTTCCTGCACCCGAAGGATCTGAACGGCACGCTGGTCGAGCTCGAGCAGGCCTGAGACCGGCATGGACCTCATTTCCGGACTGGCGATCTATTTCATTCTCTGGTGGCTCACCCTTTTTGCGGTGCTGCCTTGGGGCATCCGCTCGCAGCATGAGAGCGGTGAAGAGATCCCGGCCGGAACCGAGCCCGGCGCGCCCGTCAGCCCGGCTCTCCTGAAGAAGATGGCGGTGACCACGATCATCGCCGCCTTCCTCTGGGCCTTCGTCTACTGGCTCCAGGCCGCCCAGCCCATCGCCTATGAAGACATCCCCTTCATGCCCGATTTCGGCACCGGCTATAGCGGCTAGCGGGTTCCGGGAACCTGAGGGTTCCGGGAACCGCCATTGCGAGCGAAGCGAAGCAATCCAGGGCGGCAGACAGTGCGCTCACCACCGGGAGAACCCTTCCCTTGAGGGAGGGTCGAACGAGCGCAAGCTCGTTCGGGGAGGGGGGGCCGTGCATCAAGCCGGAAAAAGCACAAAAAAGCAGGGTCAGCTTTCGCTGCCCGCCCCGCGCAGCGGACAAAAAAAGCAAGGTCAGCTTTCGCTGCCCGCCCCGCGCAGCGGACAAAAAAAAGCAAGGTCAGCTTTCGCTGCCCGCCCCGCGCAGCGGACAAAAAAAAGCAAGGTCAGCTTTCGCTGCCTTGCTGCTTTAGTGTTCCCTCATTTCGCGCCTTCGCGATCCTTGAGGATCGTCGAAGTCAGCGTTCCCTCCCTAAACTTGGGCTGCGCTTGAGCGCTTTTCCCTTTTTGTT
>PNMC01000208.1 GCA_013823365.1 Parvibaculum sp. | reverse complement strand
GCGGGCGGGAAATGGCGGGTTTCGTCATGCCGGCCCAGGCGGCCATCCATTCGGCGATATCGGCGAGGCGGCCAAGCGAGGCCTCCGGCACCGCGAGCGCGGCTGTGCGGGCAGCCGCGGCGTCGCGGGCCTCCGCATCCACGGGCGGGAGGCCCTCTATGAGGTTCCTGATATCGTCGAAAGGCAGGCCGGTCGCCGCGCGGGACATTGACGCCTCGGTTCTCGCGTGAAAGGAAGTGACGGCTCTATACTCTTTCATATGCATCCCGAGAACCCCGGAAAGGTTCCCTCTTGAGTTATTCCAGGCCGATAAAAAGCCCCTGCCTTCGCGTCTGCGCCGTGGACGGGCGGGCGAATGCCTGCCGGGGCTGCGGGCGGACGCTCAAGGAAATCGCCGGCTGGGGCGCGATGAGCGACGGCGAACGCGACGAAGTGCTGCGGCTCCTGCCTGCGCGGATCGAGGCGCTGGGCGAGCGGGCGAGCAACCGGGACAAGGCACTCGCCAAGATCGCGGAACTGCTGAGCGACCGGGCGCGCTGAAGCAGCCGCTCGGGCGGAAGCCTGCAGGCTTGCCTGGGCGGGTTTGCCAAGGGAAGGTGCGCGGGGCGCATCGAACTCGGCCGCACATGTTTACATGTGCATGTCATGTGGGAGCGGCTTCGTTCCGCCCCGCGCGTTGCGGTTCTCCCATGGAGGAGACTCCCGGGGGCCGGGCTCTGGATTGCCCTTTCCGCAGGACCGCAACCCCACTCCACACATCAGGCCAGTCCGGACGCGCCTTCCCATGGAGCGGGTGCGACTAATATGGGGCCTCCACGGAAAGCGGGGATAAGTTTTTTTCAGGAGTGCCGTTTCTCGTCCGTTGCGAGGGCGTAAGGCTGGATCAGAACCTCGGCCGGAATTTTCCAGTCGGCGCTCAGCTTGCGGATCATCGGCATGGTGAGCGCGCGCTGGCGCTTCAGGATTTCGCTGGCACGCGGGCGCGAACCGATCAGCGCGGCAAGATCGGCCTGTGTGCGGCCGGTCTGCTCCATTTGTGCCTTGATGGCCTCGACAGGGTCGGGCGCGGAAATGGCCCAGTGCTTTGCCTCATAGGCCTCAATGAGCCCGAGCAGCACCTCGAAACGGTCACCCTGCGGGGTGCCCTTCTTCGGCTCCTTGTCGAAATAATGTGCGACCTCACCAAGCGCCCACTCATAGTCCGCTTCGGTGCGGATCGGCCGGATGTCCTTCATGTCACTGTCTCCGCATCGATCTTGTCGTATTCGGCATGTGTGCCGATGAACTTGATAAGCACCGCCTTGTATTCATAGGACACATGAACGATCAGGCGATATTTGTTGCCCGCTATGTCGAACACGACGCGATTATCGCCGACGAAATCCACCGTGGAGCCAAAGACCTTCTTGATATCGGCAGGACGCTTCCACGAAGCCTTGCTGACGACAGCATGCCAAGTCTCAAGCGGGGTCTGCGCCTGAGGATGTTTCTTCCAGAACTCCTTCAGGCGTTTCTTCGCCACGATCTGCATGATGAGAGGCTAGCATGTTCCCGAATTGGGAACAACAAGAATTCCCGTGATGGGAACAAGCCCGTTGCCGAGAGCCGTCTCAGGCCTTCTTGAGAAACTCGGTCTTGAGGACGACGCCTTTTACTTGCGGGGCGTTGCACTCGATATTGGCGGGGTCGCCGGTGAGGCGGATGTTCTTGATGAGGGTGCCGCGCTTCAAGGTAACGGATGTGCCCTTGACCTTGAGATCCTTGATGACGGTGACGCTGTCGCCATCGGCGAGAATGTTTCCGTTGCTGTCTTTCGTTTCATCCGACATTCGGCTGCCTTTCCTTCCGGCTGAAAGCCCTCTTTAGGCAGCGGGACGGCGAAGCGCAAGCGGGACTCAGACCGCGTCCTGTTTCGCGCGGAGGTTCAGCGGGTCGCGCTTCAGGATGCGGCCTTCGAGGGCGCCGAGCCAGTCGAGACCTTCGCGGAGCTTCACGACATCGCCGATGACGATGATGGCGGGGGCCTTGAAGTCCGCGCGGGCGACATCATCCGCCGCTGCCCCGAGCGTCGTTTCGAGGACCGACTGGTCCTTCAGCGTGGCGTTGCGGACGAGAGCCACGGGCTCATCGACGCGGCGGCCGTTTTCGATCAGGAGTCTCGAGATCGGGCCGAGATGCGACATCGCCATATAGAGGACGATGACGGGGGAGCCCTTCGCGATGGACGGCCAGTCGAGATTTTCCGGCACGTCGCCTCCCGCCATATGGCCGGTGACGAAGGTGACGGCGTGGTT
The DNA here is from genome assembly GCA_013823365.1 of Parvibaculum sp. Taxonomy (GTDB): domain Bacteria; phylum Pseudomonadota; class Alphaproteobacteria; order Parvibaculales; family Parvibaculaceae; genus Parvibaculum. The sequence goes on along the minus strand of PNMC01000208.1, from coordinate 2,057 downwards.
CACATCGCGGTGCGTGACCGGGATGCCGGCATAGCCGAGACCGCCGATGCCAGCGGTGACGCCAGGCACGAGGCGGAACGGAATGCCCGCATCGACCAGCGCCAAGGCTTCCTCGCCGCCGCGGCCGAAGACGAACGGGTCGCCACCCTTGAGGCGCAGGACGCGCTTGCCGGCGCGGGCGAGTTCTACGAGACGGGCGGAAATATCGCGCTGCTTGGGGCTCGGCTTGCCGCCGCGCTTGCCGGAATATTCAAGCGCGGCGCGCGGGCTTGCGAATTGAAGCACCGTCTCATCCACCAGCGCGTCATAGACCACGACATCGGCCTGGCGGAGCGCATTCAGCGCATGAAGGGTCAGGAGGCCCGGATCGCCCGGCCCTGCGCCGACAAGCCAGACCCAGCCCGGCTCGAAATCCGGCAGACCAAGGCGCGATGCAGCCTCCACCGCGCCTTCCGGCGCGGGCCTGCGGCCCAGCGATATGACCTTGCCGTCCTTCATTTTACTTCTTCAACTCGGTATTTGTGCCTTGATGCCATTCTATCATGTAAATAGGGGCCTGTCGCGGGCCTTCCAAGAGGGCATGACGAAGCGGGACGGCAGGAAAACAAGGGAAATCGGTGCCGCCGTTACGCATTTCATACTCACCTGCGCTAGACTCCCTTTCATGAAACAGAACAACTGGACATGGGTGGCGCTTTTCCTGCTCGGGCTGGCGGCACTGGTGCTTTTCCTGATGAACCGCTTTCCCGAGGCGCTGGAAAGCGAAGACCGGCAGATGCGGCTCGTCTACAGCCTGCTGCTGCTGACCTTCGTGGGCGGGAGCCTGATCCTCGGCTGGCGCGAACGGGCGGGTGTGGCGCTGAAACAGGCGCTGGCCTGGGTGGCGATGGGGCTGGTGCTGGTGATCGGCTATTCCTATCGCGATGTGTTTTCCGACATGGGCATGCGGGTGCAATCGGAGCTTGTCCCCTCCTCGCCCGTGGCGCGGGAGCCGGGCACGGCCTATCTGTCGCGGGGGCTCGGCGGGCATTTCCATGCCGATGCGCTGGTGAACGGAACGCATATAAGATTTCTCGTGGATACGGGTGCGAGCGACGTGGCGCTGACGGGCGCCGATGCGCGGCGGCTCGGCATCGACACGGAGCGGCTCAACTACACGATCCCCTATCAGACGGCGAATGGCGTGGTCCATGGCGCAAGGGTGATGCTGGACGAGGTGAAGGTCGGCGCGATTTCGCTGCGGAATGTGCAGGCCTCGGTGACGCAGGGCGACGGGCTTGGCGTGTCGCTGCTCGGCATGAGTTTCCTCGGGCGGCTCAATGCCGTGGAGGTGCGCGGAGAGCGGCTGGTCTTGCGCGAATGAACCGCCAAACTGCCGCCGCAATCGCGAGGTGAACTGCAAAGACGACGCCCCTCTTCCCGCCTGCCCCATCCCGATACACGATATCCAATCCGCCCGCTGCTTCTGGAGAGACCATGACGCTCACGCCCCGTGCCGACCTGAAACCGAACACATCCGACTTCGAAAACCTGCCGCTCGTCTCGCCGAACGGCTTTCGCGAATATGACGCGCGGTGGCTTTTCGAGAAGGAGATCAATCTTGTCGGCGTGCAGGCGCTGGGGCTCGGGCTCGGCACGCTGATCCATGAGATGGGCGTAACGCCGAAAATTGCGGTGGGTCACGACTTCCGCTCCTATTCCGCCTCGATCAAGCAGGCGCTCATCATCGGGCTGATGAATGCGGGCTGCGAGGTGCATGACATCGGACTCGCGCTTTCTCCCGTCGCTTATTTCTCGCAATTCGCGCTCGATGTGCCTTGCGTTGCGATGGTGACCGCGAGCCATAACGAGAATGGCTGGACGGGCGTGAAGATGGGCGCGCAGAGGCCGCTCACCTTCGGGCCGGACGAAATGAGCCGGCTGAAGGAAATCGTGCTTTCGGGAGGCGGCAAACCGCGGGATGGCGGGCGCTATATCCGCGTGGAAGACATGGCGGCACGCTATATATCGGACCTCACCGACAGGCCGAAGGTGAAGCGGAAGCTCCGCGTGGTCGC
>PNMC01000207.1 GCA_013823365.1 Parvibaculum sp. | reverse complement strand
CCCGCCTCCTTCAGGCGGCGCAGCAGGTGATCGGCCACGGCGCCGACATGGCGCTGCGACCGCCCGCTTGCGACCACCATATGGTCGGCGATGGGCGTCTTGCCTGCGAGATCGATGGAAACCACATCCTCGGCCTTGTCTTCTTCCAGGCTCTCAAGCACGAGAGCGAGCATTGCGGAAGACTTGCCGGTATCGGCCGCCTTGTCCTTGCGGGCAGGGGCCTTTTTCACTGTGCCGGCGGTCTTGGCGCCGGCCGCGCTCTGGACCTTCAGGTCCGTGGATTGTCTGCTCAGGAATACGCTCCTTTTTGGCAAACCGTTACATCTGCTTGTGTGAGCGGAGCGGAAAGCCCGCTAACGCTAGAAGAATAAGCCTCGCACGGCGTCAATTCAATGACGGCGTCCCTCCAGCCCCGCACTCAGCCGGCATTCCAGCCGGAATTTGCCCGGATTTCGGTTGCCGAGCGCGGGCTTTCCGGGCCGGACAGAAAAACGAGGGCAGGTGGTGCCATGAGCGGCAGCAGGGGCGCGTCCGTGCTGTCGAGGATCGACGGGGCCAGCGCCCGCGCCGCCGGAGAAAGCCGTGCCTTCAGCGTATAGCCGGGGCGGGGATAGATCGCGATCGGCACCGTCATGGCGATTTCGCGCCAGTTCCGCCAGCGCGGGAACTGCAGCATGTTGTCCGCGCCCATCAGCCAGACGAAGCGGACCTCAGGGTAGCGGCCCGTGAGTTCCGCCAGCGTGTCCGCCGTGTAGCGGGTGCCGAGCGCCGCCTCGACGCCGCTCACCACGATACGCGGATCGCGCGCCATCGCCTCGGCGGAGGCAAAGCGCTTCCCGAAGGGCGCCATGCCCTTTTCAGGTTTCAGCGGATTGCCCGGCGAGACGAGCCACCAGACGCGGTCGAGGCCGAGCGCCTTCAGGCACATGAGCGAGATGTGGAGATGGCCCTCATGCGCCGGATTGAAGGAACCGCCGAGCAGCCCGACCTTCAGTCCCGGCGTCAGCAGCTCCCGGCGCATCTTACGGACGGACCTGGCCGTTGCCGCGCACCAGATATTTGAAGCTTGTGAGCTGTTCGACGCCGACCGGCCCGCGCGCATGGAACTTGCCGGTCGCGATACCGATTTCCGCGCCCATGCCGAACTCGCCGCCATCGGCAAATTGCGTCGAGGCATTGTGAAGCAGGATCGCGCTGTCGATCTCCGCGAAGAAACGGTCCGCCGTCGTCTGATTGGCGGTCACGATAGCTTCGGTGTGGCTCGATCCGTATTTGCGGATATGGGCGATGGCGGCGCCGATGCCCTTCACCACGCGCACCGAAATGATCGCGTCGAGATATTCGGTGTACCAGTCCTCTTCCGTCGCGGGCTTCACGCGGGCGTCGGCCTTCTGCGCCGCATCGTCGCCGCGCACTTCGCAGCCCGCATCGAGAAGCATCGTCACGAGCGGCGCCAGATGCGTGGCCGCGCAGGCCTCATCGACGAGCAGCGTTTCCGCCGAGCCGCAAATGCCGGTGCGGCGGAGCTTCGCATTCAGCACGATGTTCTTCGCCATGTCGAGATCGGCCTCGCCATCGATATAGACATGGCAAACGCCTTCGAGATGCGCGAAGACGGGCACGCGCGCCTCTTCCTGCACGCGGGCGACGAGGCTCTTGCCGCCGCGCGGCACGATGACGTCGAGATTGCCGCCAAGGCCCTTCAGCATCTCGCCGACGGCGCCGCGATCCGTCACCGGCACGAGCTGGATCGAGGCTTCGGGCAGGTTCGACGCAAGGATGCCTTCGACGAGCGAGGCATGAATGGCTTTGTTCGAGCGCGAGGCTTCGGAGCCGCCGCGCAACACGGCGGCATTGCCGGCCTTCAGGCAAAGCGCGCCGGCATCCGCCGTCACATTGGGGCGGCTCTCATAGATGATGCCGATGACGCCAAGCGGCACGCGCACGCGCTCGATATGCAGTCCGTTCGGGCGGTCCCATTCGGCGATCTTCGAGCCGACGGGATCGGGCAGCGCCGCGATTTCTTCCAGCGCCTTTGCGATCGCTTCCACACGCTTCGTATCGAGCGCGAGCCGGTCGATCATGGCGGGCGTCAGGCCGTTCTTCTTCGCATCGGCGACATCGAGTTCGTTCGCGGCCAGAATGTCGTCCACATTGGCGCGGATGCACATGGCGGCGGCGAGGAGGGCGGCATCCTTCTGCTTCGTCGGCGCGGTCGCGAGAGCGGTCGCCGCATCGCGCGCCTTCGCGCCGATATCGGCCATCAGCGCCGCGATATTGGTTTCGCCGGTATTGAGTTTCACGATGCTCACGGGGCTCACCCAGTCCTTGGTCCTGTCAGGCCGCCAAAGTATTTCAGGCGGCACCCTCACTTTCAACGGCGTTCGCCCCTTCATATGGGGCGGCGCTCCCGATGTTTCACGGTTTTTTCAGCACGAGATCGTCGCGGTGGATCATTTCGGCGCGGCCCGAATAGCCGAGCAATTCCTCGATCTCGCCGCTCGAATGGCCTTTGATGATGCGGGCATCGCGGCTGTCATAGGCGGTGAGGCCGCGGGCGATTTCCTGGCCCTGCAGGTCGCGCACGGTCACGGCATCGCCGCGCCCGAACTCGCCCTCGACGGCGGTGACGCCGGCGGGGAGGAGGCTGCGGCCCTGGAGGAGCGCCTTCACCGCGCCATCGTCGATGGTGATGGTGCCGAGGCTTTTCAGCGAGCCCGAGATCCAGCGCTTGCGCGCGGCAAAGGGCGTCGAGTGGGCGGCGAACCATGTGACGCGCGCGCCTTCTTCCACCGCCTGCAGCGGGCGGAGCGTGCGGCCATTGGCGATCGCCATGCGCGCGCCGCCTTCGGTGGCGATGCGGGCGGCGGCGATCTTCGTTTTCATGCCGCCGCGCGAATAGATGCTCGCGGCATCGCCCGCCATGCCCTCGATCTCGGGCGTGATCTCGGCGACTTCCGCGATGTGTTTCGCGCCGGGCAGATGCGGCGGCGCGGTGTAGAGCCCGTCGACATCGGAGAGCAGCACGAGGCAGTCGGCGGAGACCATGCTCGCGACGCGGGCGGCGAGCCGGTCATTGTCGCCGTAGCGGATTTCCGTCGTCGCCACGGTGTCGTTCTCGTTGATGACGGGCACGGCGCCGAGCTTCAGCAGCGTGTTGATGGTGGAGCGCGCATTGAGATAGCGGCGGCGTTCCTCGGTGTCTTCAAGCGTCAGCAGGATCTGCGCGCAGGAGAAACCATAGGCCGAGAGAATTTCCTGAAAGGCGTGGGCAAGGCCGATCTGGCCCACGGCTGCGGCGGCCTGGCTTTCTTCGAGCTTCAGTTTTCCGGCGGGCAGTTTCAGCGCGCGGCGGCCGAGCGAGATAGCGCCGGACGAGACGATCAGCATGTCCTGTCCGCGCGCGCGCATGCGGGCGATATCTTCCACCATGGCCTGCAGCCAGGTGCGGTTGAGCTTGCCGGTTTCTGCGTCGGTCAGCAGCGCCGAGCCGATCTTGACGACGATGCGCTGCGCTGTTTCGAGATGGTTGCTCAAGGCTGCCAGCCCTCATCCTGTTCTGCTTCCTCGGCGCGTTCTTCGGCCCGCCTTGCGCCGATCTCGTCCGCCGCGAGCCGCAGCACGCCCTGTATGCCTTCGCCGGAGACGCCGGAAACCACGCAGACGTCGCCGCCGCTTTCCTCGCGCAGGATCTCCACCTTCTCCTCGCGTTCTTCGGGCGTCAGCGCATCCGCCTTGTTGAGGCAGAGGATCTCGGGCTTCTCTTCAAGCCCCGCGCCATAGGCCTCGATCTCGCCGCGGATCACGTGATAGGCCTCTGCAACATCTTCCGAGGTGCCGTCGATCAGATGGATCAGGATGCGGCAGCGTTCGAGATGGCCGAGAAAGCGGTCGCCAAGCCCCGCGCCCTCATGCGCGCCCTCGATGAGGCCGGGAATATCGGCGAGCACGAAAGTGCGCGTGTCCACGCTGACGACGCCGAGGCCGGGCGTCAGCGTCGTGAAGGGATAATCGGCGATCTTGGGCTTTGCCGCGCTCACGGCGGCAAGGAAGGTCGATTTACCGGCATTGGGGAGCCCGACAAGCCCCGCATCGGCGATCAGCTTCAGCCGCAGCACGATCGTCTTTTCCTCGCCTTCGAGGCCCGGATTCGCGCGGCGGGGCGCCTGATTGGTCGAGGATTTGAAATAGGCATTGCCGAAGCCGCCATTGCCGCCTTTCGCAAGCACGACGCGTTGGCCCACTTCCATCATGTCGGCGATCAGCGTTTCCTCGTCTTCCTCGAAGATCTGCGTGCCGACGGGGACTTTCAGGATCATGTCGGCGCCGTTCGCGCCCGACCGGTTCTTGCCCATGCCGTGCATGCCGGTCTT
>PNMC01000206.1 GCA_013823365.1 Parvibaculum sp. | reverse complement strand
GGGGACGGAGAGGCAGCCCTCCTCATAAACGGAGGTGGCTTCCGAGGTCCAGAGGATTTCCGGGTTCACGAAATAACGCGGCTCAGGCTTCTCGCCCTCGCGGGCGAGGTCCATGACGATGACCTGCTTCGGCACGCCGATCTGGATGGCGGCAAGGCCGATGCCGGGCGCGTCGTACATCGTCTCCAGCATGTCGTCCATGAGCGCGCGCAACTCATCGTCCACCCGGGCGACGGGCTTGGAGACCTCCTTCAGCCGGGGGTCGGGCGCGGTGATGATTTCGCGTATGGCCATGGGCCTGACATAAGCCCGGGGCGGTAGCCGGTCAAGCCAGCCCGCCCCGGTGCTCATGATTTCCCGCAGAATTCCGCGGGTTCGCAGGTTTTACTGGTCGCACATGGCGACGCAGACCTGGCTTTCGTGGATCTGGCCGCCGCAGGAGCGGTAGCACATCTGGTAATCCGCCACGCACTGGTTCGATTGCTGGCAGGCGCTGTAATTGGCGCTGCGCGAGGGCTCCGAGGGGAGGCCGTATTTGTCCGGCGCGGCGGCGTGGAGCTTCAGGTCGTTGATATATTTGTCGCGGGCCTTCTCATAGGCGATGTCGGCATCGCGGTCGGCCTTCTGGCGGCAGGACATGATCCGGTCCTGCTCGGCCTTCTGACAGGCCGTCTGCTGCGACTGGCAGTTCTGCACGCATTTCATGCCCGCATCCGTCGAAGGCGGCACGAAATCGTAGCGCGTTTCCATGACCGGCCCGCAGGCCGCAACCAAAAAGGCGGCGAGAATCGCCGCCACAAGTCCCAATCGCATGGGAGCCCCCAATTGTTATCCGCCCCGAAGGGCCATCAACCCGGCGGCGATGATAGGCAAATCACACGAGCCGGTTAAGCCCAAAATGGGACAGTCCGGGCCAGGACCGGGAATCGGCTATAGTCCCGGCAAGCTTCCGGAGACCAGACATGACCGAAACCGCCCTTCTCATTGCCGTGGCGCTCCTTGCCGCCGCCCTTGGCGCGCTTGCCGCCCTGCTCCTCCGCGGCAAACGGGAAACCGCCGACCCGCAGGTGACGGAACTTGCCCGGCAGCAGACGGAGCTTATGGGGAGGCTCTCCGCCATGGCAGAGGCGCAGGCGCAGACGCGCGCCGAGATCACCTCGACGCTCAACGAGCGGCTGGAGAATGTGAGCCAGCGGATGGGTGTGAGCCTGGAGGCAAGCGCACAGAAGACGGCGGAGACGCTTGGCACGCTGACGGCCCGGCTCAACGTGATCGACGAGGCGCAGAAGAACATCACCGAGCTTTCGACACAGGTTGTCGGACTGCAGGATATTCTCGCGAACCGCCAGGCGCGGGGCGCCTTCGGCGAGGTGCAGCTCATCGACATCGTGACCAATGCGCTGCCGCCATCGGCCTACAGTTTTCAGGCGACGCTTGGCAATGGCACGCGGGCGGACTGCCTGATCCGTCTGCCGAACCCGCCCGGCCCCATCGCCATCGATGCGAAATTTCCGCTCGACGCCTATCACGCGCTGCGAAATGCGAGGGACGAGGCAGAAAAGACGGCGGCGGCGCGGCAATTCCGCGGCGACCTCATCAAGCATGTGACGGCGATTGCCGAGAAATATATCGTACCCGGAGAAACGGCGGAATCGGCGCTCATGTTCCTGCCGTCGGAAGCGGTTTATGCCGAGCTCCATGCGAATTTCGGCGATGTGGTGAGCCGCTCCTATCAGGCGCGGGTCTGGATCGTCTCGCCGACCACGCTGATGGCGACGCTCAACACGGTTCGCGCGGTGCTGAAGGATGCGCGGATGCGCGAGCAGGCCGGCGTCATCCAGAAATATGTAGGCTTGCTGCTGCAGGATGTGGCGCTGCTCGACAAGCGCGTGGAGAAGCTCGGCACGCATTTCCGTCAGGCGGAGGGCGACATCAACGATATCCGCGTGTCGACCGAGCGGATCGGCAAGCGGGGAGAGAAGATACAGGAGGTCGAACTCGGCGAGAGCGATGGCGCCGAGGCGCTTGCGGCCGCGCCCGAAACGCGGACCCTCGGCGCGGGCTGACCCTACCCGCCGCGGGCAAAAAACGGGTCGCCGTTTTCCCATTCTTTGCTAGTCTCGCCTGAGGCAATGGGGAAACGGCGCCGGGCAAGCCGCAAAACGGGGACATTTTCATGGAAGCGATCGAGGGTTTCGTCTCGGCGGCGAACGATATTCTCTGGGGCTGGCCGATGCTCATCGCGCTGGCGGCGACGGGTGTCTTCCTCACCGTGGGCTTGCGTTTCATGCCGTGGCGGAAGCTGCCCGAGGGCCTGAAACTTTCCGTGCGCCCATCGAGAGGCGCAGGCGACATCTCTCCCTTCCAGGCCCTGATGACGGCGCTCGCGGCCACCGTCGGCACCGGCAATATTGCGGGTGTGGCGACGGCCATCTATTTCGGCGGGCCCGGCGCGCTCTTCTATATGTGGGTGATCGCGCTGATCGGCATGGCCACCAAATATTCAGAGTCCGTGCTCGCTGTCGCCTATCGCGAGGTCGACGAACTGGGCAACCATGTCGGCGGACCGATGTATTACATCAAGAACGGCATCGGCCCGAAATTCCCGACCCTTGCGCTGGTGCTTGCGCCGGCCTTTGCCGTCTTCACCGCGCTGGCGGGTTTCGGTATCGGCAATGGCGTGCAGGCAAATTCGGTGGCGCATGCACTGGAAGAGAATTTCGCCGTTCCGACAGTGGTAACCGGCATCGCACTCATGGCGATCGTCGGGCTCGTTCTCATCGGCGGCATCCGGCGCATCGCGGAAGTGGCGAGCGCGCTCGTGCCGACCATGATCGTCGTCTATATCGGCGGCGCGCTTCTGGTGCTCGCATTCAACTATGCCGCCATTCCCGGCGCCTTCGCGCTGATCTTCCAATATGCCTTCACGCCCGAGGCAGCAGAGGGCGGGGCTATCGGCGGCGCGATCCTGCTTGCGATCCGCTGGGGCTTCGCGCGCGGCATCTTCTCGAACGAAGCGGGGCTCGGTTCGGCCGCCATCGCCCATGCAGCGGCGAAGACCGACGATCCGATCCAGCAGGGGCTTGTCGGGATGGTCGGCGTCTTCATCGACACGCTTATCGTCTGCACGCTGACGGGCCTCGTCATCATCACATCCGGCCTCTGGACGGGCGACCTCAACGGCGCGGCGCTCACAAGCGCCGCCTTCGGCAATACGCTGCCCTGGGGCGGCATGCTTGTGGCGGCATCGCTCGCGCTTTTCGCGTTCACCACCCTGCTCGGCTGGAGCTATTACGGCGAGCGGGCGGTGGAGTTTCTCTTCGGCGTGAAGGCGATCTGGCCCTATCGCGTGATCTGGGTGCTGGCGATCCCCGTAGGCGCGACGACGAGCCTCGACCTCGTCTGGAACATGGCGGATGCGCTGAACGCCATGATGGCGATACCGAACCTGATCGCGCTCTTCATTCTTGCCCCCGCCGTCTTCGCAATGACGCGGAACTACTGGGGCACGAAAGACAAGTAGGACGGATCAGAACGGACGGCGGGATTTCATGGCGGCAGCGAGCGTGCCGTCGTCCAGATAATCGAGTTCGCCGCCGACGGGTACGCCATGCGCCAGGCGGGACACCGCAATGCCAAGGCCGGAGACGCGGTCGGTGATGTAATGAGCCGTCGTCTGACCATCCACCGTAGCGTTCATGGCAAGCACGATCTCCTTCACCTCGCCGGATGAGAGCCGCTCGACGAGCTTGCCGATATTGAGATCGTCCGGGCCGACGCCATCGAGCGCGGAGAGGACGCCGCCCAGCACATGGTAGCGGCCCTTGTGGGCCCCCGCCCGCTCCAGCGCCCATAGGTCGCCCACCTCTTCCACGACGCAGAGGACGGCGGGATCGCGCGTCGCGTCCGTGCAGATGGCGCAGGGATCCTGCGTATCGACATTGCCGCAGGTGGAGCAGATGCGCGCCTTCTCCGCCGCATCGCCCATCGCGGCGGCGAGCGGCACCAGCAGCGTCTCCTTCTTCTTGATGAGCTGGAGCACGGCGCGGCGCGCGGAGCGGGGCCCGAGGCCCGGCAGCTTCGCAAGCAGCGCGATCAGGCGCTCGATCTCCGGCCCGGTGACGGCCACGATGTCAGAGCCCGAGGCCGGGCGGCAGCGGCAGGCCGCCTGCAACCGATTTCATCTTCTCGGCGGCGAGCTGTTCGGCTTTCGACTTTGCGTCGGCGCAAGCGGCGACAATGAGGTCTTCGAGGATTTCGCGCTCGTCTTCCTTCATCAAAGAAGGATCGACGGAGACTTTCTTCACCTCGCCCTTGCCCGACATGACGACGCTCACCATGCCGCCGCCGGCGCGGCCTTCGACCTCGGCTGCTTCCAGCTCCTGCTGCAGGCTTGCCATGCGGGACTGAAGCTGCTGGGCCTGCTTCATGATGTCGAACATGTTCTTCACGCGTCGGGCTCCCTGTTGTCATATTCGGCGGCAAA
>PNMC01000205.1 GCA_013823365.1 Parvibaculum sp. | reverse complement strand
GGATTCCCGCCATCGCATCTGGAGAGGGGCCTCACGTGAACAAGAACGATCTGATAGCAGAAGTGGCGGACCGGAGCGGCCTGTCCAAGGCCGATGCGACCAAGGCTGTCGACTATGTCTTCGATATCATCACGGCCTCGCTGAAAAAGGGCGAAGAGGTCCGGCTGGTCGGTTTCGGCACCTTCAACGTGTCGAGCCGTGCCGCTACCGAGGGCCGCAACCCGCGTACCGGCGAGACCATCCAGATTCCGGCGTCGAAGCAGCCGAAGTTCAAGGCCGGCAAGGGCCTGAAGGACGCTGTGAACAGCTAAGTCCGGCGAACGGATAGCCGTTTGTTCAGGGGCCGGCTGCCCGTCCGGGCAGGCCGGCTCTTGCGCGTCAGAGGGTCCGTTCGGGTTCGGCAGGCGCGGGCCCGTTATCCGGGTCGTCCGCCGCGCGCGGGTCGAGCTCGGGAAGCGGCTGAGCCTGCGCCACCGGCACGGCGACGAAGTCCGCCCGCTGCTCCTCGGTCAGCGCCGGTGTCGTCGCGATGCGCCAGGCCGTATAGCCCGCAAAGGCCAGATGGAAGACAGCCGTGAAGACGAAGATGGAGGGCAGGCCGAATGTGCCGACGCCCACCGAGGCCGCTGTCGGGCCGATGATCGAGCCCACCGAAAAGACGATCAGCAATCCGCCCGATACCGCCACGAAATTCTCGTTCTGCGCATGGTCGTTCATATGCGCGACGACGACCGAATAAAGCGTCAGTCCCGACACGCCGAAGAGGAACCCCGCGAAGAGGACCGCCTCGCGAATGCCGGTGCCGCCCGCCAGCGCCAGCGCGATTTCGCCGAGCGCCGCGCCGAGCGACAGCGCCACGATCACGCGGCGGCGGTCCATCCGGTCCGAAAGCCGCCCGATCGGCCACTGCGCCAGCGCCGCGCCCACAATGGCGGCGGACATGAAAAGCGCGATGCCGCCCGTATCGAGCCCGCTCTCCGCCGCATAGAGCGGCGCGAGCGTCCAGAAAGGCGCATTGGCAAGCCCCACCACGAAGGCACCGACAAGGCCCACGGGCGAAAGCGCATAAAGCGCCTTGATGTCGATACGCGCGCTCTGGATCGGCATGGGCTGCACCGATGTCGTCATCGCCACGGGGACGAGCGCCACGGAGGTGAGAATCGACGCCACCGCAAAGAGCACGAAGCCGGCCGGGTCCGCCGTGTTGAGCAGGAACTGGCCGACCGTCAGGGCCGAGAAATTGACGATCAGATAGGCCGAGAACAGCCGCCCGCGAGTCTCGTTTGTGGACTGCTCGTTGAGCCAGCTTTCGATCACCATATAGAGCCCGGCAAAGCAGAAGCCGGTCAGCACCCGCATGAGCGACCAGACGAAGGGATCGGCCGAGAGCGCATGGATAAGCGGCGCGGCGGCCGCGACCCCGCAAAAGGTCGCAAAGGCGCGAATATGCCCCGCCCGGCGGACAAGATGCGGCGTGGCGATACAGCCGACGAGGAAGCCCGCGAAATAGACGCTGCCGATCATGCCGACCGTCGACGGCAGGAACCCCTCGATGCCCGCGCGAATCGGTATCAGCGTGCCCAGCATGCCGTTGCCGATGAGCAGGATGCCGGTGGCAAGCAGCAGCGAGAAGACGGGTGCGATAGTGCGGGGCAAGGGAACACCCGTTGTCGTGAGCAGGGAACCGTAAAGCCAAGTTTGCGGGTTTGATATGGCAATGCAATGGCGCCGGGAGGGTTCCATTTGCAAAGGACGGAGCCATCCGATAGATGGAACGCGCCCGGGCGGATCGCCGATCTGCCCGTCGCTTGCCGGGCAGGGCGGTTAGCTCAGTTGGTAGAGCGCCTCGTTTACACCGAGGATGTCGGGAGTTCGAGTCTCTCACCGCCCACCAGCCTGCGCTCGCGAAGCGAGCGGAGGCTGTCGCGCCGAAGCCCGAAGGGCGAAGGCGGACTTCTCTGCCGCGAGCTACGGCTCGGCAGGCCAGCCATATTTCAGAAGAACCAGACAAGCATTCCGGGCCCGCGAAGCGAGCGGAGGCTGCCGCGCCGAAGCCCGCAGGGCGTAGGCGGGCTCACATGCTTCGCGAGCTACGGCTCGGCAGGCCAGCCACCGAATAAGCCCGCCGAAATCCTTGCGCTATTGCCTGCCGATGCGCCTTGACAGGGCGGGTGCCTTGGCTTACGAACCGCGCACCTTCAGACGGCGCGTCCGTCGGCGAAGGGGGTGTAGCTCAGTTGGTTAGAGCGCCGGCCTGTCACGCCGGAGGTCGCGGGTTCGAGCCCCGTCACTCCCGCCATCTTTCTCCAAACTATGGGTCTGATGTCCCGCCCGCGTCTGCTGCGAGGGCGGTCGCAAGCGCAGTTCGGAACCTCTCGCAACGGCAGATAAAACAACGGCTTTTCGCGTTCGACAATTCGCCGCCGAGCCTTTGATTTTGCAAATGCGAGGGATATACTGCGCGCCGAATTGGGGCTTTAGTTGGGACGACCTCTCGTCCGGTTTGCGCGCCCGCGCGAATGAAGCGGCAGCCCTTGCCCGCGCGTCTCGTCCCGGGACCATGTGAGGAAAGTTCGATGGAAGATCTGCTGCTCGAGTACCTGCCCATACTGATCTTCATGGGCCTGTCTCTCGTCGTGGGTCTTGCCCTTCTGATCGCGCCTTTCGTCGTCGCGCCGTCGAACCCCGATCCCGAAAAGCTCGCCGCCTATGAATGCGGCTTCGATGCCTTCGATGACGCGCGCATGAAATTCGACGTGAAATATTATCTCGTCGCGATTCTCTTCATCATCTTCGATCTCGAAGTGGCCTTCCTCTTCCCCTGGGCGGTCGCGCTCGGCGATATCGGGCTCTTCGGCTTCTGGTCGATGATGGTGTTTCTGGCCGTCCTCACGATCGGCTTCACCTATGAATGGCGGAAGGGTGCTCTGGAATGGGAGTGACGAATCCCGACAAGGTGATCTCCAACACGCCGGGCGTCGTCGAGCGCGAAACCGCGCCCGCCGGCTGGCAGGACGATGCCTTTTTTCGCCAGGCCTCCGACGAGCTGGCCGACAAGGGATTCGTGCTGACCACGGTCGACGATCTCATCACCTGGTCGCGCACCGGCTCGCTGATGTGGATGACCTTCGGTCTGGCCTGCTGCGCCGTCGAGATGATGCAGACCTCGATGCCGCGCTACGATGCGGAGCGTTTCGGCGTGGCGCCCCGCGCGAGCCCGCGCCAGTCCGACGTGATGATCGTCGCCGGCACGCTGACCAACAAGATGGCGCCCGCGCTCCGCAAGGTCTATGACCAGATGCCGGAGCCCCGCTATGTCATCTCCATGGGCTCCTGCGCCAATGGCGGCGGCTACTATCACTATTCCTATTCCGTGGTTCGCGGCTGCGACCGGATCGTTCCGGTCGATGTCTATGTGCCCGGGTGCCCGCCCACCGCCGAGGCCCTGCTTTATGGCATCCTCGCGCTCCAGAAGAAGATTCGCCGGACGGGCACGCTCGATCGCTGATTTCCAACACACGGGCATTGCCGCGCGGCATGCCGCTACCCGGGTTTCGAGACCGTACAGATGGACGAAAGTCTGAAAGAACTTGGCGAGCACATTTCCGGCATGCTCCAGGAATCGGTGCTTGGCTTCGAGGTCGCTTATGGCGAGCTCACGGTTCGCGCTCACGCGCCCGCCATCGCGCGCGTGCTGAAATTCCTGCGCGACGATCCGGCCTGCCGCTTCTCGACGCTGATCGACATTACGGGGGTGGACTATCCGGAGCGCCCGCTTCGCTTCGATGTCGTCTATCACCTGCTGTCGATGTACCAGAACCACCGCATCCGCGTCGCCGTCATGACGGATGAGGAAACGGCCGTGCCGAGCGTCGTTTCCGTTTTCCCCGCGGCCAACTGGTACGAGCGCGAAACCTTCGACATGTATGGCGTGCTCTTTTCCGGCCACCCGGATCTCCGCCGCATCCTCACCGACTACGGCTTCAACGGCTATCCGCTGCGCAAGGACTTCCCGCTCACGGGCTATGTCGAGGTGCGCTACGACGACGATGCGAAGCGCGTCGTCTACGAGCCTGTGAAACTCGTGCAGGAATTCCGCAACTTCGATTTCATGAGCCCCTGGGAGGGCGCGGAATATCTGCTGCCGGGCGACGAAAAGGCGGAGGGCTGATCCGATGGCCGAACAGGAACTCCGCAACTACCATCTGAATTTCGGGCCGCAGCATCCCGCCGCGCATGGCGTGCTCCGCCTCGTGCTGGAGCTCGACGGCGAAGTGGTCGAGCGCGTCGATCCGCATATCGGCCTGCTTCATCGCGGCACCGAGAAGCTCATCGAGCACAAGACCTATCTCCAGGCGACACCTTACTTCGACCGCCTCGACTATGTGGCGCCGATGAATCAGGAGCACGCCTTTGTGCTCGCCGCCGAAAAGCTGCTCGGCCTCGAAGTGCCGCGCCGCGGCCAGTTCATCCGCGTTCTCTATTCCGAGATCGGCCGCATCCTCGCCCAT
>PNMC01000204.1 GCA_013823365.1 Parvibaculum sp. | reverse complement strand
GGTGATGCCGCTGATCTTGAGATTTTGCGCGAAGATCGCCGCGACATTCACATCCTTGGTGAGGCCGGAAAGAATGCCGATCACCGCGATATGACCGCCGACGCGCACTGCCATGATGGAGCGCGGGAACGTGTCGGCACCGCCGACTTCGACCACATGATCGACGCCGCGCCCGCCGGTGAGCTTGCGGGCTTCCATTTCCCAGTTCGGCGTCGCCCTGTAATTGATCGCATCGTCCGCGCCGAGCTTCTTCGCGCGCTCGATCTTTTCATCCGACGACGAGGTGACGATCACCCGTGCGCCCATGGCCTTCGCGAATTGCAGCGCAAAGATCGAGACGCCGCCCGTGCCCTGCACGAGCACCGTGTCGCCCGCCTTGATGTTGCCTTCGACGACAAGCGCGCGCCATGCGGTGAGCGCGGCGCAGGGAAGGCAGGCGGCTTCTTCATCCGAGAGATTTGAGGGCGCCTTCGACATGCCCTCGGCGGAAAGCACCATATAGTCCTGCGCGCACCCGTCGATCGGGCTGCCAAGCGCGGTCGCGCCGAGCGCTTCTGCGACGGGTCCGCCGGAAATCCAGCCCTGGAAGAAGCTCGGCGCAACGCGGTCGCCCTTCTTGAGGCGCTTCACGCCCTCGCCCACTTCCACGACTTCGCCGCAACCGTCGGACAGAGGTACGAGCGGCAGCAGCGCCGGATTGCCGCCGAAGGTGACGGTCGCGAGATCGCGGTAATTGAGCGAGCCGGCCTTCATCTTCAGCACGACCTGCCCCGGCCCCGCGGTCGGAATGTCGCGATCCTTGAGCTTCAGATTTTCAATGCCGAAATTGCCTTCGAGCACCAAAGCACGCATGGGAGTTCCTCCGTTCGATAATTCTTTTGCCGCAGAAACTGGCGCATCCGCGGGCAAAGTCAAACGGAAGAGAATTGACGCAAGGGAGCCTGCGGCTCAGCGCGGGGCATCGCCCTTGATCTGCGTGCGGTGCATGACACGCCGCTCGCGCCCGTCGAAACTTTCGCGGCGATGAATCGCGCAGCGATTGTCCCAGATGAGCAGATCGCCGACCGCCCAGCGATGCGTCCAGGAAAATTCCGGTTTCGCGCAATGCGCCCAGAGGCGGTCGAGCAGCTTCTCGCTTTCCTCGACGGAATAACCTTCAAGCCAGCCATTGAGACGCCGGCCGAGATAAAGCGCCTTGCCGCCGGTGACTGGATGCGTACGGATTGCGGGATGCATGGCGCCCGGCGCCTCGCGCACGTCGAGAACGGCATGGGCGCCCGCGCGCAATTCGCCGACGCTCGTGGTGCTCGAGTCGTGATTGCAGTTGCGGCCCTCGATGGCGGCACGCAGATCGGCCGGCAGTTCTTCGAGCGCCTTGTACATATTGGCGAAGCTCGTATTGCCTCCCGCGCTCGGAATTTCAAGCGAGTAAAGTACGCTCGCCATGGGCGGCTCCGCGACATAGGACATGTCGGTATGCCACTCGGCTTCCTTGTCACCCAATGCGCCGATGGGCTTTCCGTTCTCGACCACGTTCGAGATGATCCAGATTTCCGGCCGCGACTTTTCCTGCGCCCCCGCCATGTCGGTCGCCGAGGCGGGCGCGATGTCGAGTTCGCCGAAGTGCCGGGAGAAGCGGATGAGATCGTCGTCGCTCACCTTCTGGCCGCGGAAGAGCAGCACGACATGATCGTACCAGGCCTGGGAAACCGCTTCGAAATCCGCATCGCCGAGCGGCTTCGACAGATCGAGGCCGCGAATTTCCGCGCCGAGCGCCGCACCTGTCGGGATCACTTCAACCGGCATTTTCTTCTTCCTCGTCATCGGTAATCACGGCGCCGCCCCGCCACAGGACGGAGAGCATCAACGCGCCCGCCAGCGCCAAAAGCGATGTTCCTGCCGGCAGGAGATAGGCATTGGACATGAAATGTGCATAGAGCGGTCCCGCGGCAAGGGTCATGACGCCCATCATAATGCCTGCCGACATGGATGCGTAGAGGCTTTGCGCGGTGGAGGCGAGCGAGGGCGGCGAGGCCCGCGCCACGAAATGCAGCGCGCCGAGATGGGCCGCGCCGAAGCTGAGCCCGTGCAGCGCCTGGCAGAAAATCACGACCGAAAGCGGCGGGTCGAAGGCGAGCAGCAACCATCGCAGCGCCGCCGCGCCCGATGCGATCATCAGCAGGCCTGGTGCCCCGAACAGGCGGATCACACGTCCCGATTGTGTGAAAAGCAGGATCTCGGCAATGACGCCGATGCCCCAGAGAATGCCGATCAGCCCGTCGTCATAACCGAGCCGCTGCCAGTTGAGCGAACCGAAGGCGTAATAGACGGCGTGGCTCGACTGGACGATGCCTGCCGCGACAAGGCCCGTGATGAAGACGGGGTGGCGCGCAATGCTGAAGGCGGCGATGAGCTGCCCGCCCTTCTTCTTGCGGCGCTTCGGCTGCGGCACCTCGCGGGAGAGAAGGAAGGTGCCGGCAAGCGTCACGAAAAGGCCGATCACCATGCAGACGCCGATGATCTCCGGCGAGCGCCAGCCGACGAGCCAGCCGGTACCTGCGCTCGCACCGATAAAGGTGATGGAGCACCAGATGCGCACCCGGCCGTAATCGATCCGGCCTTCCTGCGTCGCCTTCATGGCGATGGTTTCGATGATCGGCGTGATGGAGGGCCAGCACGACATGAGGATGAGGCTGACGATCAGAATGGCCCAGAAACCGTTCGCGACGAGGAGCAGCAGCCCCGCCAGCACCGAACTCCAGGCGAGGAGGACGACCACGCGGCGCCGGTCGTCCAGCCGGTCGGCGGCGAAGGCGAAGACGGGCCCGGCCGCGATGCGCAGCATCATGGTGGCGGCAATGACGATGGAGATTTGCGTGGGCCCGAGCCCCTTCGCCTCCAGCCAGACCGGAAAGAAGGGAAGCTGCACCCCCGAGAACAGGCAGAGCGAGCCGTAGAAGATCGACAGGCGGACGGAGAGCGGCATGATGCGCGGGTTTCCCGATCGGAACGCACACTCATACCGCGCCCGCCCCGGCGGGGGGAAGTCCCCCCTCCCCGCCTAGCCGAGCGCCGGGAAGGTGAGCTTCCGCCTGTCCGCCGCTGCGACGAGGTGGTCCCAGATGCGGGCTTCGAGCCCCGCCGCCTGAGCGCCGGTGCTTTCCTCCACATGGGCCTGGAGCTCGATCAGCAGCGCGGCAAGCGCCGCATTCTCGGCATCGAGCGCGCTGATCCGGAGCGAGCCATCCTTGCCCTGCCCGGCTTCCGCGAGCTTCACCTTGAGCCCGGCATCCTCGACAAGCCCGGAGGCCTCGGCGAAAAGCGCCCGCATTTCGGCATTCTCCGCGGCGCGGATCTCCGCCGCCCGGTCATATTCCTCGGCGGTCATGAAGATCATCATGCTCATGATGCCGATACTGCCGGCGGAATATTCGGCGGTCAGGTTCGGCGCGATCTCCATCAGCATGGTGCCGAAGAGACCACGCATGACGACAGGGACATCGGGCTTCATGAGCGGGCTTCCTTCGACAGGGCGGCGAGACGATGCGCCAGCACGCGGTTGTGAACATCGGTGCAATACCAGCTCGGGAAAGCCAGGATCGGATCGCTGCTCGCGCCCGATTGATATTCCTTGCCCGATGAAATCCAGATCGCGAGGCCCTTCAGCGAATTGAAGACCTCCCACCAGCGCAGCCGCACGGGGTCGATCTTCATGCCGCTCGCCTCCTCCCAGAGACGGAAGGCATCGGCGCGCGCGATCATGCCGCCCGGCCGCTCCGTCTGCTGGAAGGCCCAGAGAGGATCGGCCGCCCAGGCGACATCTTCCAGCGGATCGCCCAGATGGCACATTTCCCAGTCGAGAATGGCGCGAATCTCGCCCTCGCCATCGAAGAGGAAATTGCCCGTGCGATAATCGCCGTGGACGGCAGTGACGCGCGGCGGGGGCGGCGGCGGATTGCGCCGGAGCCAGCGGATCGCGGCGCGTGCAATCGGCTGCGGCACAAGCTCGTCCTCGTCGATCACCTTTTCCCACTTGTCGAGCTCGTGTTTCCAGCAGGCTTCCGGCGCGATCGCCTCCATGTTCACCGAAAATCCGGTCTTCTCCGGATCGGCGGCGGCGATGCGGCCGAGATGCGTCCAGAACTGAGCGCCGATCTTTTCCGCAAGCGCGCCATAAGGCGCCGCATTGAAAGGCGAGCCCGCCTGGCAGTTCTCGATCTGCTCCATCACGAAGAAGGGCCGGTCGAGCCATTCGAGATCGGTTTCGAGAAAAAGCGGTTCCGGCACGGGCAGTCCCGCCGGATGAAAGGCGCGATAGGCGTTGAACTCCACATCGCGTTCCGTCTCGATGAGGCTCGCCACGGGATCGCGGCGCAGGATGAGAGGACGGCGCACCTCTCTGCCCTCCTCTTTCCACGTCGCGGTGAGGCGATAGGTTTCGCGGCTGGCGCCGCCCGGAATGCGCGAGACGCCGCTCACCTCGACATGCGAGGCGGCGGGCATCCGGTGCGC
>PNMC01000203.1 GCA_013823365.1 Parvibaculum sp. | reverse complement strand
GTCGTCTTCGATCGCGGCGAATATATCTATCATGGGCGCGTGAAAGCGCTCGCCGAAGGCGCCCGCGAAGGCGGTCTCAACTTCTAAAGGAATCTGGCTGTGGCACGTAAGGAAAACAGAGACCGGGATCGGGAAGAGCGCGACAGCGAGTTTGTGGACAAGCTGGTCCACATCAATCGCGTTGCCAAGGTCGTGAAGGGTGGCCGTCGCTTCGGCTTTGCCGCGCTTGTCGTGGTGGGCGATCAGAAGGGCCGCGTCGGCTTCGGTCATGGCAAGGCGCGCGAAGTGCCGGAAGCGATCCGCAAGGCGACCGAGTCCGCCAAACGCGCGATGATCCGCGTGCCGCTGCGCGAAGGCCGGACGCTGCATCACGATGTCGACGGCCGTCATGGTGCCGGTCGCGTGGTTCTCCGCGCGGCGCCTCCCGGCACCGGTATCATCGCCGGCGGTCCGATGCGCGCCGTGTTCGAGACGCTTGGCGTCCAGGACGTGGTTGCGAAGTCGCTCGGCTCGTCCAACCCCTACAACATGGTGCGTGCGACGTTCGACGCGCTGAAGAACGAGCAGAGCCCGCGCATGGTTGCGGCACGCCGCGGCAAGAAGGTCAGCGACATCGTTGGCCGCCGTTCGGATGCCGCCGCCGAAGCCGGCGTCGAGTAAGGCTGGAGGATAAACCGATGGCAGCGAAGAAATCCGCCGGCAAGACGGTAACGGTACAGCAGGTCGGCAGCCCGCTCCGCCGCGAGCCGTCCCAGCGCCAGACCCTGATCGGGCTTGGCCTGAACAAGATGCATCGTACCCGCACGCTCGAGGATACTCCGGCGGTGCGCGGCATGATCGCCAAGGTGCCCCATCTCGTCCGCGTCGTGGACGAGGTCTGAACGCATATTATTAAGAGCTATCCGGCTCGCGAGGCAGAACGATGAAACTGAATGAAATCCGCGACAACGAAGGCGCCCGCAAGTCGCGCATGCGCGTGGGCCGCGGTATCGGCTCCGGCAAGGGCAAGACCGGCGGACGCGGCGTGAAGGGCCAGAAGTCCCGTACCGGCGTCGCCATCAAGGGCTATGAGGGCGGCCAGATGCCGATCCACATGCGCCTGCCGAAGCGCGGCTTCAAGAATCTGTTCCGTCTGGACTTCGTGGCCGTGAATGTCGGCCGCATCCAGGCTGCCGTCGATGCCGGCAAGCTTGCGGCCGGCGCGAAGGTCGATGCCGCGGCGCTGGTCGAGGCGGGTGTCATCCGCCGCGCCAAGGACGGCGTCCGTCTGCTGGGCAGCGGCGAGCTGAAGGCGAAGCTGAACTTCGAGGTTGCGGGAGCCTCCGCGGGCGCCAAGGCGGCGGTCGAGAAGGCTGGCGGTTCCGTGACCGTCATCGAGCCCAAGGCGAAGGCTGCGGCCGAGTAAAACAAGCGTCATTTCTGCGGGCCGGATGTCCGGGGCGTACAGGGTGAGATGAATGGCATCAGCGGCTGAACAGCTCGCGGCGAACCTCAACTTCGCGGCCTTCTCCAAGGCGACCGAGTTGAAGAAGCGCATCTGGTTCACACTGGGTGTGCTGATCGTCTATCGCTTCGGCACCTATATTCCGCTGCCGGGCATCGACCCGGTTGCGCTGGCGCAGGTTTTCAGCCAGCAGCAGTCCGGCCTGCTCGGCGTGTTCGACATGTTGGCGGGCGGTGCGATCGGCCGTATGGCGATTTTCGCGCTCACGATCATGCCGTACATCTCCGCCTCGATCATCATTCAGTTGATGACAGCGGTGTCGCCGCATCTTGCCCAGCTCAAGAAGGAAGGCGAGCAGGGCCGCAAGCAGATCAACCAGTACACGCGCTACGGTACGGTGATCCTGGCTACGCTGCAGGGCTATGGTATTGCCGTCGGCCTCGAAGGCGCGGCGAGCGGCATGGGCAGCGTCGTCATCGATCCGGGCTATTTCTTCCGTGCAACGACCGTTATCACGCTGGTTGGCGGCACGGTCTTCCTGATGTGGCTCGGCGAGCAGATCACGGCGCGCGGCGTCGGCAACGGTATCTCGCTCATCATCTTCTCGGGCATCGTGGCGGAGCTGCCGCGGGCGCTCGCCGGCACGCTCGAACTCGGCCGTCAGGGCGCCATTTCCATGGCGATCATCCTCTTCCTGGTGGTCATGGTCGTCGTCGTGATCATGGGTATCGTCTATGTCGAGCGCGCCCAGCGGCGGCTGCTCGTGCAGTATCCGAAGCGACAAGTCGGTAACAAGCTTTACGGCGGCGACAGCTCGCATCTGCCGTTGAAGCTCAACACGGCCGGCGTCATTCCGCCGATCTTCGCATCCTCGATCCTGCTGCTGCCGATCACTGTGGCGAATTTCAGCGGCGGGCAAGGGCCCGACTGGCTGAATACGGTCACGGCCATGCTGCAGCACGGTCAGCCGCTCTATATCGCGCTCTATGCTGCGGGCATTATCTTCTTCGCCTTCTTCTATACGGCGATCGTGTTCAATCCTGCGGACACGGCCGACAACCTGAAGAAGTATGGCGGCTTCATTCCGGGTATCCGGCCCGGCCAGCGCACGGCGGAATATATCGACTATGTGCTGACAAGGCTCACCGTGGTCGGCGCCATCTATCTGACGCTCGTCTGTCTGCTGCCCGAAATCCTGATCTCGCAGTACAACGTGCCGTTCTATTTCGGCGGTACCTCGCTCCTCATCGTGGTGAGCGTGACCATGGATACGGTTTCGCAGGTTCAGAGCCATCTTCTGGCCCATCAATATGAAGGGCTGATCAAGAAATCGAAGCTGAGGGGCCAGCGCCGATGAAACTGATCCTTCTTGGACCGCCCGGAGCGGGCAAGGGTACGCAGGCGAAGCGGCTCGAAGACAAATACGGGTTCGTCCAGCTTTCGACCGGCGACATGCTGCGGGCGGCCGTTGCCGCCGGCACCGAGACCGGCAAGAAGGCCGAGGCCATCATGGCGCGGGGCGAACTCGTCCCGAACGAGGTGGTGGTGGGCATCATTGCCGAGCGGATCGAGCAGCCGGATGTCGCCAAGGGCTATATCCTGGACGGCTTTCCGCGGAACGTCGCTCAGGCCGAGGCGCTGGACGAGATGCTGAAGGGCAAGGGTACCGCGCTCGATGCGGTCGTCGAGCTGGTGGTCGATGACGGCATCCTGCTCAAGCGGATCGAGACCCGCGCGGCCGAAACGGTTGGCGGTGCCCGGGCGGACGACAATGCGGAAGCGCTCAAGAAGCGCCTCGCGGTCTATCACGAGCAGACGGCGCCGCTCTCGGCCTATTACAAGGGCAAGGGCAGGCTGAAGGCCGTGGACGGCATGAAGGAAATGGATGAGGTAACCCGCCAGATCGAGGCGGCCCTCGGGCTTTAGAAAGGGAAGGGAAAAGGCTTAAGCGGTTGACTGGGAAGGAGTAAATCCTATAATCCCGGCCTTCGCGACGGTACTTTCAGAGAATGATCCGGCTCGGGACCGAAAAATGGCGGAATTCCGCGGTTTTTGGGGGTGGTTCGAGGCGGTTTTTCACGCAGGTGCCGGGTTAGGCGATTCCCGAAGTTTAGGAGAGACACGTGGCTCGTATCGCTGGCGTCAATATCCCGACCAACAAGCGGGTGGTCATCGGCCTGACCTATATTCATGGCATCGGCGATGCCAAGGCCAAGGAAATCTGCGCCGCGGTCGGCATTCCGGCCGAGCGCCGCGTGAACGAGCTGACCGACGCCGAGGTCATCCAGATCCGCGAAACGATCGACCGCGATTACCTTGTGGAAGGCGATCTGCGGCGCGAAGTCGCCATGAACATCAAGCGGCTGATGGACCTTGGCTGCTATCGCGGCCTGCGTCACCGCAAGGGCCTGCCGGTTCGCGGCCAGCGCACCCACACCAATGCCCGCACCCGCAAGGGTCCGGCCAAGGCGATCGCCGGCAAGAAGAAGTAACGGGGCGAGAGCTCTCACTCATTCCGGGGCGCGGGCGACGCGGTTCCCCGCGTGACACGAAGGTTTCAGACGGATGGCTAAAGACAAGGTTCGCGTCAAGCGCAAGGAACGGAAGAATATCTCGTCGGGCGTGGCCCACGTGAATTCGACGTTCAACAACACGATGATCACGATCACCGATGCCCAGGGCAACGCGATCTCCTGGTCGTCGGCCGGCATGATGGGCTTCAAGGGCAGCCGCAAGTCGACGCCCTTCGCCGCGCAGATGGCGGCGGAAGATGCGGGCAAGAAGGCTATGGAACATGGCATGCGTACCCTCGAAGTCGAGGTGTGCGGTCCGGGTTCGGGCCGCGAGTCGGCGCTTCGCGCGCTGCAGTCGGTGGGCTTCACCGTCACGACCATCCGCGACGTGACACCGATCCCGCATAATGGTTGCCGCCCTCCGAAGCGGCGCCGCGTCTAACGACCGGTATCTGGCTTGCGCTCCTGCCGGGAGCGCGGGTCACGTCCGGGCTCGCACGATTGAATGGTGGAGCGGACGTTAAAGAGATCAGGTGGCGGATGTCTCCCGCCCGGGCGCTGTGAA
>PNMC01000202.1 GCA_013823365.1 Parvibaculum sp. | reverse complement strand
ACGGATTTCCTGGATTTTTACATCGGCAGCTATCATTGGCCCGCCTTCAATCTTGCCGACGTGGCGATTGTCTGTGGGGTAGGGCTTTTGCTGATGGAGAGCATTCTGGTAAAAGGCAAAGCAAAGGCTGCATGAACAGAAGCCCTCGCCAGCTATCCGTGAGCCATGGTTCGGAGGAAATAGACGTTCTAGTGATCGGCGCGGGTCAAGCGGGACTCGCAGCCGGCTATTATCTTGCCCGACCAGAGCTTTCATTCCAAATCGTCGATCGCCATGCCCGCGTCGGCGACAGTTGGCGCCATCGCTACGATTCCCTGACCCTGTTCACTCCGCGCGCATTTAGTTCGCTGCCTGGTCTTGCGCTCGATGGGGACCCAGAAGGCTATCCAACGCGAGACGAGTTTGCGAATTATCTCGAAACCTACGCCAGCCATTTCGACCTACCGGTGCATTCCGGAAATGGTGTGGCTCGGCTCGAACGCCGGGCCGATGAGCGGTTCGCCGCGCAACTCGACGATGGCAGGTACATAGTAGCGAAGGCAGTGATCGTCGCGACGGGTGCGTTTCAGAAACCGATAATCCCAACGATTGCTGCCGGCTTCGACAGCGCAGTCAAGCAACTAACACCGGAAAGTTATCACAATCCCAGTGATCTCCCGCTTGGCATGGTCCTTATTGTCGGAGATGGAGCAAGCGGACGCGACATCGCAGCCGAGCTGGCTTTGACCCATGAAGTGGTGCTTGCGGCTGGACGCAGCCGCCGTCTGTTTCCCGAGCGCATTCTGGGCCAGAGTACATGGTGGTGGCTGCACACATTGGGCTTGATGAGAGCAAGGCCCGAATCGACGATAGGACGCGTGATGCGGCGCGCGGACCCCTTTCCTGACAGGGATCGGAGCCTTGACGACTTGGAACGAAGGGGCGTAGCCGTCGCGAAACGCTTAGTCTCTTCACAAGACCGCCTCGCATTCTTTGCCGATGGATCGAAACGGGTGATCGATTCCGTCATCTGGTGCATCGGATATCGAGACGATAGCGCATGGCTCCAGATTCCAGGCAGTACCCGTTCCAACGGAAGCATTCTGCAAGAAGGCGGCCTTTCTCCCGTACCGGGCCTTTTTCATCTAGGACGTCCGTGGCAGCGAAATCGTGCTTCAGCCCTCGTGATGGGCGCTGGTGAAGATGCTTCCGCAGTTGTCGCCGCATGCGCGAAATTCTGCTCCGGTCGCGACGTGCCGGTATGATAGGTCGCGGTGACGTCGGCCACCTGCAGCGTCTGGTTTCAGAAGCAATGACCTGCCTCAGGGACGTCCCGGATGGCGTCGCTTGTTGCCCGACCGCGTTGGTACCGTCCAGCAGGTTCCTACCGTGAATCTATGTCCCAATAATGCACAGGGGCCAGGCAGTAAGCATTCCAACGGAAGCTTTCTGCAAGAGCGCGGGCTAGCTCCAGTACCTGGCCTTTTTCATCTAGGTCGCCCATGGCAGCGGAATCGTGCTTCAGCCCTCGTTATGGGTGCCGGCGAAGATGCTT
Source organism: Parvibaculum sp. (assembly GCA_013823365.1). GTDB lineage: Bacteria > Pseudomonadota > Alphaproteobacteria > Parvibaculales > Parvibaculaceae > Parvibaculum. The sequence goes on along the minus strand of PNMC01000202.1, from coordinate 3,004 downwards.
CCGTAGTTGTCCACTTATGCGTTAAATTCTGCTCCGGCCGCGACGTGCCGCTGTGATATGTCGTGGGTGACGTCGGCCACCTGCAGCGTCTGGTTTCAGCAGCAATGACCTGCCTCACGGACGTCCCGGATGAGGTCGGAAGCTGAAGTTCAAAGTAAGGCACCGCCGAAGGCGTGGACGTTGACGCCAAGGCGCCCCCGCAGGCGAATCACACGCTCCTTTCCAAACGTCGCAGCTATGGCCCGCACGCCCGCAAGCGCCGCCCACGACATTCGCAGAATCGGCGATCTTTCCGGGCCTCCGTCGCCGTGTCCGCCAGCGCCTGCCGAGTGCCCGCGACTGCCCCCGCCGTCCCGACGTACACGACGTTTTTCCGCTCCTTCCCGTCTTGGCGCGACACTCCCCTACTACGACCGAAACTTGTTGAATCTCCGTCACTTGAGGTTCTTTTAGTCAGCCCCAACCGGGAATCGATCGTCGCGTCCCCGGCCAGAACCGGGGCCGACATGACCGTCACACACGCACAGTCCGAAGCCAACAAACGCGGCGCGCGCATGCTGCGCACCGCGCTCGGCGCATCCATCGCCCGGCTTCTCGAAGACCCGGCCGTGGTCGAGGTGATGCTGAACCCGGACGGTCGCCTCTGGGTCGATCGCCTGTCCGAAGGACTCGCCGATACGGGCGAAATGCTATCGGCCGCCGATGGCGAACGCATCGTCCGTCTCGTCGCTCACCATGTCGGCGCAGAGGTGCATCCGCGCCGCCCTCGCGTCTCGGCTGAGCTGCCGGAAACCGGCGAGCGGTTCGAGGGCCTGTTGCCGCCTATCGTCGCTGCGCCTGCCTTCGCGATCAGGAAGCCCGCCGTCGCCGTGTTCACGCTCGATGATTATGCCGCCGGCGGCATCATGTCGGACGATCAGGCCGCGACGTTGCGCGAGGCCGTCGCGTCCCGAGCCAACATCCTCGTTGCGGGCGGCACCAGCACTGGCAAGACGACGCTGACCAACGCGCTGCTCGCCGAGGTCGCCAAGGGCGCCGATCGCATCGTCATCATCGAGGACACGCGCGAGCTGCAATGTTCGGCACCCAACCTCGTCGCCATGCGGACAAAGGACGGCGTGGCGACGCTCTCCGATCTGGTCCGCTCCTCGCTGCGCCTGCGTCCCGACCGCATCCCCATCGGCGAGGTGCGCGGCTCCGAAGCCCTCGACCTGCTCAAAGCGTGGGGCACCGGCCATCCCGGCGGCATCGGCACCATCCATGCCGGCACCGGCATCGGTGCGCTTCGTCGCCTCGAACAGCTCATCCAGGAAGCCGTCGTCACGGTCCCGCGCGCGCTGATCGCGGAGACCATCGACCTCGTGGCCGTCCTCTCCGGGCGCGGTTCCGCGCGCCGTCTGGTCGAACTCGCGCGCGTCGAAGGGCTCGGCGCGGACGGGGACTACCGCATCACCCCAGCCATCCCCAGCACAGGAGACCTCGCATGATCCGCACGCTCTCGCGCGGCTATCGCAGCATGGCGACCGCCGCATCCACCCTTGTCATCAGCCTCATGCTCGCACCGGCCGCCCATGCGTCCGGCTCGTCGATGCCCTGGGAAGCGCCGTTGCAGGCCGTCCTCGAATCCATCGAGGGGCCGGTCGCCAAGATCATCGCGGTCATCATCATCATCGTGACGGGCCTCACGCTCGCCTTCGGCGACACCGGCGGGGGCTTCCGCAGACTGATCCAGATCGTCTTCGGCATCTCGATCGCGTTCGCGGCCAGCTCCTTTTTCCTCTCCTTCTTCTCGTTCGGCGGCGGGGCGCTCGTCATATGAGCGCCGTTCTCGAACAGCTCGACGCGGTGCCGGGGTTCTCCGTGCCGGTCCACCGGGCATTGACTGAGCCGATCCTGCTCGGCGGCGCCCCGCGCTCGATCGCCATCCTCAACGGGACACTGGCCGGCGCCATCGGCCTCGGTCTCCAGCTCTGGCTCGCGGGGATCGCCATCTGGGCGCTCGGCCATGTCGCGGCGGTCTGGGCCGCGCGGCGCGATCCGCACTTCGTCGAGGTCGGCCGCAGGCATCTGCGCATCCCCGGCTATCTCGAGGTGTGAGGGCGCGGCCATGATGAACCTTGCAGAATACCGCCGCAGCGCCGCCCGCCTCGCCGATTACCTGCCCTGGGCCGCCCTGGTCGGCGAGGGTGTCGTCCTGAACAAGGATGGCTCGTTCCAGAGGACGGCGACGTTTCGCGGGCCTGATCTGGAATCGGCGGTCGCGGCCGAGCTGGTCGCCGTCGCCGGCCGCATCAACAACGCCTTCCGCCGTCTCGGCTCGGGCTGGGCGATCTTCGTCGAGGCGCAGCGCAGCGAGGCCGCCACCTATCCCGAATGCACGTTTCCCGACGCCGCATCGGCGCTGGTCGACGCCGAGCGCAAGGCCGCGTTCGAGGAAGCCGGTGCGCATTTCGTGTCGAGCTATTTCCTCACCTTCCTCTACCTGCCGCCCGCCGAGGAGGCGGCCCGCGCCGAATCCTGGCTCTATGAGGGTCGCGAGAAGACAGGGGTCGACCCATGGGAAATCCTGCGCGGGTTCGTGGATCGCACCGACCGCGTGCTGGCGCTGCTCGACGGCTTCATGCCCCAGTGCCGCTGGCTCGACGATGGCGAGACGCTCACCTATCTGCACGCCGCCATCTCGACCAACCGCCAGCGCGTCCGTGTCCCCGAGGTGCCGATCTATCTCGACGCGCTTCTGGCCGACCAGCCGCTGACCGGCGGGCTGGAGCCGCGCCTGGGCGAGAGCCATCTGCGCATCCTCACCATCACAGGATTTCCGAGCGCGACGACGCCGGGAATCCTCGACGATCTCAATCGGCTGGCGTTCCCCTATCGGTGGAGCACTCGCGCGATCCTCATGGACAAGACCGACGCCACGCGGTTGCTCACCCGCATCCGCCGCCAGTGGTTCGCCAAGCGCAAGTCGATCGCCGCGATCCTCAAGGAGGTGATGACCAACGAG
>PNMC01000201.1 GCA_013823365.1 Parvibaculum sp. | reverse complement strand
GCGGCAGATGGCGAACGCCATGTCGCCCTCGAACTTCCTTTTCACCAACCCGGAAATCCTGCGCACCACGCTTGCCACCAATGGCGAGAACCTCGTCTCCGGCATGGAACATCTGCTCGAAGACATCGAGCGCGGCGGCGGCCATATCCAGATCCAGCAGACGGATATGAACGCCTTCCGCCTCGGCGAGAATATTGCGACGACGCCCGGCAAGGTCGTCTACCAGAACGATCTCATGCAGCTCATCCAGTATGAGCCGACGACCGAGCAGGTCTACAAGCGCCCGCTCGTCATCTTCCCGCCCTGGATCAACAAATATTACATCCTCGATCTCGGACCCGAGAAGTCGCTCATCAAATGGTGTCTCGACAAGGGCTACACCGTCTTCGTCGCAAGCTGGGTGAACCCGGATGCGCGCCTCGCGCTGAAGACCTTCGAGGCCTACATGACCGAAGGCGTCTATGCGGCGCTCGACGCCGTCGAACAGGCGACCGGCGAGAAGGAAGTGAACGCGGTCGGCTATTGCATCGGCGGCACGCTGCTCGCCTGCTCGCTCGCCCATATGGCGCAGCGGAAAGACGATCGCATCAAGTCGGCAACCTTCCTCGTGACGCAGGTGGATTTCACCGAAGCAGGCGAACTGAAAGTCTTCATCGACGAGGAACAGATCGCCGATATCGAAAAACAGATGCACGAGAAAGGCGGCTATCTGAAGGGGTCCACCATGGCGACCACCTTCAACATGCTGCGCTCGAACGATCTCATCTGGAACTATGTCGTCAACAACTACCTGCTTGGCCGCGAGCCCATGCCCTTCGACATCCTGTTCTGGAATTCGGACGCGACGCGGCTCCCGTCTGCCATGCATGTCTTCTATCTGCGCGAATGCTACCTCGAGAACAAGCTCGCCGAGGGCCGCATGGTGCTCGGCGGCGAGACGCTCGACCTCGGCAAGGTGAAGGTGCCGGTCTATCTGCAGTCGAGCCGCGAGGACCACATCTCGCCCTATCCGTCCGTGTACAAGGCAACGCGACTCTTCGGCGGGCCCGTGCGCTTCATCTGCGCCGGCTCCGGCCACATCGCCGGCGTCATCAACCCGCCGTCCAGCGGCAAATATAATCACTGGACGAATGACGACCTGCCGCCGACGCCCGACAAATGGTTCGACGGCGCCACCGACAACAAGGGCTCCTGGTGGCCCGACTGGGAAGAATGGCTTTCGGCGAAGTCGGGGCCGATGGTCGCGGCGCGGAAACCGGGCGGCGGCAAGCTCAAGGTGCTGGAGGACGCGCCGGGGTCATATGTGCTGGTGAAGAGCGTGGATTGATATTCCTCCCAACAACGTCATGGCCCGCTTCATGCGGGCCATCCACGTCTTTCTTTCTATCTGAGTCAGCCAAGACGTGGATGACCCGCCAAATGATTCTAAAGGAGGGCCGGGTCATGACGGGAATTTGACGTCAGGTGCATCCTTCCATTCGCCTAAGCCGCCCTCGGCTCAATGGCCTTCAACTCACGCTCGATTTCCCGCCGCCGCTCCATCAAATCGTAGTCGGACTGCAATCCGAGGAAGAAGCCTTCCGACATACCGAAATAGCGCGCAAGGCGGAGGTCCGTATCCGCCGTCAGCGCACGCTTGCCGAGCACGATCTCGTTGATCCGCCGCGGCGGCACATGCACCGCCCGCGCCAGCGCATTCTGGCTGAGCCCCATCGGCTTCAGAAATTCCTCAAGCAGGATTTCACCCGGATGCGGGTTGGGCAGAAGCCTACTTGTGGTAGTCGACGATTTCGACATCGCTCGGTCCTCCTTCCTGCCATTGAAAGCAGATACGCCACTGATCGTTGATCCGTATGCTGTACTGCCCTGCGCGACCGCCTTTCAACGCTTCAAGCCGGTTGCCGGGCGGCACACGCAAGTCCTGCAATACGCGCGCTTGGTTGACGAGACGCAGCTTGCGCAGGGCCACCGCCTGAATATCGGACGGCAGCTTCCGGCTTTGCCGGCCATTCCAGATCAGTTCTGTTTCAGGGTCGGCAAAGCTCTGGATCATGCCCCATCATAACGCCTAACGTTATATAACGCAATACGTTACAAAATCACACCCCGCGCAAAGCCCTTCGCCGAAATAGCCTCTCGGCAGACTCAGGCGCACAGGATAGCTTGGCCACTGCCGCCATCCTGCGGTGCCTGCCGGAAGCCTCATCTTGACCCTCACCGTCACCCTTGCCGTTCTTGCCTCGGCGCTTCTCCATGCGAGCTGGAATGCGCTGGTGAAGACGGGCGCCGACCGGCTGATGACCATGGGCTGGATTGCGGCCTCGACCGGGCTTGTGGCGCTGCCGCTCCTTTTTTTCGTGCCGGTGCCTGGCGCCGATGTCTGGAAAATCCTCGCTCTCTCCTTCGTGCTGCATGCGGGCTACAAGCTCTTCCTCGTGAAATGCTACGAGCATGGCGATTTCGGCCAGGTCTATCCGCTGTCGCGGGGGCTCGCGCCGGCCATCGTCACGGTGGTGGGCGCCTTCTGGCTCCGCGAAATCCTGCCGACGGCGGCCTTCGTCGGCGTCGGGCTGATCGCGCTCGGGATCGTCAGCCTTGCCTTCCGCCGCACCAATGGCGCGGGGCTTCCGAACGATCCGCGCGCGCTCGGCTATGCGCTCGTCACCTCGCTGTTCATCGCCGCCTATACGCTGAATGACGGCGTCGGTGGCCGCGTGGCCGAAAGCCCGCATGTCTATGTGATCTGGCTCTTCTTCTTCGACGGGCTCATTTTCTTCTTCATCGTGCTCGCGCGGCGCGGGCGCAAATTCCTCGTGCCGCAAAAGGCCATGGCGCTCGGCTTTGCGGGCGGCGTCATGTCGGTCATTGCCTATTGGCTGGTGATCTGGGCGATGACGCTGGCGCCGCTCGGCCCCGTCGCGGCGCTCCGCGAGACAAGCGTCGTCTTCGCCGCGCTCATCTCCGGCTATCTGATGAAAGAGGGCCTCGGCTGGCGCGCCATCGCCGCCGCCGGCGTGGTTGCCGCCGGCGTGGTGCTGCTCAAGGTCTAGGCACAGTTCTGGAGATGGATAAACAGGTGGGGACGAGCGTCGCGCTGTTCAAGGGCCACGCCGCATCATTCCGCATGCGGAAACATGCGAAAAGCTTATCCCCGGCCTGTCAGAGAAGATTCACCGACAGGCCCTCATCCGCGCCAATCATGATGTTGAGGCACTGCACCGCCTGGCCGGAAGCGCCCTTGCCGAGATTGTCGAGCAGCGCCGTGAGGCGGACCTGGTTCGTCTTCTCGTTGCCGAAGACGAAGAGCTTCATCTCGTTCGTGCCGTTGAGCCGCTCGGGGTCGAGCTTCGTCATGGCGGCGCTTTCCTCAAGCGAGGCGACCGAGACGAAACGCTGGCCTTCATAGGCCGCGCTGAGCGCCTCGTGCACACGCCCGACCGAGGGCGCCGAAGGCAGCGCCCAGAGCTGCAGCGGCACTTCCACGATCATGCCCTGCGCATAACGCCCGACATTGGGCGCAAAAAGCGGCGGATGGGCGAGGCCCATATTCTTCTGCATTTCCGGCACATGCTTGTGCGCAAGTGAGAGCGCATAGGCGCGGAAGGCCTCGAGCGTATAGCCGGGCGCGGCCTCGTCCTCGAACTCGGCGATCATCTGCTTGCCGCCGCCCGAATAGCCCGAGACCGCATTGATGGTGACGGGCCAGCTTTCCGGCATGAGCCCGGCCATGACGAGCGGACGCACAAGCGCGATCGCGCCGGTCGGATAGCAGCCGGGATTGGTGACACGGGTGGCGCCGGAAATTTCCTGTTTCTGCTCGGAGGACATTTCCGGGAAACCATAGGTCCAGCCCTCGCCGACGCGATGCGCCGTCGAGGCGTCGATGACGCGGGTGGTCGCGTTTTCGATCAGCGACACGGCTTCCTTTGCCGCATCGTCCGGCAGGCAGAGGATCACGATATCGGCGGCGTTGAGCGCATCGCGCCGCGCGGCGGCATCCTTGCGCCTGTCTTCGCCGAGCGAAATGAAATCGAGATCGGTGCGCCCCTCGAGCCGCGCCCGGATCTGGAGCCCCGTGGTGCCCACTTCGCCATCGATGAAAACCTTGGTCGTCATTTTCAAACTCCACCGCTACCCCCACTTGTCATTGCCGGGCTTGACCCGGCAATCCAGGGGCCGCTTTGACCGAGTTTGCGGCTCTGGATGCCCGGATCAAGTCCGGGCATGACGATGGAGAGGCATAAAACAAAAAAGGCGCTTCGTGGGTACGAAGCGCCTTTCCGTGAACCCCGTGAGGGGGATCAGCGCTTCGAGAACTGGAAGCTGCGGCGGGCCTTCGCCTTGCCGTACTTCTTGCGTTCGACGGTACGGCTGTCGCGCGTGAGGAAGCCTTCCTTCTTGAGCGCGCCGCGCAACGCCGGCTCGTAATAGGTCAGCGCCTTCGAGATGCCGTGACGGATCGCGCCCGCCTGGCCCGAGAGGCCGCCGCCCGTCACCGTGCAGGTGATGTCGTACTGCTTCTCGCGCGCCGTGACGACGAGCGGCTGGTTCAGGATCATGCGCAGAACCGGACGCGCGAAATAGCGCTCCAGCTCA
>PNMC01000200.1 GCA_013823365.1 Parvibaculum sp. | reverse complement strand
TCGACATTGTCGATATCGTCCTGGAACTTCAGCAGCACGTTGAGCGTGTTGCGGACGAGATCGGCATCGAGTTCGCGCGCATGGAGCAGAACCATCGTGCGCGCCCAGTCGATCGTCTCGCTGACGGCGGGAAGCTTCTTCAGCTCGATCTGGCGAAGCCCCTGCACGAAGGCGACAAGCTGGTTGCGCAGTCTCTCTTCCATCTCGGGCACACGCGCCGCGATGATGCGCTGCTCGAGTCCCGTATCCGGGAAAGGGATATAGAGATGCAGACAGCGCCGCTTCAGCGCGTCGCCGATCTCGCGCGTATTGTTGGACGTGAGGAAAACGATGGGCGTCGTCCGCGCCTTGATCGTGCCGAGCTCCGGCACGGAAATCTGGTAGTCGGAAAGAAGCTCGAGCAGGAAGGCCTCGAACTCGTCGTCCGACTTGTCGATTTCGTCGATGAGAAGCACCGCGCCGCCCGGCTGCCACAACGCCTTCAGAAGCGGACGCGGCTCCAGAAACTCCTCGGAGAAGAAGGTATCGTCGAAATCGTGGAGCCGCGCCATGGACTCTTTCAGTCCCTGCGCGCCGGTCATCAGGTCGCCGAGCTTTTCCTTCAGCACCTGCGTGTAGAGAAGCTGCTTGCCGTATTTCCACTCGTAAAGCGCCTTCGCCTCGTCGAGCCCCTCATAGCATTGCAGCCGGATGAGCGGCTTGCCGACCATCTCCGCCGTCGCCTTGGCAAGCTCCGTCTTGCCGACGCCCGGAGGCCCCTCGACGAGAAGCGGCTTCTGCAGCCGCTCGGCAAGGAAGATCGAGGTCGCGATATGGGCGTTGCAGATATAGCCGCGCGTCTCGAAACCCTTGCGGATCGCTTCGATATCGCCTGAGGCGTCTTTCCGGTCGCTGGTCAATGAACAAGAGGAGCGGCAAAGCCCCTTCCCTGATTGCGTCAATTTCGATGCCGCAACCTAGCACAGGGGGCTCCGGGAATCGCCATCGCAAAATCGGCCGGGTTGTACATACGCGAACCCCGTGCTGATCGCGGGTGAACCCCGCCCATGCGAACGCGAGGCTGGCGCTACGGCCGTTCGAGTTCCCCCACCAGCCATTTCTGGTGGGCATGGATCGCTCCTTCCAGATGACTGAGACGTCCGGCCCGCACCACACCGCTCTGGAGGCCCTTTTGCACGCCCTCGCAGGCCGGCAGATCTTCCATATGGACGGCGACGGTCGCCTCGCGGAGAAAGTGCTTCAGCGTCTCGGCGTCCGGCACATCGGTCGAGGCGGGATGCGCCAGCAGATAGACCGTAAGCTTGAAGCGGTCGATGCCCGCAATTTCCATCCGGTACCAGATGACGCTGTCCGAAAGCACCGCCATCAGCATCGAGGGATAGATGTTAAAGACGGAGAAGCCGCGCCGCGCGAATTCCGGTATCCCGTCAAGCGGCTTGAAGAGCGGGTGGCTCAACTCATTATCCTTGTGCGGCATGCGCAGCACCGCATAGGGCCCTTCCGCCGGATCGCAATAGGAAATCGCCGCCGGATAATCCGGCTCGAATGTTTCCGGATGGATGGCGAAATGGTGATAGGCCTCCATGAAATTGTCGGTGAGCACCTTCCAGTTGTAAGTCTGGTCGAGTTCGATGCGGCCGACGATCTCCATCTCGTCCATCTTCCAGGGTACGAACTCTTCCGCCAGCGGCGCCAGGGACTGCGCAAGCGGCACGGCATCGCCGCTCAGATTGACGAAGACGAATCCGTTCCAGACCTCGCAAGGGAAGGACGGGAGAGCGCATTCGGCGCGATCGAATCCCTCCGCCTTTTCCATCAAGGGAGCGCCCATCAGCGAGCCGTCGAGCGCATAGGTCCATTTGTGATAGGGGCAGGAAATCGTGGCCGAACTTTCGGCGCCCTCGCCGAGCAGCATCCAGCGATGACGGCAGACGGCGGAAAGCGCGCGCACTTCGCCGTCCCTGCCCCGCACGATGAGGAGCGGCTCGCCCGCGATATCGATGCGGAAGCGGTCACCGGCCTTCGGAATTTCGGACGCCCGGCCAACAGAAACCCAGTTGCGGCGGAAGACGCGGGTCCGCTCCGCCTCGAAGATTTCGGGGGACGTGTAGAAGGCGGGCGGCAGCGTGGAGGCTTCCGGCAGCGGCCGCAGCACCGCGCGGCGGCCTTCTTCCATCAGCTTTTCGAGCGAGGCGGACATGGCGGTTTCCCATTTCGACCGTTCGGTCGAAATTAGGGCGGACTGGCAGACGAGTCAAGCAAAAGGGCGACAGGCTCTTCGCCTGCCGCCCTGGATTGCTTCGTCGGCCTCGCCTCCTCGCAATGACGAGGAAAGCAAACGCTCTACCTGGCGTGAACCACCACGGGCAGTTCCGTGATGCCGCGAATGAAGCTGGAGCGCAGATATTTCGGCTCGCCGACGACTTCCACGCGGCTGAAGCGCTTCATGATCTCTTCCCAGAGGATGCGGAGCTGCATTTCGCCGACGCGATTGCCGATGCAGCGATGGATGCCGAAGCCGAAGGAGAGATGGTGACGCGCGCCTTCGCGGTCGATCAGGAACTCGTTGGCGCGCGCGATCTTTTCCTCGTCGCGATTGCCCGAGACGTACCACATGGCGACCTTGTCGCCCTTCCTGATCTTCTTGCCGCGCACTTCCACGTCTTCCATCGCCGTGCGGCACATATGCGCCACGGGGCTCTGCCAGCGGATAATTTCCGAAACCATGTTCGGAATGACATCCGGGTTCGCCTTCAGCTTGTCGTATTCGGTCGGATGCTGGTTGAGCGCGAGAACGCCGCCCGTGATCGAATTGCGGGTGGTGTCGTTACCGCCGACGATGAGCAGCAGCATGTTGCCGAGATATTCGTTGGGCGGCATGTTCTTCGTCGACTCGCCATGCGCCATCAGGGAAATGAGATCGGAGCCGGGATTGGCGAGGCGATCCTTCCAGACGCCATCAAAATATTCCCAGCAGGTCCAGAGTTCCTTGAAGGCGTCTTCCGGCGTCGCGAAATACTCGGGATCGCCGATCCGCTCCACCGTGTCCGACCAGTGAATGAGCTTGTGCCGGTCTTCCTGCGGCACATTGAAAAGCGTTGCGAGCGTGCGGCCCGTGAGTTCGACGGATACCTGGCGCACCCAGTTGAAGGTTTCGCCGATCGGCAGCTCGTCGAGAATGAGACCCGCGCGCTCGCGGATCACCGGCTCCAGCTCGGCAAGGTTCTGCGGCGTGAACATGGGCTGCACGACCTTGCGCTGCTCGTCATGCTTGGGCGGGTCTTCCATGATGAACATGGGAAGATAGGTGAGCGGATCGGGCTCGCCTTCGAGCGGCAGCCCGCCGAGACGAATGCCGCCATTGCGGATGTCGGAAGAGAAAATCTTGTGGTTCGTATCCACGAACATCACGTCTTCATACTTCGTGATCGACCAGTAGCGGCCATAAGGGCCGGTCTCGCTGAGGTGAACCGGGTCTTCTTTCCGAAGACGCTCGAAGTAAGGCAACACCTTGTTGGCGCCGAAAAGATCGTCATGCGCGGGGTCGAGTTCCTCCAGCGGGATCGACCAGGGGTCGCGGTTGACGTCGATCTTCCATCGTGCGGCAAGCTCCGCATTGCTGCGCGTATAGTCGCGGCCGACAGCTACCCGATCTTCGCTCATGTCCATCTCCTCCGGTGAATGCCGCCAGTGTATTGAACCGCAGACAGGAATCCAGAGCCGCCGGATCACACAAGACGCATCGAATAAGGAGCGGTACTACGCGCTCGCCGCCGCTTCGGCCTTGATCTCGGCAAAACCGCGCCTGGAGGACAGCACGCCGCAAACGAGAAGCGTGGCGAGTTCGTCTGCCTGCTCTTTCAGACGGGTGCGCTCGGCACGCTCGGCCCAGGTGACCGAATATTCCGTTGCGGCAAGCATGGCCCGGGCGAGGCTCTCCGCATCGCAGGGGCGTATGTCGCCGCTTTCCTGTCCCCGCTTGAGCCGCGCGGCGAGCCAGGCGACGAGCTTCTGCCGCTCCTTCCAGTAGCTGGCCATACGCTCGTCGCCGAGCGTGCCATGCGAGAGCAGCCAGGTGCAGTCGTAAGGTGCGCTGCAGAGCATCTCCACATCGAAGCGCAGATAGAGGAAAAGGCGGGCGGGCTCCGACAGGGCGGCGCGGCCGAGCTTTCGCTGCATCGCAAGCGCGGGCGCGAGCACGCCCTCGATCATCGCATAGACGATCTCCTCCTTGGACGGGAAGTAGTAATAAAGCGAGGCCTTGCGCAGCCCCGCCTCCTCGGCGATCTCGCGCACCGAGGCACCGGCGATCCCCTTGGCCCGGAAGAGCCGGGCGGCGGCGGCGATGATCTCGCCGCGCGGATCGGCGGGCACCGGCATATCCGCCTTGCGCGGCCGCCCGACAGCTCTTCCCTGCTTTTCCTTCATGTGCCTCTGCGTCACGCGCTGCCGCCTTCGCGATGGGGCCGATTCCGCCCAACTCTATCACGGCGGAGACCTGTTCACCCCCGGACGGCACCCTTTTCTCCCCTGCACATGCCCCCGTCTGGCGCATGGGGCCGCCCCGGCTATAATCCCCGCCAACAACCAACCAGAAGAG
>PNMC01000199.1 GCA_013823365.1 Parvibaculum sp. | reverse complement strand
TTTCGGCCGAAAAGTTCATGTACCAGTTCGTCCGTGCACTGCGCTTCAAGGATACCATGGCCTTCAAGCAGCAGTTCCGTTCGGTGGACGTGCTGATGATCGACGATGTGCAGTTCATTTCCGGCAAGGATTCGACGCAGGAAGAATTCTTCCACACCTTCAATGCGCTGATCGACCATAACCGCCAGGTCATCATCTCCGCCGACCGCTCGCCTTCCGATCTCGAAGGTATCGAGGAACGCATCCGCTCGCGCCTCGGCTGGGGGCTTGCCGCTGATATCCATCCGACGGATTACGAACTCCGCCTCGGCATCCTGCAGGCAAAGGCCGAAGAGATGATGAGCCGCAACGGCCCGATCTCCATTCCGCCGGGCGTGCTCGAATTCCTGGCCCATCGCATCGTCTCGAATGTGCGCGAGCTCGAAGGCGCGCTGAAACGCGTGGTGGCTTACGCTTCGCTGGTCGGACGGCCGATCACGCTCGATATGGCGCAGGAAGTGCTGCGCGATCTGCTGCGCTCGAACGACCGCAAGATCACCATCGAGGAAATCCAGCGCCGCGTGGCGGAATATTACAACGTCCGCCTCGCCGACATGCTGTCCGCCCGCCGCGCCCGCGCGGTCGCCCGGCCCCGCCAGGTCGCCATGTATCTGTCGAAGCAGCTCACCACGCGCTCGCTCCCCGAGATCGGGCGCAAGTTCGGCGGCCGCGACCACACCACGGTCATCCATGCGGTCCGCAAGATCGACGAGCTTTGCCAGGTCGATTCCGGCATCGAGGAGGATGTCGATCTGCTGCGCCGGATGCTTGAGGGCGGCCACGGCCAGGGTTGAGGCAGGGGCCCGAAGGGCCCCGGGAAAAGCCACATGATTCCAGGGGTTTAGCCGCCGGCCCCCGGCGCCCTGCCGCGCCCCCGCGTCTGCCTAAAAACGTGCATGACGCGACCGATCTGCTATACTTGTTTCTGCGAATTTCTGCGGAAATCCGGCGATCGCCGGAGCCTGTCCGGCAGGGGCGTCCCGCTTGTTGGCGGAGGCCCCGTCTGGCGGGCCGACCGACCCCCTGTTCGCGGTGGTATCGAGGACTTGGCGCACCCGCTCCGGGCCGCGCGATCCCCCTCCGACACTCTTGGAACAGGGCAGGTTGCCGGGCGGAATTCGCCGGCGGGGCCGGTGGTGCCGCCGCGGGAAAGATCAAGCTGAAGCCCGGATGGGGGACTGAAGAGAGACCATGAAGATCACGATCGAACGGGGCGCGCTGCTCAAGTCTCTCAACCATGTGCAGTCGGTCGTCGAACGCCGCAACACCATTCCGATCCTCTCCAATGTGCTCATCAAGGCCGAGAACGGCCAGTTGAGCCTGACTGCCACCGATCTCGATATCGAGGTGGTGGAGGCGATCGACGCGGATGTGGCCCAGCCCGGCGCGACCACGGCATCCGCCCACACGCTTTACGACATCGTGCGCAAGCTGCCCGACGGCGCGCAGGTGGAGCTTTCGACCGGCGCCGATGAAGGCCGCCTCCAGCTCACCGCCGGCCGTTCGCGCTTCGCGCTGCAATCCTTGCCGCAGGAAGATTTCCCGGCCATGGCCGCGGGCTCGCTGCCGCATCGCTTCGAGATTCCGGCCGAAGCCATGCGCCGCCTGATCGACAAGACCCGCTTTGCGATCTCGACCGAAGAGACCCGCTACTATCTGAACGGCATCTATTTCCATGCCGTCGAAGGCGGCAAGCAGAAAGCGCTGCGCGCCGTTGCAACCGATGGCCACCGCCTCGCCCAGGTCGATCACGATCTGCCCGAAGGCGCTTCCGGCATGCCGGGCGTCATCGTGCCGCGCAAGACCGTGCTTGAGCTGCAGAAGCTCCTTGAAGGCGGTGCAGGCTCGCTTTCGGTCGGCGTCTCCGAAACCAAGATCCGTTTCGAATTCGATGGCATCGTGCTGACCTCGAAGCTGATCGACGGCACCTTCCCGGATTACGGCCGCGTCATTCCCGCCGGCAACGACAAGCTCATGTCGGTCGACGGCAAGCGCTTCGCCGAAGCCGTGGATCGCGTCTCGACCATTTCGACGGAAAAGTCGCGCGCCGTGAAGCTCAATATCGAAGATGGCAAGCTGACGCTTTCGGTCACCAACCCGGATTCGGGCAGCGCCACGGAAGAACTCTCCGTTTCCTATTCGAGCACGCCGCTCGAAATCGGTTTCAACGCCCGCTATCTGCTCGACATTACGGGCCAGCTCGATGGCGAGGAGGCAAGCTTTGCCTTCGCCGATTCCGGCTCGCCCACGCTGGTGCGCGACAGCGAGGACAGCCTCGCCATCTATGTGCTCATGCCGATGCGGGTCTGAGCGGGCGATCTGGGCGGAAGGCTTGAAGATTGGGAGTGCCTCACACGGGTGAACTGCGTGCCATTGGCCGGCCGGCCTCATCGCCGGATGTGTCCGGCGTGAGCCGCCTTGCGCCCCGCATCCGGCTGAGCCGCCTCGTCCTCACCGATTTCCGTTCCTATGCGCGGACCGAGCTCCATCTCGATGGCCGCCCCGTCGTGCTGACGGGCGAGAACGGCGCCGGCAAGACGAACCTTCTCGAGGCCGTCTCGCTCCTCTCGCCGGGCCGCGGTCTTCGCGGCGCGGCCTATGCGGAGCTTGCACGCGACAAGGGCGCGGGCGGCTGGGCCGTCGCTGCGACGCTCGAAACGGAAACCGGGCCCGTTCGCGTCGGCACCGGGCTCGAAGCGGGCATGGATCAGGCCTCGCGTTCCCGCGCGGTGCGTGTGGGCGGTGAGCAGGCGGGTCCGTCGGCGCTTGCCGAGCTTGTCTCTCTCGTCTGGCTCACGCCCGCCATGGACCGGCTCTTCGTCGAAAGTGCGGGCGAGCGCCGCCGCTTTCTCGATCGGCTTGTCATGGGTTTCGACCCGGCGCATGGCGCACGCGCCAACGCCTATGACCGGGCGCTGCGCGAGCGCAACCGTCTCCTCGCCGATCAGGTCTTCGACGATGCCTGGCTTTCGGGCCTCGAGGAGCAGATGGCCGAGCATGGCGTGGCGCTCGCCGCTGCGCGTCTTGAAATGCTGGCGCGCCTTCGCGGCGCGCTTGCCGCGGCCGGTGAGGGTGCTTTCCCCCGTGCCGATGTGGCGATCGAGGGCATGCTCGAAGCCGCGCTTGAAAACGAACCGGCCGTCGATGTCGAAGATGGTTTCCGCCGCCTGCTGAAGGAGATGCGCGGGCGCGATGCGGGCGCCGGCCGCGCGCTGGACGGGCCGCATCGCAGCGATCTTCTGGTCCGCCATATGGGCAAGGACCGCGAGGCGCGCCAGTGTTCGACTGGCGAGCAGAAGGCGCTCCTTATCGGCATCGTGCTTGCCAATGCGCGGCTCATGGCGGCCATGGGCCGCCCGCCCGTGCTGCTGCTCGATGAAGTCGCCGCCCATCTCGATAGCGAGCGCCGTGCCGCGCTTTTCGATGAAATCATCGGCCTCGATCTTCAGGCCTTCATGACGGGTACGGACCCCTCGCTCTTTGCCTCTCTCGGATCGCGTGCGCAGAACCTGCATGTCGATCGCGGCGCCGTCTCGGACGCCTCATAGCTTCAAGCAACGAAGGAAACGTGGAAATGAGAAACGACAGTGAAACGCCCGATGTCGAAGCCCTGAAGGGCCAGCTCTCGCCCTTCGTCGAGCATGGCCTTTTCAAGGCCCGTACCGTGCTCGTCACCGGCGAGATCAACGACCGCCTCGCACGCACGGTCAGCGAACGCCTTCTTGCGATGGCGGGCGAAAGCGACGATCCGATTACGGTGATCGTCTCCTCGCCGGGCGGCCATGTCGAGTCGGGCGACATGATCCACGACATGATCAAGTTCATCAAACCGCGTGTCCGCGTGCTCGGTACCGGCTGGGTTGCGAGTGCGGGCGCGCTCATCTATGTCGCCGCCAATCTCGAAGACCGCTACACGCTCCCCAACACGCGCTTCCTGCTTCATGAACCGCGCGGCGGCGTGCGCGGCTCGGCCACCGAGATCGACATCCAGGCGCGCGAGGTGCTGCGCATGCGCGAGCGCCTCAACAAGATCTTCGCCGATGCCACCGGCCAGCCGCTGGAGCGGATCGTGAAGGACACGAACCGCGACCACTGGATGAGCGCGGAAGAAGCGAAGGAATATGGCGTGGTCGGCAAGATCATCCGCACCGCGGACGAGATCGTCTGATACCGCAAGACCTGCGAAAGACCCCCTGAAGGAAGAAGCTCATGTCCAATCCCGCCGATGGAACACCGGAAGAATATGGTGCGGAGTCGATCAAGGTCCTCAAAGGCCTCGATGCCGTGCGCAAGCGCCCCGGCATGTATATCGGCGACACGGATGACGGCTCCGGCCTTCACCACATGGTCTATGAAGTCGTCGACAATTCGATCGACGAGGCGCTGGCCGGCTATTGCGACGCGGTGAATGTGCGTCTCAATGCCGACGGCTCCGTCACCGTCATGGATAATGGCCGCGGCATCCCGGTGGAGATCCACAAGGGTGAAGGCGTCTCCGCGGCAGAAGTCATCATGACCCAGCTCCATGCGGGTGGCAAGTTCGACCAGAATTCCTACAAGGTGTCGGGCGGTTTGCATGGCGTCGGCGTCTCGGTCGTGAACGCGCTGTCCGACTGGCTCGAAATGCGT
>PNMC01000198.1 GCA_013823365.1 Parvibaculum sp. | reverse complement strand
ACGCCGAAGGCGAGTGCGATGTCGCGGGCGGCGGCGTGTTTCGCCTCGATGAAATCCATGTCCTTCGGGCTGAGCCCCATGCTCTTCCAGTCGAGCCCGCCTTCGAGAAGGAGGGGGCGGCCGGCATTGGCGGCGCCCTGATAATTCTCGGCAAGCTCGCGCTTCAGCCGCTCGAACTGGTCTTCGGAGAGGTTCGCCCCGCCCTCGCCGCCCTTGTAGACCAGCGCGCCGGAGGGGCGGGCCGCATTGTCGAGGAGCGACTTGTTCCAGCCGCCTGCGGCATTGTGGATGTCGATGGCGCAGGCGGCGGCTTCGAGCGGGCTTTGCCCGTAATAATCGTCCACCGGGTTGAAGAGGCGCATGTGAAGCACGGCGCTCCGCTCGCCGCCGGGGATCGTCACCACCCGTCCGTTGACGGAATATTCGTAAGCTTCGGGCCAGCCATTGCGGCCCGGCACGGCTTTCATGCGATCGGGCCTCAGCACATGCAGCTCGCGGGGAGCGCCATCCACCTCCACGAGTTCGAGATAGGCATTGCCCGCGACCTCAAGGAAGCTGTAGCAGCTCTCGAACAGATCGGCGCCGGACTGGCCGCTATTGGGATGTTCGAGGAGCGCGAGCAGCGGGTGCTCGGAGAGTTCGCGGGGACCGTCGTAAAGGAGCCAGGGGAGGCTTGCGGCGGCTTCGGCGATCATGCGGACCGAGCGATAGGCGACGGCGTTGCGGCGGTAGCCCTCTTCCGCGAGCGCCACATAGTCGCGCGGCGTCCAGACGGGGCGGCCCTGCATGTGCAGCGCGATCATGGGCGCGACGCGGCTTTCCTTTGCGGCGGGCGCGCGGCTGCGCATCGCGCGGGCGAGCGCGGTGAAGGGGTTTTGCATGGTGGCGGTTCCTGTTTTTCAGTCTTTATGTCTTGGCCACCCTCCCCTTGAGGGAGGGTGGGAAGAAAATTGGACGCTCGGGTGCCGGCTTTCGCCGGGGTGACAGTTTTGTTTGTGGTGAGGCTTCAAACAAAAGCCGTCATTGCGAGAAGGCCGGCAGGCCGACGAAGCAATCCAGGGGTGGCGGACTCGGAGTTAGTCGCCCCTGGATTGCTTCGCTTCGCTCGCAATGACGATGATGTTTTATCTTTTGTACTCTACAACCCCCGCACCTTCGGCTCGCCTGCCTCGCCGGTGAGCATGAGTTCCGTCAGGGCCCAGACGAGGGCGTCGAGGCGGTCGGGGCTTTTCATGCCCGGTGTCCAGTCGCACATCTGATCCTCCAGTTTCGCGAAGCTGCCCACGTGATGGACGAGGCCGCGCTCGTAAAGCGCGGCGACGGGTTCGGCGCGGGCGACCTTGCCGCGCGTCGCGCGGACGAGGCGGATGGGCGCCAAGGGCATTTCCTGACGCATGACGCTCTCGACCATCTCGCCGCCCTGGTTCGCTTCGGCGACGATCCTGTCCGCCTCATGGGCGCGGTAGCAGCCCGCGACGCGCTTTGCCCAGGCGAGCGGCGAGAGGCGGCCCATGGAGCGGTCGTCCAGCACATAGACATGGCCGTCCGCCGCGAGGCCGGCGCAGACGATGCCGCATTCGTCGGACTTCTCGCCGCCGGTAATGGGCGGGTCGACGCCGACCACGACGCGGGTGAGCGCGGGGGCCTTCGCTATACGGCCCTGTTCGATCAATTCGCGGTTCCAGAGCGCATCCGGGTTGTCGTCGATCAGCTCGGCATCGAGCTCCTGCCGGCCGAGCCGCGTGCCTTCATAGCGCGCGATGACGCTGCGGAAGAAACCGTCCGCCAGATGGGCTCGGTTTGCGTGCGTCGAGGCGCGCGTGACCGCGGTCGTGCGATCCGCGATCAGGCGCTTCAGGATCGGCACGGGGCGCGGCGTGGTCGTCATCACCTGACGGGGATGCGCGCCCAGACGCAGGCCGAATTGCAGCATGTCCCACGCCGCCTCCGCATAGCGCCATTTCGCGAGCTCGTCGCCCCAGGCGGCATCGAACTGGGGGCCGCGCAGACTGTCCGGCTCGCCCGCGGAAAAGACATGGGCGACTGCGCCATTCGGCCAGAGGAGGCGCTTGCGCGTGACCTCGTATTTCGGGCTTTCGGTGCGTGCGATGGCGCGGAGCCCCGAGGGGCCGTCGATCATCACCTCGCGGGCATCCGCAAATGTTTCGCCGATCAGCGCGATGCGGCCGGCGCGCCGCGCCATGACTTCGGCCTGCACCCATTCGGCGCCGGCGCGCGTTTTCCCCGCGCCGCGGCCGCCGAGCACGAGCCATGTGGTCCACTCGCCTTCGGGCGGCAACTGATCGTCGCGCGCCCAGAAGCGCCAGTCATGCGCGAGAAGCGCCACCTCCCTCGGCGTCAGCGAGACGAGAAAGCTCTCCCTCAGCCATGACGGCAGCGAGGCGAGAGATGCGGCCTGCAAGCGAGGCACGGAGGGCCTCGTCTTCTGCCCTGCTTCTGTCGCTATCCGTTGCATGTTCATCTATTTTTGCGCGCCTTGCCGCCTGTTCTGTTTCATGGAGCTGATCGATGGAGCGGGCGAGCGTTGCGATACGCCGCGCCTGCTTCTCGCCTTCGGATTCGTCGCGCGCCGTCTCGCGCTGACGCTCGAGATCGGCGATTTCGCGGGCGATGAGTTTCGTGAGCCGGGCGGCCAGCGCCTCGGCATCTTCTGGCGAAGCGGACATGGCTGTGCCCTTCGCCGGTTTTTCTGCCGTCGTCATATTTTTCCACACAATTCTGGAGATGGATCAGAAGTGGGAAAGGAGCGTGACGCTTACAAGGGGTGAAATGCGCGCGCGGGCAGATTTTTTTGCGGGAGGCGCGAAAAACGGCGGACTTGCGCCACGCGGCGCAAACGGGGAAGCTCCTGCGCAGAGCAATTTGAGCGAGGCGGCATGAGAGAGCCGAGATATTACTGGGAGGATTTCCGCCCGGGCGAGGTGGCGGAATTCGGCGAGAAAACCGTGAGCAAGGAAGAGATCGTCGAGTTCGCGAGCGAGTTCGACCCGCAGCCCTTTCATCTCGACGAGGAGGCGGGGCGGCAATCCATTCTCGGCGGGCTTTGCGCGAGCGGCTGGCATAGCTGCGCGATGATGATGCGCATGATGTGCGATGCTTACCTGCTCGACAGCGCGTCCATGGGCGCGCCGGGCGTGGACGAGGTGCGGTGGAAGAAGCCTGTCTATGCGGGCGATACGATCCGGCTGCGCCGCACCTGCCTCGAAAGGCGGGTTTCGAAGAGCCGGCCGGAAATGGGGCTGACGCGGTTTCGCCTCGAACTGGTGAACCAGAAGGGCGAGGTGGCGGTGTCCTCCGAGGGCTGGGCGATGTATGGGCGGCGGCACCCGGGCGCCGTTGTCGAGGAAGCGTAGATTTTTTTAGTGGTCGCATTTTCTGCGATCAACCGGCAACCACTTGATCGGAAAATGCTTACATGCCCTGGTTCGAGGACATAAAGATCGGCAGCAGGCTGGAACTCGGCAGCCACACATTCACGGCGGAAGAGATCATCGCCTATGCGCGGAAATACGATCCGCAATATTTCCATGTGGATGAGGAAGCGGCGAAGGCGGGGCCCTTTGGCGGGCTGACCGCCAGCGGCTGGCATACATCGGCGACCTGGATGAAGCTGATGATCGCCACAAGACAGGACGCGAAGGAACCGCCGGATGCGGATGGGCGGGTGCCGCCTTCGGGCGGGCCCTCGCCCGGCTTTCTCGACATGAAATGGCCCGTGCCCGTGCGCCCCGGCGACACGATCAGCTATTCATCGGAAGTGATCGAGAAGATCGACATGAAAACGCGGCCCGAATGGGGCATTGTGCGAAGCCGGAACATCGGCGTGAACCAGCGCGGCGAGACGGTGCTGAGTTTCATCGGGCAAGGGCTGGTGCAGAGAAGACAAGCGCGGCAGAAATAAGAAATGGATTGCGAGCTCCAAAGTTCACGTCATTGCGAGCCCACGGGTATCGCCTTTGGCGATCCCGAGGACAGGCTCCGCGAAGCAATCCAGGGGCGGAAGACTCCGAGTTTGCGGCCCCTGGATTGCTTCGTCGGCTTCGCCTCCTCGCAATGACGAGGTTGATTGCTACACACCAAGATTACGGCTTGGATCGCCGCGCTTCAGGCATTTTTCCGAAGGGAGGAAAGACGATGGCACACAAGGGCAAGATGGTGACGCTGACGAGCGGCGATGGCGCGGAGATCCTCTGCTATCACGCGAAGGCGGAGGGGACGCGGAAAGGCGGGCTCGTGCTCATCATGGAAATCTTCGGCGTGACCGCGCATATCAAGGATCTCTGCGACGGCTATGCGGCGCGGGGCTATGACGTGCTGTCGCCGCAGCTTTACGACCGGCAGGTGAAGGATTTTCAGGCGACATACAGCCAGGAGGATATCCAGCGCTCGCTGGAGCTGCGGGCGGCGAACACATACGAGAACACCGTGCTCGACGTGCAGATGTGCATCGACCGGCTGCGCGCGGACGGCAACGGGAAGGTGTTCATCACCGGCTATTGCTATGGCGGCTCGGTGAGCTGGGTGGCGGCGTGCCGCGCGAAGGGGCTCGATGCGGCATCGTGCTATTACGGCGGCGCAATCAAGCAGTTCATCGGCGAGAGCCCGAAATGCCCGACCATCTGCCATTTCGGCGAGAAGGACCACGGCA
>PNMC01000197.1 GCA_013823365.1 Parvibaculum sp. | reverse complement strand
CCGTCACGCGCTCCACCGCCCATTCGCGCCCCACCGTTTCGAGCACGAAGGCGTCCGCCGCATCCGCGATGATGAAGGAGTTGTGATATTCGAAGCGGCCCTTATGTGCGCAGTTCCCGCCCTGCCCATGTTTGGCGAGCAGCGTGGTGATCGTATCGAGCGCCTCGGCCGCGCTCGCGCCCCGTTCGAGCCCGAGGCGCAGCAGGTCCATCCCGATCAGCGCTGGCGTCGAGGAAGGCGCGATCTTCGCATGCACCGCCTCATTGCCGATGACGACGCCATGTTCGTTCGCGCCCATCTCCGCGCCCCACATCCAGAAGGGCCGCGACAGCAGCACGGCATGGGTGCGTTCGGCCTGCGGAATTTCGATATAGGTGCAGCGAAGCCTGGCCCCTTTCGCGTGAGCCGCGGCCGGCGCAAAGAATGGACATTGCGCCTCGTTCGCCTCGCGATCGGAATTCTTGGCGAACACTATTCCGCCCTTCGCCGCGCCCGCGCCCCGCGCCACCAGCGTATCGCACATGAACTCCGCTCCCTCGCCGTATTCTCCGCCCATGCTATAATGAGCGCCGCAGCATAGGCGAGGAGAGAGCCACATGTCGGCCTTTGAATTCGAGTTCCAGACCATCACCGGCGAGGCGCTGCCTTTGTCGCGCTTCGAAGGCAAGCCCGTCCTCATCGTCAATACGGCAAGCCGCTGCGGCTTCACGCCCCAATATCGCGAGCTGCAGGGCCTCTGGGAGCGCTATCGCGCGCGCGGGCTGGCCATCGTCGGCGTGCCGTCGAACGATTTCGGCGCGCAGGAGCCCGGCACCGAACAGGAGATCGCAAGCTTCTGCGAGGTGAACTATTCGGTCACCTTCCCCCTCACCGCGAAGCAGCAGGTCGTCGGCGCGGAAGCCCATCCATTCTATCGCTGGATATCGGAAATCGCGGGCGAGGATGCGCGCCCGCGCTGGAACTTCCACAAATATCTGATCGGCCCCTCGGGTGAACTCGTGAACATCTATCCGAGCAAGGTGAGCCCGCTCGACCGCGTCCTGATCGACGAAATCGAAAGACTGCTTGCATGAGCGGCTATGGCCAGATCGCCGTGGAGCTGTCGCGCTACAATCAGTGGCAGAACGAAAAACTCTATGGCCTTTTGGCGCCCTTGCCGCGCGATGAACTCACCCGCGACCGCCGCATGTTCTTCGGTAACATCCTCGCCACGCTCGATCACATCCTGATGGTCGATACGCATATCTACGGCTATATCGAGGGCGTGGCGCCGCCGCCCTTCGATCCGAAGCGCCGCGTCGAAACGGAGTTTGACAATCTCCGTGCCGCCCGTGTCGGTCTCGATGCGCGTCTCCGTCTCGCCTGCGAAAGCGCCGCGCCCGGCTGGTTCGACGAAATCATCGTCATGCCGAATGGCCGCCGCCTGCCGCGCAGCTTCTGGTGGGCGCAGCTTTTCAATCACGGCACGCATCACCGCTCGCAGGTGACGTCGGAACTGACGCATATGGGCGTCGACTACGGCAACACCGACCTGCCCTACAATCCGCTGACGCAATTCGCGGCGCCCCCTCACCCTTCCGCGGACTGACGCCCGCTCCCTCCCTCTCCCCCAAGGGGAGAGGGAAAGGCGAGTCGAATACTTATCTCCCTCTCCCCTTCGGGGAGAGGGAAGGGGCCCGCCGAAGGCGGGAAGGGTGAGGGGGTGAGAGGCGGTTCGCGTTAGCGAACAAAAAGGTCCGGTGGACCTTTTTGAGCCTTGAACGCCCGAAGCGCAAGCAAAGGGCCACACCCCATTAGCCAACGAAAAAGGCCCGGTGTCTCCACCGGGCCCTCCGTATCCGGATCGATCCGGAAATCAGCTCGTCGTGAGCGGCATCAGCCGGATTTCCACACGGCGATTCTGCTCGCGGCCCTCCGGCGTGTCGTTCGAGGCGATGGGCTGCGTCAGGCCGGCGCCCGCGATATAGAAGCGCCGCCCGTCGAGCCCCTGACCGATCAGATAGCTCGCCACGCTGTTCGCGCGCCGCTGCGACAGTTCCATGTTGTACTGCGCCGAGCCCGTCGAGTCGGTGTGGCCAGTCACGTCCACCAGCGTCTTGTCATATTCCTTGAGCACGATCGCCACCGAGTTCAGCACTTCATAGAAGCGCGCATTGATGTCGGAGGAGTTCGTCGCGAAGGTCACATTGCCCGGCATGTTGAGGATGATGTCGTTGCCGACGCGCGTCACGCTCACGCCCGAGGCGCGCAGCCGCCGCGTCAGTTCGGCTTCCTGCTGGTCCATGTAATAGCCGATGCCGCCACCCGCCAGCGCGCCCACGCCCGCGCCGATCAGCGCCCGCTGGCGCCGGTCCTTGGCATCGCCCTTGCCGATCAGCCCACCCGCCAGCGCGCCGCCCACCGCGCCGATCAGCGCGCCATAGGTCGCCGAACTGGTCTGCTGCTCGCCCGTATAAGGGTTCTGCGTCTGGCACCCCGCCAGGCCGAAGCTCGCGCAAACCGCCAGCACGGCAAATTTCTTCATCAGCATGTGTTGCTCCGCTTTATGTTGCCCATCGCCCCCGAACGATTGGCGGGTCGAGAGGTTCCCGCCTTCCGGTTTCGGGCTGCGATAGTGTATGAAGACCCATACCCCGCCGGTCCGTCCGTGAGCCTATCAAAGCCCGCGCCCGGCGAGAACGGAAATTCAAGGGCGAAGACCTCAATTCGCCGCAAGGGAGGAAGCGTCATGAGTTTGTTCGATCTGACAGGAAAAGTGGCCATCGTCACCGGCTCCACGCGGGGCATCGGCGAGGCCATCGTCCACCGCATGGCCGAACACGGAGCAAAGGTCGTGGTATCGAGCCGCAAGGCGGACAGCTGTGACAAGGTCGCCGCCGAAATCAACGCGAAACACGCAGACAGCGCCATCGCCGTCCCCTGCAATATTTCCGACAAGGACGATCTGCAGCGCCTCGTCGATACCACCATGAAGAAATGGGGCAGGGTGGACAGCCTCGTCTGCAATGCCGCCGTGAACCCCTATTTCGGTCCCTCGAAAGACCTGCCGGACGATGCCTTCGACAAGATCATGGGCGCGAACATCAAGTCGAATCATTGGCTGGCTCACATGGTCCTGCCGCAGATGGTCGAGAGGAAAGACGGCTCCATCACCATCATCTCTTCCATCGGCGGCTTGCGCGGTTCGCCCATTCTCGGCGCCTATTGCGTGTCGAAAGCAGCCGACATGCAGCTCGCGCGCAATCTCGCTGTCGAGTTCGGCCCCTCGAATATCCGCGTGAACTGCATCGCACCGGGCCTCATCAAGACCTATTTCGCGAAAGCCCTTTGGGACAATCCGGATATTCTCGAGCGCTCCACCTCCGGCGCGCCGCTGAAGCGCATCGGCATGCCGGATGAAATCGCGGGCGCCGCCGTCTTCCTCGCAAGCCCCGCCGGCGCCTTCATGACCGGCCAGACAATGGTCATCGATGGCGGCGCGACTGCCGCGTGATGCAGCACCTCCCTCTCCCCTCCCGGGGAGAGGGAAGGGGCCCGCCGAAGGCAGGAAGGGTGAGGGGGGCGGCAAATGAGTGCGCAAAAGACTGTCCACATCCGCCCCTTCGCCGCCGCGGATCGCGGCGCATGGGGCGAGATGTGGGCCGCCTATCTCGCCTTCTACGAAACCGCGCTCCCGCCCGGAACCACCGATGACACATGGGCCCGCTTCCTGCGCCCCGCGCCGGGTCACATCGGCCTCATCGCGGAGGGCGAGGGCGGGCCCATCGGCTTTGCCCATGCGCTGCTTCACCCCGGCACCTGGAGCCCGAAACCCGTCTGCTATCTCGAAGACCTCTTCGTGCGCGAGGAAGCGCGGGGGCTGGGCGCCGGCCGCGCGCTGATCGAGGCGCTCGCCGCAAAGGGCCGCGCCCAAGGCTGGCTCCGCCTCTATTGGCAGACCGCCCGCAGCAACAACACGGCGCAGCATCTCTATGACAAACTGGCAAAGCGCACCGATTGGCTTCGCTACGATCTCGATTTGTGAGCTAGAGTGACCACCTGAACATTTCCGGTCATTGGGGAGGCATTTCATGAAATCCGTCGTCGTCACAGGCGTATCCACCGGCATCGGCAATGCCGCCGCCCGCGTGCTCGCGAAAAAGGGCTTCCGCGTCTTCGGCTCCGTCCGCAAGGAAGCCGACGCCGCCGCGCTGAAAAAGGATCTCGGCGAAAGCTTCGTGCCCCTCGTTTTCGACGTCACGGACGAGGCAGGTGTCGCCCGCGCCGCGGCCGAGGTGCGCGCGGCGCTCGGCGGCGAAAAACTCGCGGGCCTCGTCAACAATGCGGGCATCGCCGTTTCCGGTCCGCTGATCGATCTCGATCCGGATGAATTCCGCAAGCAGATGGAAGTGAACGTGACGGGCCCCTTCCTTGTGACCCAGGCCTTCGCGCCACTCCTCGGCACCGACCGCGCGCTGAAGGGCGAGCCCGGCCGCATCGTCAACATTTCCTCCGTCGCCGGCATCCGCGCCATGCCCTTCCTCGGGCCCTATGCCGCATCGAAATTCGCGCTTGAAGGTTTTTCCGAGGCGCTCCGCCGCGAACTCATGATGTTCGGCATCGACGTGGTGGTGATCGGCCCCGGCCCGGTGAAAACCGCCATCTGGGACAAGGCGGAAGAGATCGACATTTCCCGCTA
>PNMC01000196.1 GCA_013823365.1 Parvibaculum sp. | reverse complement strand
GGTCTGGACGGCGGCTCACTGCCTTGAAAACGGCTGTTTTCTTGGGAAAACGATGCCAAAACCGCCCGCTGCCACATAGCTGCTGTTGCGGTGCGGGAACCTAGTGGCAGACCCCCTCCCTGTCAACGAAAGGGATTCGGGGCGCGGTGCCGCTTCAGCGCGTGGAGCCGGGAACCCACATGATGTCGCCGGGGCCCTTGCCGTCCTCGCCCCGATTGGCGTGGCGGGCGGCGACGAAGAGGAAATCGGAGAGGCGGTTCAGATAGCGCAAGCCTGCCTCGTTCACCATCTCATGCGGACCTTCCATCAGCGCCGTCACAAGCCGTTCCGCCCGGCGGCAGACCGTCCGGGCGAGGTGGAGATGGGCGGCGGCCGGTGTGCCTCCCGGCAGGATGAAGGATTTGAGCGGGGAGAGCGATGCGTTGAGTTCATCGATCTCCTGCTCGAGGCGGCTCACCTGGCTGTCCAGAATCCGCAGGGGCTCATAGCCGAGCGTCTCGTCCTTCGCAGGTGTCGCGAGGTCGGCGCCGAGATCGAAGAGTTCGTTCTGGATGCGGCCGAGCATGGCGTCGAGCTCCGGCAGGGCGGCGGTATGAAGCCGCACCATGCCGATCACGGAATTGGTCTCGTCCACCGTGCCATAGCTTTCAATCCTGAGCGCATGCTTCGGCACGCGCTCTCCCGTCGCCAGAGCCGTCGTGCCCTTGTCGCCCGTTTTCGTATAAATCTTGTTCAGCGTGACCATTTTGTCCGGTCAGGGTTTCGCGAAGGGAGCCATGCGCCGCAGCACATTGTCCTTCAGGTAGAAGTGGTGATAAAGCGCGGCCAGGATATGCACCGCGACGAGCGCCGTCAGAATCCAGGCATTGATCCCGTGCAGCGTATGGCCGATGGCATTGATCGTATCGTTCTGCGCAATCTTCAACGGGATGACATAAAAGGCGACAGGCTCGCGCTGTGACGTCGTCGCCATCATCAAGCCGAAGACCGGCTGCAGCGTCACGCTCGCATAAAGGCTGTGATGAACGGCCTTGGCGGCGATTTCCTGCCAGCGCGGCATGGGCGGATAGGCCGGACGCGCGGAACGGCGTTTCGTGGCGAGCCAGATCACCATCAAGGCGAGGATGACGATGCCGAAGCCGAAATGCAGCGTCGCCGTCTCGCGGCTCAGGGTGAAGCCGCCATAGATCATCAGCAGCACAAGCACGGCAATTGCCCAATGCAGGCTTTTCATCGACGTGCTGAAGCTCGAATTGACGGAAGCTGTGTCCTTCATGATCTCGATCTCCCCCGGTTGCCAAGGTTCCCGAGACTCGCCCGAACGGCGCGCGAGATCAAGCATCAAGCAGGATATGGAGATGCAGGGGGCAAGATCGACGGGTGGCTTGACCCTGGCCATTGAATCGGCAAGCCTTCTCTGAAGGCTTGGTCGATGCCTCCATGTCCGCGGAAAGGGCTGCGCCCGCGACCAGAGAAATGTAAACCCGTTTCACGGTTTCCTTTTCGGTCTGACAGGCGGACACGGACGCTCGATGAAGAGGAAACGGCCATGACCTATGACAGCCGCAGTGCGGCTTCAAATCCCTTTCGTCCCAATCTCGATCAGCAGAGGAAGCGCGCCAAGGAACTGCGCCGTGCGGTTGCCGCCGGCGATCCTCAGGCTCTTGCCCGCGTTGCTGCACTCAAAGACAGACTGGCCAGCGATCCCGGTGCCTTCAAACTTGCCGATGCCCAATGGGTGATCGCGCGCGAACTCAAGCTTCCGAGCTGGCCCGCTCTCAAAGCGCACATAACATCGCTGGATGAGGCGGAGGCCGCGATTGCGCGTTCTGCGGTGCCGGATGGCGACATGCCGACACTCCATATTCGCTGCGGCAACGATATCGCCCAGCCTTTGCGGAGCGCCGGGATTGCGGGTGCCTTCCTCGAATATTCAAACCCCTTGTGCGACGGGCCCGTCGTCTCAAGCGCCGATTGGCTCGAACGGCGTATTCATTTCGTCGCCGATGCCTATGCGAGATGGCGCGGAGAAGGAGAAAGGGAAACGCGGGCGAAGCTCGAGGCGGAGGAAGCTGCCTTGCAGCGGGTCTCGGACTATGGACGCGTTGCTCTCTGGTTCGAGCATGACAGCTACGATCAGCTGATCCTCATCCGCCTACTTTCCTGTCTCGCGGATTGTCCGGGCCGCCCGTTTGTCGAAATCGTTGCCACCGGCGATTTTCCCGGTGCCGTTCCCTTCTGGGGACTTGGGCAATTGCCGCCGGAAGCGCTCCGTCTTCTCTGGGAGAGACGAAGGCCGGTTACGGAAGCGCAGTTTATGCTCGGCGCGCGTGCGTGGGATGCGCTGCGTGTGCCCGATCCCAGGGAGTTGTGGGTCATAGCGGAGGGGGGCGCCGAAGAGTTGCCGTTTCTCTCCCGCGCTCTTTTTCGTCACCTGCAGGAACTGCCGGATGTTGCCGCTGGCTTGTCTCTCACGCAGCGCATCATCCTGACCGTGCTCCATGAGCATGGGCCCATGCCTGCCGGCCGCATATTCTCGAAGCTGATGCGAGACCATGAGCCCCTTCCATGGCTCGGCGATCTCATGTTCTGGCACGGCGTGCACGAAATGAGCAGGGCAGGCGAGCCGCCGCTTCTGATCGAGCCGGGAGAAGAGTGGCAACGGCGCATGGTTTCGATCACGGCGGCCGGGCGGGATTGTCTCGAAGGGAGGCGCGACTATCTTTCGCTTGATCCACCGCCCCGCTGGCTCGGCGGCGTGGAGATCAGCGGTATGCCCTCGTGGCGCTGGGATGCCGGGGCGCGGTGCGTGGCAAGCGGTTAGTTGCCTTACTTCTTCCAGCCCTTGCGCCAGTTCGCTATGGCCTCGCCGATTTCGTGCGGGCTGTCTTCCTGGAGGAAGTGATTGCCCTTCACGGTCACTTCGGTCTGGTTCTTCCAGCTCCGGCAGAATTCGCGCTGCGCACCGATGAGGATTGCGCCGGGCTCGGCATTCACGAAAAGTTTCGGCAGTTCGTTCTGGGACATCCAGTTCGCATAATCGTCCGCGATCTCGACCATGTCGGCGGGTTCGCCATCAAGCGGGATCTGGCGGGGCCATGAGAGGGTGGGGCGGCGCGCCTCACCTTCCTCGGCGAAGGGACGGCGATAGGCCGCCATTTCCTCGTCGGTGAGTTTCCGCAGGATCGAGCCCGGCAGCACGGCCTCGATGAAGAGGTTCTTCTTCAGGATCATCTCTTCGCCGGCATCCGAGCGGAAGCCTTCGAAGATGCGGCGTGCGTCCTTGTTCCATTCATCCCATGTCAGCGGGCGGACAATTCCTTCCATATAGGCGATGCCCTCGACGGCGCTGCGATGCCGGTTCGCCCAGTCGAAGCCGAGCGCGGAGCCCCAGTCATGGATGACGAGCGTCACATTCCGCTCGATGCCCAGCGTTTCGAGAAAGGCATCGAGAAAGCGGCGATGTTCGCGGAAGGTGTAGCGCTCGGGGCCGGAAGGTTCGAGCTTCTCGCTGTCGCCCATGCCGATCAGGTCGGGTGCTATGCAGCGGCCCTGATCCGCCAGATGTGGCATGACATTGCGCCAGAGATAGGACGAGGTGGGGTTGCCGTGGAGGAAGACGATCGGGTCGCCTTCGCCCATTTCGGCATAGGCCATATGGCGGCCGGAAATGGTGACGCGTTTTTTCGGCAGTTCCGCCGCCGATATGGTTCTGTCCGCCATGATCGCTTCTCCCTTAGAGCCGCCGCCGAGGCAGCGCTATGTCAGCGCGAAGCAAAATAGAGCCCGGTCATGATGATGACGAGGGCAAGGAATTGTAGGCCGACGCGCCAGCGCATCAATGTCTGGGAACGGCTTGCGGAGCCGCCGCGCATCATGTTCCAGAGCCCGAGAATGAGAACCACGAGCACGGCAAGAAGGGCGATGGGACCTGCCCAGGTGAAAATATCGTTCATGGTGTCAGTTCCCGCCTTCGAGCAGCCGGCGCGCAATGACCTGCGCCTGGATTTCGGCCGCGCCTTCGAAAATGTTGAGAATGCGCGCGTCGCAAAGCACGCGGCTCACCGGATATTCGAGCGCGAAGCCATTGCCGCCATGGATCTGCAAGGCGTTGTCCGCCGCCGCCCAGGCGACACGTGCGGCAAGGAGCTTCGCCATGCCGGCTTCAAGGTCGCAGCGCCGGCCCCCGTCCTTTTCGCGCGCGGCGAAATAGGTGAGCTGGCGCGCCACCATGATCTCTACCGCCATCATCACGAGTTTTCCGAAGACGCGCGGGAAGGTGAAGATCGGCTTGCCGAACTGGATGCGCTCCTGCGCATAGCGGAGGCCTAGTTCAAGCGCCGATTGCGCGACGCCGACGGCGCGGGCCGCCGTCTGGATACGCGCGCTTTCGAAGGTCTGCATCAGCTGCTTGAAGCCCTGGCCCTCTTCGCCGCCGAGCAGGTTTTCGGCCTTCACTTCGAAATTGTCGAAGCCGATCTCGAATTCCTTCATGCCGCGATAACCGAGCACTTCGATTTCGCCGCCCGTCATGCCTTCAGCGGGGAAGGGGTTCGCATCGTCGCCGCGCGGTTTTTCCGCGAGCAGCATGGAAAGCCCCTTGTAGCCCGGCTCGTCATTGGTGCGGCAGAGAAGCGTCATCACGTCCGCGCGGGCGGCATGCGTGATCCAGGTCTTGTTGCCCGTCACCTTGTAGACATCGCCG
>PNMC01000195.1 GCA_013823365.1 Parvibaculum sp. | reverse complement strand
TGCGCTTATCCGCGCGCTGGAAGCCGGCGAACTCGCAGGCGCCGGGCTCGATGTCTTCGAGCATGAGCCCTCCGTCAGCCCGCGCCTCATCAAGCTTCCCAATGTCATCTCGCTGCCCCATATGGGCTCGGCGACGATCGAGGGCCGCGTCGAAATGGGCGGCAAGGTCATCGTCAACATCAAGACCTTCATGGACGGCCACCGCCCGCCCGATCGCGTGATCCCCGCGATCATGTGAGGCGGTTTCACGCGACCGCTTCGAGCCCTTTCCGTTCGACAAGATTGAGCAGTTTAAGCGACGCGCCGGTCGGCTTTTTCGCGCCCTGCTCCCAGGCCTTCACGGTGGCTGCACTGACATTGAGATAGGCGGCGAAGACCGGCTGGCTCACCTTGTGCCGCTTGCGCAGCGTTTTGATCTTGTTCGGCGAAAGGGCGTGAACCGGTTCGAGGCAAAGCGCGTCGAACTCGCTCATCGTCGTGTGGTCGATTGCGCCGGCCTTGAAAAGACCCTTCGCTGTTTCATGCGCGGCCTTGAGGGCATCTGAGCCTGCGCGCCTTTTGCTACTCATCTGTACCGATCTCCTTCAACTCGCCAGCCTCGCAAAGCGCCTCGATTTCGTCTTGGGTCTTTCCGTCGAAAATCCGCGCCAGCGCAAGATAGGCTTCCAGTTCCCGTTCCGTCAGCGTGCTCTTGGCGTTCTTCGGAAAGCCATAGAGAAAGATCAGCCGAGTCGCGGCGCGGAACATGACAATGGTGCGATAGCCACCGCTCTTGCCGCTGCCTGATCGGGCGATCCGCTTCTTGACCAGTGCCTTGCCGAGCGTGGCGTCGACAAGGCCGCGTTCGATTTCGAGAGCCGCCCGGACAAGGTCGTTGTCTTTCAGGCGCTCCTTGCGCGCCCATTTCGCAAATACCTTGGTCTGGTATCGCCTCATGTGACATCTATACCACTAAGTATCATATAAGTCTAGGTGGTATACCTGCTCAAATCCGTGATCGCCGGATTCTCCCCCGTCAGCGGATTCTTCGGGTCCCATTTGAGCGTCAGCGTGCGGAAACGCGTGTCGAGCGCGTCGTAGATGAGGAGCTTCCCCGCAAGGCTCGTCCCCGCGCCGGTGATTTCCTTGATGACTTCGAGCGCCTGCAGCGAGCCGACAACGCCGGTCAGCGCGCCGATCACGCCCGCTTCCTCGCAGGTCGGCACGGAACCCGGTGGCGGTGTCTCGCCGATGAAGTCGCGGTAATTGGGTTTTGGGCGCCCCTCCGCATCGCGTTCGAAGGCGCGGAAGGTCGCGACCTGCCCTTCGAACTGACCTACCGCGGCGGAGACGAGCGGCACCTTCGCGAAATAGCAGGCGTCGTTCACCAGAAACCGCGTCTCGAAATTGTCGCAGCCATCCGCCACCACGTCATATTGCGAAATGATGGAAATCGCATTGGCGCCGGTGAGGCGCTCCTTGTGCTGAACGATCTTCACATCCGGGTTGATGCTCCGCGCCGCCTCCGCCGCGCTTTCCGTTTTCGCGCGGCCGATATCGCCCGTGCCATGCGCGATCTGCCGCTGCAGGTTCGAAAGCGATACCGTGTCATTGTCGATGATACCGATCGTGCCGACGCCCGCCGCCGCGAGATAGATAAGGCAGGGGCTCCCGAGCCCACCCGCGCCGATCACAAGCACCCGCGCCTCGAGGAGCTTGCGCTGCCCCGGCCCGCCGATCTCCTTCAGCACGATATGCCGTGCGTATCTTTCAAGCTGTTCGTCGGTGAGTGCCATCACAAAGTCATAGCATGGCTGCGGGCGAAAATCGCCTCAGCCGCGGGCCACGATGAGGTTGGTCTGGCAGGTCCGGCCAAGCAGCCCCGCCTCGTCGTAAAGCGCGCCTTCGCTCATTCCCATGCCGCTTTCATGCAGCATCGCATCGGGCTTGACGCCGATCCACTCGCCCCTCGGCGCGCGGGCCACATGCACCGAGACATCGACATTCGGGAAGCCGAAATTGGTGGGCCAGGCGCCGCTCGCAGAAAGCCAGAAGGCGGAGGCATTGTCGGCGGCGGTGAAAAGCGTGCCCAGCAGCGATGCGAAGGGCATCAGCGGCCGCGTCATGCGCGACCAGCGGATGCCGGGATTTCCCGCGGCGTCGTTCTCATCGCGCATGTCGAGAATATGGAGGAAGTTCACATGCTCCGGCCGCCGCCCGTTCGCCCAGAGCGGCAGGGTTTCCGGGGCCGCCGCCCAGTTGCACCCCTCAGGTTCTGGCGTCAGCGGCGCTGCGCTCATCGGCGCGGGCTGCACAAAGATCGCCTGTCCCTTGGCGATCAGCTTTTCCGTCGCCGGATCGGTCAGCAGGCATTCGGCGACCGCATTGCGCCTTCCCGCCTGCAGCACGCTCACTTCCGTGCGCAGCGGTGAGAGCGGCGCCGGCCGCAATATCGTGACCGAGGCCGAAAGCGGCACGCCCCAGCCTTCACCCAGCGCATGTTCTTCCATCGCCGCGCCGACAAGTCCCGCCACCGCGCCGCCATAAAGCCCACGGAAAGGCCCCGCCGCATAAGGGTCGGGCGCCCATAGATCACCGTCGCGGGTAAAGATCGGCCGGGTGATGGGGGCAGGTGCGTTCATCGCTCACTCACTACGGATCGGGTTTGCGCCGGGGTGTGCCACAGCGCACCGCCCGCCGCAATGGTGCCCGGTTTGACGCCGGGAAACTCAGGCCTCCAAGATCGCTTCTTCCACGTCGCGCAGCCGGTCCTTGCCGAAATAGATGTCGTCATCGACATAGAAGGTCGGGATACCGAAGGCGCCGCGATTGACGGCCTCTTCCGTATTCGCGGCGAGCTTCGCCTTCACATCCGCCTCGCCGGTCCGCGCCAGAATATGCGCCCCGTCGATGCCGGCTGCATCGAGCACTGTCTTGATCACATCCGGATCGTCCATCTTCTTGCCGTCTTCCCACATCGCGGCCATCACCGCATCCATGTATTTCGGCAATATGTTTTCCACTTCCGCTGCAATCGCACCGCGCATGATCTGCAACGTGTTCACCGGGAAATGCGGATTGAACTTGAATTTCGTGAGCCCGTGCTTCTTCACGAAGCGTTCGATCTCGATGAACTGGTATTCGTTCTTGTTCCTGATGCCCTGATTGGCGATCACGGGCGAGACATTGTTCGTCGCCTTGAAAATGCCGCCGAGCAGCACCGGCACATATTGAAACTTCGTGCCCGTGCGCTTCTCGATCTCCGGCACCACCTTCCACGACAGATAGGCATTCGGACTGCCGAAATCGAAAAGGAATTCCACTTTCTTCGTCATTGTTCAGTTTCCCTGCTTCACTTGTTTTGTCTCGTCTGTTCCGTCCGCCCTCCAAACCACCCTCCCCCTGTGGGAGGGTCGAACGAGCGTAAGCTCGTTCGGGGAGGGGGACTCTGTTATCGGCTTATGGCGCGTCATCGTTTCACTCGCTCACCCCTCCCCGAAAAATTCCGCGCGCCGCTTGAATTTTTCGACCCTCCCACAAGGGGAGGGTGGGAGATATGGATGGCAATTCGTTGTGCTGCCTTCGGTGATTCACAACGCTATTCAGAAGGTTTCCATCCACGGCCTGAGATCGAGCTCATGCGTCCAGGCGTCGCGCGGCTGCACATGGAGCTGCCAATAGGCTTCCGCGATATGCTCGGGATTCAGAATCCCGTCCTGCTCCTTCAGCGCATAGCGCGGCGGAAAATTGTCGCGGATGAAGGCCGTGTCGATCGCACCGTCGATGATCGGATGCGCGACGTGAATGCCCTTAGGCCCAAGCTCCCGCGCCATGCTTTGTGCGAGCGCGCGGAGCGCGAATTTCGCGCCGGCGAAGGCCGCAAAGCCCGGCCCCCCGCGAAGGCTCGCCGTCGCGCCGGTAAAGATGATGGTGCCGCGGCCGCGGGGGCTCATCACGCGCGCCGCCTCGCGTCCCGTCAGGAAGCCCGCAAAGGCCGCCATCTCCCAGACCTTGCGATAGACGCGCTCGGTCATTTCCGTGATGGGGAAATTCACATTCGCCCCGATATTGAAGACGAGCGCCTCGACGGGGCCGACCTCGCGCTCCACCGTCGAGAACAGCTCGATCACCTGCGCCTCGTCGCGCGCATCCGAGCCGAAGCCGCGCGCCTCGCCACCCGCCGCCTTGATTTCGTCGAGCAGCGGCTGAAGCTTCTCTGCGCTCCGCCGCGTCACGCAGGCCACATAGCCGCCCCTGGCGAAGCGTTTGGCTACAGCGCCGCCCGTCGCATCGCCCGCGCCGATGATGATCGCCGCTTTCTTCTCGCTCATGGCCGGGCCTCCGCTGGCTGGGGCTGAAAAGTAAGTTCCGATTTAGAACTATCAGGCAAACATGGGTTCCGAAAGGGAACCTGTCAAGCTATACTGCCGCCAAAGGAGACATCATGCGCTGGGAAGAGCTGGATCGGGAGCCCTGTTCGCTGGCTCGTTCGCTGTCGATTGTGGGCGACCGCTGGACGCTGCTTGTGCTGCGCGAATGTTTCCTGCGGGTGCGCCGCTTCGAGGAATTCGAACAGCGCCTCGGCATCGCCCGCCACGTCCTTGCCGACCGGCTGAAGAAACTCACCGATGCCGGCGTGCTGACTAAAGTGCCCTATCAGGAGCGTCCGCGCCGCGAGGAGTATCGTCTCACCGAAAAGGGCCTCGACCTCTATCCCGTCATGCTCTCGCTGCTCGACTGGGGCGACAAATGGATGTCGGGCGAGGAAGGCCCGCCCGTTCTCCGCCGCCATAAGGCC
>PNMC01000194.1 GCA_013823365.1 Parvibaculum sp. | reverse complement strand
GGTGATGAAGGCCATCTTGCCTTCGACGCGGCCTTTTCTTTCCTTTGTCATATCCGTCTTTCTCTTTGCGGTTTTGAAATCCTTGAGGGCGCGCGTCAGAGCATCGCCGTATTGGTCGGCACGCCGAGCAGCAGCCGTCCCGTCAGTTCATAGGTCGCGTCCGACACCATCATGTGCTGTGTCGCGACATGGACGTCGCGGAACTGGCGCTGCAGCGCGGAGTTGCGATAGACGGAGCTGCCGCCCGCCAGCGTATACATGAGATCGACGGCCTTCGTGGCCGAGCGCACCGCATGCGTCGTTGCGATGCGCAGGTCACGGCGATGCGCCACCGTGATCTCGCCGGTCTTCGTGGCCGCTTCCCACGCCGTCTCGATCGCTTCCATGAGATAGGCGCGGCCCGAACGCGTCAGCGCTTCCGCCTCCGACACATCGAGATGCGCCTTGGCGCGCAACGCCAGCGGCTTCGACGAGCCTTGCGGCGTCTTGCCGCCCGCAAGCTCGACAAGTCCGTCGATCGCGCCGCGCGCAAGACCGAGCGACACGGCGGCAATGCCGATGCCGAGCAGGCCGAAGGTCGGGAAGCAATAGAGCGGCCGCTTCAGCGGCTTGTCGCTGACGAGGCTCACCGCGCGCGTGGCCGGCACGAAGAGATCCTGCACCTCGAAATCCGTGCTGCCCGTGCCGCAAAGGCCGGACACATCCCATGTGTCGTGGAGATGCACCTGATCCGCCTCGAAAATCATCATGCGGTTCTGCGGAATGCCTTCGGCGGCCATTTCGGGCTTCCCGTCATCGCCAAGGATCACACAGCCGCCCGAAATCCACTGCGCATTGCGCGAGCCCGAGCCCCATTGCCAGCGGCCCGTCACGCGGTAGCCCTCGGCACCGCCTTCGCTTGCCCTGACCGCCTTGCCGCGCGGCGCGAAGACACCCGCCGTGATGGTGAGCGGATCGCCGAAAATGCGCTTTGCTTCCGAAGGTTCGAGGAAGGCGGCGACAAGGCCGGACGTTGCGCCGATGAAAACGCACCAGGCAGCCGAGCCATCCGCCTGCGCAATGCGCTCGACCACTTTCACGAGTTCGCCCGGATGGCTTTCAAGCCCGCCATATTCGGCAGGCACGCAAAGCCGGTAGAGCCCCGCTTTCGCAAAGTGCGTGGCGATATCCTGCGGCAAAAAACGGTTCGCCTCGATCTCGGCGGCGCGGGCCGCAATCTCGGGCGCGAATGCCTCCGCCGCCGCGAGAAGATCCGCGCTTGTCTTCTTCGCCTTGTCCGTTGCGGTCATGCCGCCCTCCCCTGGTTCAGGCGCCGAGCTTCAGCCGGTTCGCGATGTTGTTTTTCTGCATGTTGGATGAGCCGCCGACAATGGGCAAGCTCACCGCATCCCGCATGTAGCGCTCCATATCCATCTGGTCGGAAAGGCCATAGGCGCCCGTGACGCGCATGCACATCTGCGTCACTTTCGCCGCCGTCTCGCAGCAGAAGAGCTTGGCCATCGACGTCTCGACCGAGCAGGGCCGCCCCTGATCGGCAAGCCAGGCCGCACTGTAAAGCATGAGCCGCATGGCGCGGACCTTCGTCTGCGCTTCGGCAAGCGTGTGCCGCACCGCCTGATGGCCTGCAATCGCGCGGCCGAACTGCACCCGGTCCTCCGAATAGGCCCAGGCATCGGCAAGGGCGGCTTCGGCCAGGCCGAGCGCGCAGGCCGAGAGTTCGAGCTTTTCCACTTCGAGCGCGCGGCCGGCAAGCTGGTTCCAGCCCTTGTTCCACATCGCCTCGCCGCCGAGAATATTGGCGGCGGGCACGCGCACATCCTCGAAGATCACGTCTTTCGTCTCGACGCCGCGAATGCCGAGATGGCCGAGCGGCGTGATGGTGATGCCGGGAAGCTTTGGCGGGATCAGCACGATCGAAAGATTCTTGTACTTCTCTTCCTTCGGCCCGGTCCGCAGCAGGCAGAAGATATAGTCGGCGATATGGGCGCCCGTGCACCAGCGCTTCGTACCGTTGACGATGAGGTCGTCGCCATCCCGCCGCGCCGTCGTTTCGACGGTTGCGAGATCGCCGCCGACATTGGGCTCGGAAAGCCCATAGGCGAAGAGAAGATTGCCCGACGCGACCTTCGGCAGAAGCTCCTGCTTCTGCTCCTCGCTCGCGCTCTCGCCGAGATTCATGCCTGCATAACAGACCGCCATGATGTAGGGGCAGGCGACCGCCACGGAACGTTTCGCGATTTCCTCGATGACGGCCATGGTCGCATAGATGTCGACGCCGGCACCGCCGTACCGCTCCTCGACGGTGAGCCCCGTCATGCCCATCTCGCCGAGCTTCTTCATCACCCCGGCGGGATAGATATTGCCTCTGTCCCACTCACGCGCCTTCTCGCGCGACATCTCCGCCTCGACGAAGCGGCGCGTGGTCTCGCGCAGCATGCGCACATGCTCGGGTTCGTCGAAATTGAGCGGAAGCTCACCCATGGCGGCATCCATCTTTCAGCGCCCCGTGAAAGCGGGCTTGCGCTTTTCGAGGAAGGAGCGCACCGCCTCCTTGTGGTCATCCGTCGTGAAGGTGAGCATCTCATAGCCGATCGACGTATCGAGGATCGTATGCGCGAGCTGCTTCAGCCCGATATTGACCGACACTTTCGAATACTTGATCGCCTGGATCGCACCGCCTGCGAGCTTGTCCGCGAAAGCTTCGACACGGGCATCGAGTTCGGCATCGGGCACGACATGATTGATGAGGCCGATGCGTTCGGCTTCCGCGGCGGGCACCGGATCGCCCGTCATGAGATATTCCTTGGCGCGCGCATAGCCGACAAGCTGCGGCCAGATGATCGCCCCGCCATCGCCCGCTACGATGCCGGCGCGCACATGCGGGTCCGCGAAGCGCGCATTGTCGCTCGCAAAGATCACGTCGCACATCAGCGCGATGGTCGCGCCGAGGCCCACCGCGGGCCCGCGCACTTTCGCGATGATCGGCTTTTCGAGATCGAGCAGCGAAAAGACGATGCGCTTCGCCTCTGCCGCATCCGGCCCCTTCTCGCCCGCCTCGAAGCCGCGCTTCATCCAGTTGAGATCGCCGCCCGCCGAAAAGGCAGCGCCGTCGCCCGTGAGCACGATGATGTCGGAGAGGGGATCGTCCGCCGCGTCGAGAAAGATGCGCGAGAGTTCGCGGTGCATCTCGCCATCGACCGCATTCATCAAGGCCGGATTGCTGAGAGCGAGCGTGAGCACGCGGCCCTTCCGGCTCGCCTTGATGCGCGTATAGCGGCTGAAATCGATCTCTTCCGTCATGACACCCTCCCTTGACGCATCGGCCTTGTATCCGGCCTTTGAAGGGATTGTGGCGCGCCCTTTCCCCAAAGGAAAGAGCCCCGGCCTTGCGGTCCGGGGCTCCTTGCATTTTTCGTCTCGGGCTGGCTCAGCTGTCGCTGTCCATATGCGTGATGCTGATCCGCGCACCGACCTGCTCGCGCGCCTTTTCCATATCGTCCGGCATCAGCTTGGCGCCCGGCTCACCGAAAACGACGATCTGGCCGTCCGGTCCGTCGGTGACGGCGGCATAGCCGAGACGGTCGGCGCGCGTCACTTCGACGAAGCTCTTGCCGTTGTCTTCGCTGTAGCCGACATAGCCCTGCAGGCCGACCAGAACGATCTTGCCATTGCCGAGCTGCACGCCGCCAGCGATCGACTTGTCGGTGCCGGTATCGACCCTCACCCAGGTCTGGCCATTGTCATAGGAGCGGAACGCATTGCCGCGCATGCCGAAGACCATGACCGAGCCGTCGCTCATGCCGAAGCCGCCCCAGAAGGAACCCTCGTACTGCGTCTGGATGCGCTCGAAGGTACGGCCCTTGTCGGTCGAACGATAGACGACGCCGAATTCCGCCGCCACATAGAGGTCGCCATTATTGGCGGAGAAAAGTTTGTTGAGGTGGAAGTCGTCCAGAACGCCCTCGCTGAGCGAACGCTCTTCCCAGGTGTCGCCGCCATCCGTCGTTTCGACGATGAAGGAGAAGGCGCCCATCGCGAAGCCGCGATTCTCATCCTCGAAAAAGACCGTCATGAAAGCCATTTCCGATTCGGGGTCGTTATAGACGAGATCCCAGTTCTCGCCGCCATCGGTCGTGCGCAAGACCGTCGCGTCGTGACCGACGGCAAAGCCGACCTTCTCACCCACAAAGGTGACGCCGGTCAGCGTTGCCTGAGTCGGAACGGATTGTGCCTGGCGCCATGTGGCGCCGCGGTCATCCGAGAGAACGATATGGCCGAATTCGCCGACGGCGATCAGGCGGCCATTGGCATAGGTCGCATCGAGCAGCAGAGACTCTGCGGCGAGCGCCGACTGCATTGCATATTCCGGACCCGCCTCGCCATCTTCCTCTGCAGAGGCCGGCAGCATGGCCGGGCC
The DNA here is from genome assembly GCA_013823365.1 of Parvibaculum sp. GTDB lineage: Bacteria > Pseudomonadota > Alphaproteobacteria > Parvibaculales > Parvibaculaceae > Parvibaculum. The sequence goes on along the minus strand of PNMC01000194.1, from coordinate 469 downwards.
GAGGGACAGGGCAATAGCGCCCAGCGCGGCAAAAGAGACAAGACGCAGACGCTGCGCCCAACGGGATACGGCAGAAAGATTAGACGACATGAACTGGAGCTCCTGCACTCGGGCATTTCCGGCCGCTGCCTGATTGTCCGGGACCGGTTTGTCCGGTCTCCGCCAGCAAGGCGGCAACCCCCTGTTTTGCGGTTTCTTATAGCGGTTTTCGGCTCTTATAGCGCATTTTTTCGGCGCCGTCTTGGTGACGTGAAAAAACTGTCGCTCGATGGGCCGGCGTGGTGAACGCGGCGTCCCTCAGGCCCCGCAACAGCAGAAGGCCGGACCCGTTTCCGGGTCCGGCCTCGCCATTCCTTGCTTCCGCGATTAGCGGACGCCGAGCTGACGGATCGCGTTCGGCGTGTAGCGCGACGGGTCGAGCTCGTCGGCGAAGTAGTTCGCCGGGGGCTCTTCGTTCTGCATCGAGAGC
>PNMC01000193.1 GCA_013823365.1 Parvibaculum sp. | reverse complement strand
GGGTGTAACGCTCGGCGCGTGGCTCAACCAGGTCATCATGGACTCCGGCACCGATGAGGTAGGCCTTCAGGAGCCTTCTGCCATGCAGAGCAGACATGCGGAGGCCCCTCAACCGGCCGCTCCGCAAGCCCCGCAGCCCAGACCGGCGATCGATCTCGGTCCCCTCGGTGAGGCGGTCCGCGAACTGGTGCAACGCGTCGACAGCAGCGAACGGCGCAATGCAGAAATGACGCGCAAGCTCGAAGCAACGGTGGGCCAGCTCGCCCAGCGCCTCGATCAGTCGGAGTACGAGATGGAGGAAAGATATTCGGATGCGCGGGGGCTCGATCCGCTGGAGCGCAAGCTTCAGGCGCTCGGCGAGCGCATGGAGCGCAGCGAACGGGCGCGGGGAGGATTGCGCCCGGAAGACCAGCGCACCATCCAGACGCTTGAAAAGGCGGTGAGCGCGGTCGTCGATCACCTCGAAACCGCCGAGCAGCGCACCGACAGCACGCTGGCGGAAATTCGCGACTCTCTTGCATCGCTTTCTCATCGCGTCGAAAGCGCCGAGCAGGAAGCCAAGCGCGAGGAAGCCAAGCGCCGCGAACAGACGCTCGAACATACGCTGCTGCAGCTTGCGACGCGCCTTGAAAAGATGGAACAGGGCGTCACCAGCATCGGCCCGCAAGCTGTCGAAGCCGCGCTTCGCGCCATCGAGGAGAAGTCCCAAGCCGAGAACCAGCGCGCCGTTATCGAAAAGCTCCAGAGCAATATCGAGAAGCTTGCCGAACGGCTCGAGCGCACCGAAAGCCGCGCCGACCAGAGCGTCAAGACCTTCGAAAGCTCGGTCACGAATATCGCGCGAAAGCTCGAGGACCTCGACCGCGCGCATCGAACGGAAGTGCCGGACGCACTGGCGACCCGCTTCGAGCAGATGGCGCAGCGGCTTGAAAACAACGAACGGCTGACGATGGAAGCCGCGCAGACCGTGGAAAAGGCGATTGCCGGTATCGGCGAAACCCTGTCCGCCACGGAAGGCCGCGAGCGCGAGGCACTGACCTCGCTGCAGGCCATGATCGAGCGCATGACGAGCCGTCTCAACTCGCTCGAAAAGGAAACGAAGGCTGCAAAGGCCCAGGCTTCGCTTTCGCCGCAACTCACTGTTGGCGGTCTGCCCGGGGGCTTCCCGCCCTCCGGGGCGGGCTATGGTCTGCCCGGCTTCGATGCGCCACCCATGATGCCGCCGTCGATCGGCAGCAATCTCGGACCTGCTTTCGGCCCGGGCGACTGGGATGCACCCGCGCGCAGCGAAATGCGCTCGACGCGCCATAAAACCTATGATGCCGGCCGCGAGGCGCCTCCTTATGCGGGCGATCGACGCAGCGCAGGCAATTTCGAAGAGGCAGCCCCTCCCCCTTTCGCCGAACGGGCGGATGAAGCCTATGACGACGCCGATATGCGTGGCGTCGATGACGGCATCATTCCGCCCGATCCCGAAGAACCCGTGCAGAACGCCGGCGAGCGCGCGGCAAACGATTTTCTCGCCGCCGCAAGGCGCGCAGCGCAGGCGGCCGCCCAGGGCGGCTCCCATACGCGGCCCGAGCCCTTTCATGGCGGGGAGCAGGGCGCAGGCTTCGGTGCCCCGCCTGCCCGCTATTCGGCGCAGGACGAGGGCGAAGGCCGCCGCCGCAAGCTTGTTCTCGGCGTTGCCGTCAGCTTCATCGCGCTTGCCGTGCTGGCAGGGGCCTATGTGATGCTGCAGAGCGGGCCTGCGCCCGTCGCGCCCGTCACGGAACAGGCGCTGCCGATGGGCGAGCAGCCCATGGTGCTCGACACGCCGCGCAATGAAACAACCGATCCGGAGGCCAGTCCGGAGGACGCCGGGGCAGACGATGCCGCGGCAAGCGGAGCGGAAGCTCCGGCGTCCGCCACGCCTGGAGAAGCCAACGGCGCCGCGAACGAGGCGCTCGTTCCGGCGGCCGCAGCCGCCGCGACCGCAACGCCTGCGGGCACGGCCACACTGACGCCCGCTCCGCCGCTTACGGCCGCGCCCGCGACGCCGGTCGCCGTGGAGCCGGTTCAGGTGACGCTGATGGATGCGGCCAACCGGGGCGATGCGGCCGCGCAATACGAAGTCGGCAACCGGCTGGCGAATGGCGAAGGCGTGAAACAGGACATGGCGGAAGCCGCCAAGTGGTTCGAGCGCGCCGCCAACCAGGGCCTTGCCGCCGCGCAATACCGTCTCGCCACGCAGTACGAAAAGGGCCGCGGCGTGAAGCAGGACGACCGTCTTGCACGCGACTGGTACGAAAAGGCCGCGCAGGGCGGTAATGTGAAGGCCATGCACAATCTCGCCGTGATCCATGCCGAAGGGCGCGGTACGGCGCAGGACTTCAAGACGGCGGCTGGCTGGTTCACCCAGGCCGCCGATTTCGGCCTTGGCGACAGCCAGTACAATCTCGCAATCCTGAACGAACGGGGCCTCGGCATTCCGAAGAACCCCGTCGATGCCTACAAGTGGCTCGACATAGCCGCAAAAGGCGGCGACCAGGGCGCGGCCGCGAAGCGCGACGCGCTTGCGACGGAGCTCGGCGCCGAAGACCTCGCCCGCGCGAAGGTCGCCTCCGGCACCTGGCGCGCGAAGACCCCGGACCCTGTGGCCAATGGCGATCTTTCATCGCTGAAGCAGTGGGACGTGTCATCGTTGACCGGCAATAGCGGGCCGACGACGAAGACCGATATCGCCCGCACGCAGGAGCTTCTGAACAGGCTCGGTTACGATGCCGGATCGCCCGACGGGCTGATGGGCCCGCGGACGCGCGATGCCATTCTCGAATACCAGATGACCGAAGGTCTCTCGATGACGGGAACGGTCACGCAGGAGACACTGCGCTCGCTCGAAGCGCGGCTGAGCTGACACCGCCCTTGCGCCCCGGTTCCTCTGGGAATCTGCGCAGGGACATGCTACCCAGATTTCCGACCTTTTCCTCCCACGAGGCGGCTTTTCTGCCTGAAGGTCTCCGGAAACCGGAGCCACGCGCAACATGCAGATCTATCTTCCGATCGCCGAGTTGCCGGTCAGCATTCTGACCATTTTGGCCATGGGTGCGGCCGTCGGCTTTCTCTCGGGCATGTTCGGCATTGGCGGTGGTTTCCTGATGACGCCGCTTCTGATCTTTCTCGGCATTCCGCCCGCTGTCGCCGTCGGCACGCAGGCAACCCAGATCGTCGCCTCCTCGGTGACGGGGGCGCTCGCGCATTTCGCGCGCAAGTCGATCGACTTCAAGATGGGGAGCGTTCTGCTCGCGGGCGGCCTTCTCGGCTCGGTCAGCGGTATCTACATATTCAAGGTGCTGACGGCGATCGGCCAGATCGACCTTGCGATCTCGGTCGTCTATGTCGGCTTTCTCTCGGTCATCGGCGCGATGATGATGGTGGAGAGCGTGAAGGCGATCCGCGCCGCGCGGGGCGGCGCCGCGGCCGCGCGGCGAGGCGGACATCACAGCTGGATTCACGGCCTCCCCTTCAAGATGCGATTCCGCCGCTCGAAGCTTTATATTAGCGTGATCCCCCCTGTCCTTGTCGGCTATTTCGTGGGCGTGCTGTCGGCGATCATGGGTGTGGGCGGCGGCTTCATCCTGATCCCCGCGATGATCTATCTGCTCCGGATGCCGACCAATGTCGTTATCGGCACGTCCTTCTTCCAGATCGTCTTCGTGGCGGCCGCGACCGGCATCCTGCATTCGGTCGAGAACCAGACCGTCGATATCGTGCTCGGCTTCCTGCTCGTGATCGGCGGCGTGATCGGCGCGCAATATGGCGTGCGCATGGCCGAAAGAATGCCCGCCGAGCAATTGCGCGCGCTGCTTGCGGCGATATTGCTCTTCATCGGGCTCCGCCTCGGCTATGACCTCGTGATAACGCCTGCCGATCTTTATACCGTCGTCGAGATGGGGCCCGCACGATGAAACGGATTGCGGCGCTTCTGTTCGTTCTCGCGATATTTTCGGCCGGGGCTGCGCACGCGGATGTGCTCGTCACCGACCTTTCCGAGCATCAGGTCGCCATCCGCTCGAATTTCACGGGCACGCAGATACTGCTGTTCGGAGCCGTGGAAGCGCGGACGCCCGGCACCCGCGCGGTCAATCGCGATGTCATCGTGGTGGTGCAGGGGCCCGTGCGGCCCATGACGGTGCGGAAAAAGGAGCGCGTGGCCGGGCTCTGGATCAACCATGATTCCGTCACCTATCCCAATGTGCCCGGCTATTACGCCATTGCGAGCACAAGACCGCTCGAGGTGACGACGGAGCCGGAGACGCTGAGAGCGCTCAGGATCGGCATCGAGAACATCAACCCCGGCACGCCCTCTTCCTACTCGATCGATGGGCAGCCGCAGATATTGCAACCCGATGCGGAGAACGCCTTCTGGAAGGCGTTGATCCGCAACCAGCGCCGCGAAGGGCTTTATCTCAATCTCCCGGGCGGTGTGACCTTTCTCGGGCAGACGCTTTTCCGCGCCACGGTCGACATTCCGGCGAATGTGCCGGTGGGACTATATACCGCAAAGGTTTACCTGCTTCAGAACGGCGAAATCATCGACACGATCTCCTCGCCCCTTTATATCGAGAAGCGAGGTATTGAACGGCTGATCTACCGCTGGGCGCAAAGCGACCCCTTTCTCTACGGTCTTATCGCCGTGCTGATTGCGGCGTTCGCCGGCTGGCTCGCATCGGCGGTGATGCGCCAGCAGTAGCAACCGGATTTGTCGTGATGGATGTCGGATATGTCGCGGCCGCGCTGGGCGGCCTTATCAGCTTTCTCTCGCCCTGCGTGCTGCCGCTGGTGCCTGCCTATCTCTGCTTCATTGCGGGCACGTCGCTTGAGGAACTGACGCGCGAGGACGAGGAGGGAAAGCCGCTCGGCTCCGAGGGGCTGACACTGCGCGTGGCGCTTGGCGCTAC
>PNMC01000192.1 GCA_013823365.1 Parvibaculum sp. | reverse complement strand
CCCTCGGCAAGATAGGACTTCGCCGTCTCAAGATCGGGCTTCTCGACGAAACGTTCCACGGCATAGGCACCGGACCCGCCGATGGCCTTGCCGCGCTTGATATAGCCATAGCCAGTCTCGGGGCCCGAAGGCAGAACCCCGAAAGTGACGAGTTGGCCATTGTCGGCAAGCGTCGCACCCTTGGCGATCGCAGCGAGAAAGGCCTCAGTGTTCGAAATGTGATGATCGGCCGGCAAGATGAGGAGAATGCCCTTCGGGTCCTGCGCCTGCACGAAGGCGGCGGCTGCCGCTGCAGCAGGCGCCGTGTTCCGGCCCTGGGGCTCCAGAATATGAGCGAGAGGTGCGATGCCCGCATCGCGCATCTGCTGCGCAATGATGAAGCGGTGTTCGTCATTCGAGACGATGATCGGCGCCGCGAAGTCTTCTCCGCGCCGGACGCGGAGCGCCGTCTCCAGCATCATGGGCAGCTCAGAGACGAGCGGCAGAAGCTGCTTCGGGTAAAGCGAGCGCGAAATCGGCCAAAGGCGCGAACCGACGCCGCCCGAAAGAATGACTGGATAGATCATGGCGCTTCTGCCCTGCTCGTCTTGTCTGCCGCCCCCAAGAGCGGGTGCCGCAAATTCTATTGGAACGCAATCCCCTTTTCACCCCAGCTTGGAGAAAAGGGTTAACGCTGCCGGAAATCAGGATTTCTACTGTGCTTTGCCCCGGCCCGCCACCCACGCGGCCAAATGACTCAAGCCCCGAATTGCGCCACTATACTGGCGTCAGGCTGCATCCGGGGCAGGTGCGAGGCCTGCAGCCCTTCAAGAACGCCCGCCCAATGGATATGCGATGACGCCGTTCACAGAGGCCAGCGCCGAATATGCACGCCATGCCAGAACCATCCTCTTGGTCGGCCTCTCGATAGCCTTTGTGGGCTCGCTGCTCGGCATTGCCTTCTCTTTCGTCCCCGGATCGATCAGCACCGCTGAAATTTGGCTGATCAGCATTTGCGGTATCGTGTCCGGCGTCCTGCTGCTTGTGCTGGTCCTGAAGCCCTCGGAAAACCTGCCTCTCATAGCGGCCTCGGCAGCGATTTTCTTTGCCTTCTATCTGGCCGCCGCATCATTGGTCGCCTTTAATCAGACAGGCGAACTCGTGCTGATGTTCCCCTATCTCTTCTGGTACTTCCCGCTCATCGCCTTCAACAAATTCACCAATCCGTCCCAAAGCCGACGCTTCATCGACTATCTGATCGTCGCATCGGCTGCTTTTGTCTTCGCGGTCTATCTGGCATTGGAAGATATTGAGCACTACGCGCTGCAGCTCGGTGCACCTTCGGTCTTCCTGCTGAGTTTCGTGTCCTATGCACTCTTTCTCAATCTCTTCGCGCAATATCGCGAGCGATATGTTGCCGAAGCGGAACGGCTGCAGGCACTCGAGACGGCGAGCTTATCGCTCCGCCAGAATGACGAGCGGTTGCGCCAGCTGTTCGACAGTTCCGGTACCGGGATCGGGTATCTCGGCATCAATGGCGCCATCCAATCCTGCAACAATACTTTTCTTGAAATCACGCGCTTCGACGCATCGCTCGGCCGCTCCTTCGAGGAGCTTTTACATCCCGAAGACCGGGACAAGTGGCTGGAAGGCTTCCGAACCCTGGCGAATCGGGAAAGAACCTCGTTCGATTTCGAGGGACGTCTCGCCGGCAAGGGACCGAATGCACGTAAAATCCATGCCAACTTCGTCTTTACGCCGGCAAGCAGGCTTCTGCCGGAATCGGTCATGTTCATCTGCCGGGACGTGACGGCACAACGCACCGCAGAAGAAAATCTCCGGCAATCACAGAAGATCGAGTCGCTTGGCCAGTTGACCGGCGGCATCGCCCATGACTTCAATAATCTTCTTACCGTGATCCTCGGCAATGGCGAGATGCTTGAACGCGACGAGACGATCAATCCGCGCAGCAGGCAGCTTGCTCAAACGGTCGTCACAGCAGCCGAGCGCGGCTCGGACCTGACGAAACGCCTCCTTGCCTTTGCCCGCCGTCAGCCGCTCGAACCGAAGGTCATTGATGTCAACAAGCTAATTAATGGCATTGAAGGCCTGCTGCGGCGAACACTGAATGAAGATATCGATCTGGAAATTGCGGGAGCCGGTGGCTTGTGGCGCTCAGAGATTGATCCCGGCCAACTCGAAGCGGCGCTTGTGAACCTCGCTGTCAATGCGCGCGATGCCATGCCGGATGGCGGCCGTCTCACAATTGAAACGTCCAATGCGACCCTCGACGACACCTATGCCGGCGCACATAATGATGTAACACCCGGCCAATATGTGATGATTTCGGTGACGGATACCGGCACCGGCATGTCGAAGGAAACGCTCGCGCGGGCCTTCGAGCCCTTCTTCACAACAAAGGGCGCCGGACGGGGAAGCGGGCTCGGCCTCAGCATGGTCTTCGGCTTCGTGAAACAGTCCGGTGGCCACGCGAAAATCTATTCAGAGCCAGGCGAAGGCACATGCGTGAAGATCTACCTGCCGCGATCCCATGCGGAGGGTGAAGCGGCCTATCAGCCAGGCTCTGGGAAACCTGAATTGGCAGGCACGGAACACGTTCTCATCGTCGAGGATGACGAACTGGTCCGTCAGAACGTGCTACGGCAACTGGCCGATCTCGGTTACCGCGTGACCGGCGCGGAGAACGGCGTGAAGGCGCTCGACATTCTGAAAGCGGATGAGAGCATCGACCTTCTTTTCACTGATGTGGTGATGCCGGGCGGCATGAACGGGCGCCAGCTTGCCGAAGCGGCTGTGAAGTTACGCCCCGAGCTCAAAGTGCTCTTCACGTCAGGCTATACGGAGAATGCAATCGTCCATCAGGGCCGCCTCGACCGGGGCGTGCAGCTGCTCAGCAAGCCCTACCGGCGAGAAGAGCTTGCGGCAAAGGTCCGCAAGGTTCTGGACGCGTGACGGAGCCTAGCCGCCATGCGCGGCCGCGGCGCCGCTGCCGAGACGGCGCATATCGGCCTCGACCATCTCTGCCACGAGTTCCTTGAAGGTCGTCCTGTGCGTCCAGCCCAGTTCATCGCGTGCCTTGGCGGCATTGCCGACGAGCGAGTTCACTTCCGCCGGTCGATAGTAGTTCGGGTCGATCTCGATCAGCACCTTGCCTGACTTGCGGTCGATGCCCTTTTCCTCGAGGCCCGAGCCTTCCCACTCGATGGGACGGCCGACCATATCGAAGGCAAGCTCGACGAAATCGCGCACGGAATGTTCTTCTCCCGTCGCGAGAACATAGTCGCCCGGCGTTTCCTTCTGCAGCATGAGCCACATGCCCTCGACATAGTCCCGTGCATGGCCCCAGTCGCGGCGCGAATTGATATTGCCGAGATAGAGCCGGTCCTGCAGCCCGTGCTGGATGGCCGCAACGGCGCGCGTGATCTTGCGGCTCACGAAATTCTCGCCGCGGTTCGGCCCCTCGTGATTGAAGAGGATGCCGTTCGAAGCATGGAAGCCATAGGCCTCGCGGTAGTTCACGACCGTCTGGAAGGCGAAATGCTTGGAGATCGCATAGGGGCTGCGTGGCCGGAAGGGCGTCGTCTCGCTCTGCGGCGTTTCCTGCACATTGCCGAAAAGCTCCGACGTCGACGCCTGATAGAAGCGCACGCTGTCACCCATATCGAGAAGGCGTATCGCCTCGAGAAGACGCAGCACACCGGTCGCGTTCACATCGGCCGTATATTCCGGCTTGTCGAAGCTCACTTTCACATGGCTCTGCGCGGCAAGGTTATAGACCTCGTCGGGCTTCACATCCTTCAACACGCGAAGGAGACTTCCGCCATCCGTCATGTCGCCGAAATGCATGCCGATGCCGGTGGCCGGTGCGCAATCCTCATTATAGAGATGGTTCACCCGGTCGGTATTGAGCGAGGAAGAGCGGCGCATGAGCCCGTGGACCTCATAGCCCTTGGCGACCAGAAGATCCGCCAGATAGCTGCCATCCTGGCCCGTAATACCCGTAATCAGCGCGACCCGCTTCGTCATATTCAGACGCTCTCCCGACATGGACAATCAAGGCCGGTAACAACCAGCACACCACCCCCGACCGACTGTTCCATGGGAATGCCTTGGGGTCTGAAGGCGTCTCTAGATACATGGATTTTACCCGATCGGAAACAGGCGGAACGCGCATCGCTTGCAGCAAGTTTGCGCCCATGCCAAAAGTCGCACTGGAAGGCAAAATTCCTTACTGATATGAGTTACTTAGCTACCACATCCCACCGCGAGACCTGAATGACCCAGTTGCCCCGCAAAGCCGTTTTCCCCGTCGCCGGCCTCGGCACCCGCTTCCTGCCCGCGACCAAGGCGGTGCCGAAGGAGATGCTGACCGTCGTCGACAAGCCGGTGATCCAGTATGCGGTGGAGGAGGCGGTCGAAGCCGGGATCGAGCACTTCGTCTTCGTGACGGGGCGCGGTAAGGGCGCCATCGAGGATCATTTCGATCTTGCCTATGAGCTGGAAGCGACGCTGAAGGCGCGCGGCAAAACGGCGGAAATCGCCATGCTGAAGCCGAGCCGCCCGGCGGCCGGCGCCGCGAGCTTCGTCCGTCAGCAGGAGCCTCTGGGGCTTGGCCACGCCGTGTGGTGCGCCCGCGACATCGTGGGCAATGAACCCTTCCTGCTCGCGCTGCCGGACATGCTGATCCATGCCCCGCGCGGCTGCTTTGCGCAGATGATGGATGTCTATAACGCTCATGGCGGGAATGTGATTGCGGTCGAGGAAGTGCCGCAGGAACATGTGAACCGCTACGGCGTGGTGGCGCTCGACCGGAAGCTCGACGAGCGCACCCACCGCATCACCGGCATGGTGGAAAAGCCGAAGCTCGAGTACGCTCCCTCGAACCTCATCATCTCCGGCCGCTATATCCTGCAGCCGGAAATCTTCGCCAAGCTCGAAATCCAGAAGCCGGGTGCT
>PNMC01000191.1 GCA_013823365.1 Parvibaculum sp. | reverse complement strand
AGGTATCTTCCTTGGCTTCCTCTCACGTCCAAAAACTTACGCGGCGCATTTGACCGCTCCCTTTCGGTTCCTAAGTAGACAGGAGAAAGGGGCTGCGATGGCGTTTCAGTTTCTCCATGTCGACATAGTGTCGCGCGCGGTCCCAAAGAAATCGCTCGCTAAGCGGTGGGCGTTGCGAGACGTGTTGGCCGAGGCCGGTCGGGAAGCTGGTTCCTGCCCGCACGTCGAAAATCCTCACCCGCCTGCGCGTCTCTTCGGCCTGAACTTGCCCGATGTTGAGCGGGCTACTCTGCGCCAGGCCGAGGAGGCGCGCGATGCCAAGGGGAGAAGGTTGCGGAAAGATTCGCCGGTCATGCTTGCCGGGGTGCTCTCCTACCCGGTAGCGGTTGCCGAGCTGAACGAGCGCAGACAGGCCGATTATGCGGCGTGGGAGGGGCGCTCCCTGAAATGGCTTGCCCGGCGCTACGGAGATACGCTCGCGTCAGTTGTCCGGCACGAGGATGAGGCTTATCCGCATCTGCATTTTTTTGTCGTTCCGCACATCACGAGCGATAAGCGAATTGACTTGGAGGCCATTCATCCCGGTATCGCCGCGAGAGAGACCGCGAAGCGCGACGGGAAGAGCACCAAAGAAGCGAACAGGATGTATTGCGCGGCGATGCGAGCGCTTCAGGACGATTTCCACACGAATGTAGGGGTGTTCCACGGGCATCTTCGTGAGGGGCCGCGCCGTCGCCGTCTCTCACGCGGCGCTTATATGGCAGAGAGACGAGACGCAGAAAGGAGAGCGGACATGATGACGCGGATAGAAGTCGATTTGGCGGAGCTGGAGGAATTGAGGCTGGCGAAAGTGGGGGTGGATGATTTGCGAAACCGGACATCGCTGCTCGAAACCGATAACGCACACTTGCGCAAGAAAAATGCTGTTCTGGAAACATCGCTCGCATCGACATCTCGCGCGCTTGAAGCCGAACAAAAGCTCAAGAAAAAATGGCTGTTGACGGCGCGGCACTCGGGCGAGGTTGTGATGGGGCTCATTTGTTTTCTCGTCAGCGGGAAAAAGAGGTTCCGCGATTTGCTGCTCGCATCCGATATGCCGCTTGGAGTGCTGCCGGAGACTTGGAACCAAATGCGGCGATTTCTCTCCGGCGCTGGCGATGCTCCGGGCGCCTTAGAAAGGGAGCCACGGCAGACGCGCAGACGCGACGGCCATTCGCGTTGAACAGTGGGCGGATGGATGGAAAAAGGCCCTTTCCGCCTTACGTAATTCGCTCTCTCGTCGCCTGAAGCGCGCTTGAGCCGTCCCTCTCTACGCTTCGCGCCGCGAGAGGGGCCTTTTTATCGGGCCTGTTTTGAGGCTTAGCCGCTCCACCACCTGCTGCTTCTGCTGAATGGATACATCCTTGCCATAGACATAGCTTGTGACGCGCTCATCTTCGTGCCCGACGACGACGGCAATCAAGTCCGACGGAACGCCCGAATTCCGGAGCCACTGAACGAATGTATGCCGGAAGCTGTGGAAATCAGTCTGCGGATAATAAATCCCGAGAGATTGCCGGTAGTATCGGAACCATCGCCCCACCTGCTCACCGTATTCCTTCGATGCGCCCGTCGGGCGAAGGTCCGGGAAAAGGGCCGCCCGCTTTCCGCGCCGCTCGACATATTCACGCAACCCCAACTCGATAAGTTGGGAGTGAATGGGAATCTCCCGATTGGCAGCCTCCGATTTGAGGTGTCGGCCATCGGTCGCCTGTATCCTGACGAGCCAAATCCCCTCGACTTCATCGAAATCGCTGGTGCGAAGGCGCGCCACTTCTTCGCGGCGCATGCCGGTGTAGAGCGCAATCAATGGCGCCCAGTAACGCCAGTCGTCAATTATCAGATTGCCGGGTTTGGTGCGCACGGCCTTACTTGCGCAGCCTTGCCAAATCGGCGTTGCGAAGAGTTCTAGAAGTTGTTCCTGAGAGTAACGGGTGCGGGTGCCTCTGCGCGCGGTTTCGGTTCGCAAGAGACGCTTTTTGTAAAGTGCTCCTGCGAACGGATTCATCGGTTGAAGGCTTCGCGGCACCAAGCTTGACCGCCAGAGGCTTGTAAAGAAACTTAGATGCTTGTTGGCCGTCTTCTTGCGCATGCGTTCAGCCTTTTTCTGCGCTTCAATTCGGCTGAACTCAACGCCCTCGAACAGGATAGTTTCCTGTTCGCCGCTCTCGTTGATGGCATCTTCAAGGCGGTCGGCAATCTTGATTGCTTGGCGCGGCGTCTTTCTCGCATAGATGCCCCTGCCGTATTCGCGAGGCATGCGGAGGAGTTGTTCGGCAAGTTTCTTGCTGTGATTTGGCATGAGGTCATTGATGCGGATGTCGCCTACGAGGTCGAGGAAGTATCGAAGCGCGATGCGGTCGTCCCGCTCGGTTTTCATTGCTGCGCCATTCGCTTGACGCAGTTCGATAAACTCTTCGCCAATCGTCCGCACATACTGCGATAGGAAATCCGCTTCTTCCCGTCCGAGTTTCTTGCTCCACGGGTCAATCAATGGGCTGTCGTCGGGGTATTTCTGGGAAACAAAGCTCGGAATGCCCTGCGCGGAATCGTGATGTCCGCGCCAGCGTTCCGCCTCAATGGCATAAGCGCGCGCGATGACACGGTTTGCGTCTCGCGCGAGCACATCATATTGGGGGTCGTCATGGGTGAGAGAGACGCCGAAGGCTTTGAGTTCTTCGTCCAAGAGAGGCTTTACATCGTCGGTGATGTTTCCTTCGGCGAGGCCTCCCCATCTGACGGCCTTATTTTCGGGGTGCTCCGCGTCCGCTTGTTGCCCCGAGATGTAGGCGTCCCAATCTTCCGCTGTCCACTCCTCGGGATTGTCGGAGCTGAGCACGGTTGGCTCTTCTACGGGGTCGCCCTCGGCATATCGAGCGAGCCCGTGGGGCTCGGCATCGCGTTTGGCGGTGCCCTCTTCAAGAATTCGATTGAACAGGCTCTCCAGCACGAGGCGCATTTGAAGTCGGGTAGGGCTGAAGCGGGCGGGAGCGTTCATAAGGAATTCCTCTAGGCGGTCCATTGCGGCAGACACCGCCCGCGCGCGCCTGCGGGCCAAACCGGGCACCGGAGTCCGAAGCGACTTCACAAGGTGGGTTTGGCGCAGAGCCGCGCTAAGGCGTGCCGGTAGTCTGGCCCGCCAGTAGTAAATGGCGCCTCTACGGTGAAGGTGGGTTTGTCGGGTGGGCATTCGAGCGCTCCGGTAGGGCGCTGCGCGGACATACAGGTGTCACACCTGCGTTACGCAGCGAGAGCGGAGCCCTAGAAACCCATGACAAATCAATAGCTTATGATGTGTTTGGCTGGGGGACTAGGATTCGAACCTAGACTGGCGGAGTCAGAGTCCGCTGTCCTACCGTTAGACGATCCCCCAATGGCGTGAGGCAAATTCCTTGGGTTTCCGCCGTTTCCGGCTCGACTCGCTGGGTGCCTTGGGCCTTGGTTTGGCGCGAACCTAGTCGCAGGGCTCCGGTTCGTCAACTCCTTGAGGCGGCTGAAATATTCTCCCGTCCTTTACCCCGCGGCTCAGCCTGCTAGACTTCACACAACTGAAAAAATAAGGGAATCCGGTGCGGAACGCGGCCCAATTGCTGGGCCCGGCGTTTCCCGGGTCTGAAGAAGTGCACCAAGAAGGTGACGGCGGCATGAGTCCCCCCGCGGGGACGGCTGCCGCGGATCAAGGGCCGTCTGCGCGCCCGCCCTCGGCCGCCGGTCCGTCCGGCAGCACCGGCGGGGGCGAAGGCGAGCGCGAAGACCCGGCGAGGAAGCCCCGCCGGCGCCGCCGCCGTGGCCGTCGCGGCAAGGGCGCCGCCGCCGCTCAAACGCCCAAACAGCCCGTACCGCCTGCGAAAGGTCCGGCAAAGCCGCCATCGCGCCCTGCGCCCGCCCAGCCCGACCAGCTCTATGCCGCGCTCGATCTCGGCACCAATAATTGCCGCTTGCTGGTCGCCCGCCGCGCGCCGGAAGGATTCAAGGTGGTCGATGCCTATTCCCGTATCGTGCGCCTCGGCGAGGGTCTGGCCGGCAGCGGCGAGCTCGGTGAGGCCGCCATGTCCCGCGCCATCGATGCCCTGAAGATCTGCGCCGACAAGATGAAGCGCCGCGGCGTCACCCGCGCGCGGACCATTGCCACCGCCGCCTGCCGCACGGCGGCGAACGGGCCGGATTTCATCGCCCGGGTCAAAAAGGAAACCGGCCTCTCGCTCGAAATCGTCTCGACCGAGGATGAGGCCCGTCTCGCCGTCGCGGGCTGCGCGCCGCTGCTCGACAGCGAATGCGCCTCCGCCCTGGTTTTCGACATTGGTGGCGGCTCGACCGAACTGATCTGGGTTCGCCTGGAGAGGAATGGACGCGGCAAGTGCCGTCCGGTGATCGGCGACTGGATTTCGCTCCCCTGCGGCGTCGTCACCCTGGCGGAGCGCCATGGCGGCATCGACGTGCCCTCCGATGTCTATGACCGCATGGTCGCCGAAGTCGCCCACCGTCTCGACCCCTTCCTTGGCCGCCTGCGCGAAGAACGCGACAATCACCGGCCCTTCCACCTGCTCGGAACCTCCGGCACGGTCACGACGATTGCGGGCGTACATCTCGGCCTCCAGCGCTACGACCGGGCGCAGGTCGATGGCATCTGGATATCGCCTGCGGATGTCCACAGCGTCACCCGCTCGCTGCTCGCCATGGACTATGCCGGCCGCGCCGCTCACCCTTGTGTCGGGCAGGAGAGGGCGGATCTCGTGCTGGCGGGCTGCGCCATTTTCGAGGCGATTGCCGATGCATGGCCCGCCGACCGCCTGCGTGTCGCGGACCGGGGCTTGCGCGAAGGCATCCTCATGTCGCTCATGGATGCGGATGCGAACCGCCGCAGGCGCCGCCGCCGCCGTCACAAATCGAAGCGCGGCCCCGCCCGCACGGAGGCAAGCGCATAATGGCCAAGGGACCGAAAAAGACCGG
>PNMC01000190.1 GCA_013823365.1 Parvibaculum sp. | reverse complement strand
GCTCGCGGCAAGCTCACCACCGTAGCGCCATTCGAGGACGGATTTGAGGACGAGGGTGACGAGGGCGAGGAAAGCCAGGAGAGAGGCAACCGCAAAGGCTGCAACGAAATTGTACTCATTGTAGAGGATCTCCACATGAAGCGGCATGGTGTTTGTCTTGCCGCGGATATGACCTGAAACGACGGAGACGGCGCCGAACTCGCCCATGGCGCGGGCATTGCAGAGCAGCACGCCATAGAGCAGCGCCCATTTGATGTTGGGCAGCGTCACACGGAAGAAGGTCTGCAGACCGGTCGCGCCGAGCGAAAGTGCGGCTTCCTCATCGCCCTTGCCCTGTTGTTCCATCAGCGGGATGAGCTGGCGCGCGACGAAGGGGAAGGTGACGAAGATCGTGGCGAGCACGATACCCGGCACGGCAAAGACGATCTGGTAGCCATTCGCGATCAGCCATGGGCCGATGAAGCCATAGGAACCGAACAGCAGGATGTAGACGAGACCGGCAATCACCGGCGAGACGGAGAAAGGCAAATCGATCAGGGTGACGAGAAACGATTTGCCTCTGAAGTCGAACTTGGCGATCGCCCAGGAGGCGACAAGGCCGAAGGCGAGATTGGCCGGAACCGAAATCGCGGCGACGAGCAGGGTGAGCCGGACTGCGGCGAGCGCATCGGGCTCGACCAGCGCTGCGAGGAAAGGTTCTGCGCCGCGGCGGAACGCTTCGTAGAAGACGGCTGCAAGCGGCAGGAAGATCATTGCCACGAGGAAGCCGAGGCTCAGCGCAATCAGTGCGACCTTCACCAGCGGTGCCTCGCTGATCGGCGTGCGGAAGAAGGGCCTCGGCGCGGGCGAGGGGCGCGAGGGAATGCGCGATGTGTCGAGGGCGAAGGGATCGAAGGACATGGGGAAATCTCCTCAGCCTGAGATGCCGGTGCGGCGGTGGTTCCACGCCTGCAGCACGTTGATCAGCAGAAGCAATGCGAAGGAGATCACCAGCATGATGGCAGCGATGGCGGTTGCGCCTGCGTAGTTGAACTCCTCGAGCCGGATCACGATGAGAAGCGGTGCGATTTCCGAGACGTAAGGAATGTTGCCCGCGATGAAGATGATCGAGCCGTACTCGCCGACGCCGCGTGCGAATGCGAGCGCGAAACCGGTAAGAAGCGACGGCAGGATGGCGGGCAGGATAATCTTCGCGACGGTCTGAAGCCGGGTTGCACCGAGCGTGGCGGAAGCTTCTTCCAGTTCCTTGTCGAAATCGGCAAGTACGGGTTGCACCGAGCGCACGACGAAGGGCAGGCCGATGAAGATGAGTGCGACGACGATGCCGAGCGGCGTATAGGCAACCTTGAGCCCAAGCGGCACGAGCCAGCTGCCGAGCCAGCCATTCGGCGCATAAAGCGCGGTGAAGGCGAGACCGGCCACCGCTGTCGGCAGGGCGAAGGGCAGGTCGATCGCCGCATCGAAAAGGCGCTTGCCCGGGAAGTCGTAGCGCACCAGCACCCAGGCTGCGAGGAAACCGAAGACGACGTTGACGCCAGCCGCGATCAGCGCGGTTCCGAAGCTCAGCTTCAGTGCCGCAACCGTGCGGGGGTCGGTAGCAAGCGTCCAGAACGCATCCCAGCCGAGCCCCGCCGATTTGATGAACACGCCGGCAAGAGGAATGAGGATGATGAGGCTCAGCCAGGTGAGGGTGAGGCCCATGGTGAGGCCCCACCCCGGCAGGACGGAGGGTGCCGGGCGCGGAAGGAAACTCGAAAGCGACGATGTTGACATGATCCAGTCTCCTTCCGCGCTGACCGTTACCAGTTCACACCGACGCGGGTGACGACGGCGCTACCCTTGGTGGTGACGCCTGCGCGCTCCGCATCGAAGCTCACATAGTTCACGCCGACGCGGAGATACTCGTTGATGTACCAGTTGAGCGCACCGGCATAATTGTCCTGCGAGCCGCCGAGCAGGGCGCCATCATTGAGATCGATGGTGCTGGCGCGCGCGGCGATTTCCCATGCGCCCGCGCCGCCCGTCTTCAGCGAGAAGGGGTTTGCCGGCTTCACGCGGGAGAAGAGACCGTTCTTGTAGTTGCGGCTCTCGCCGGTGATGACATAGCCGACCTGCACATAGCCACCATCGAAGTCGAGGCTTGGGAGGCCTGCGGTCTGATCGACGGAGGCGGTGAGATATTCCGCCTGTGCGTGGAACGGACCCCAGACGCCGCCAAGCTCGGCGCCGTAGGAAGTGTAGGTGTCGGCGGCGAGGTTGCCTGTGTCGACGAAGCGCGTGCCATCGACGGCGGAGACTTCCGGGCCGGAGCGGAAACGAACCGCCGTGCCGCCAAAGCCGTTCTGGCCGCCTGCGTCGCGCCAATAGCCTGAGGCGCCGAGATGCAGCACCTTGCCCTTTTCCTGGACCGGCGCCCAGGTGGCGCGGCCATGCACGCCCCAGCCTTCGTCGTTCGCGACGCCGGCGGGATTGCTGCTGGCGGCGAAGTTCGAGCCGAAGATGCCGGTCGTCAGCGTGTAGTTCGGGCCGGTATAGCCGGCCGAGACACCGGCCTTGAAGTCGCCGCCCGCCGTGAGGCGGTGGTTGAAGGCTTCGACGGCGAGGGGACGCTCGGTGAAGACGAGGTCGGTCGAGCTCGTCAGTTGTTCGAGGGAGTTCGGCGTCTTGTGCTGGCCGACGGTGATGCGTGTGTTTTCGATGCCGGTGAAAGCGATATAGGCATCCTTCACGTCGACTTCGTTGCTGGTGTTGTCGTTGCGGCTCGCCTTGCCGAAATCGGCTTCGAGGCGATAGAGCCAGTCATTGTAGATCTTGCCGTCGACGCCGATACGGGCGCGGCGAAGTTCCGTGCCGTCATTCAAGTCGACAGGGTTGTTGCCGCCGGACTTGTCGTAGAAGGCGGCGTCGGCCTCGATACGGCCGCGTACCTTGAAGGCCCAGCTTCCATCTGCCGCCTCGAAGGCGGGACCGCTCTTGAACACGACAGGGGATTCCGCTGCCGGCTTTGCGGCGGCTGCTGCCTGGTCCTTCTTTACGGCATCGAGTTCGCGCTGAAGTTCGATGATCGTCGCCTCGAGCTTCTGGACGCGGGTCTCGACCGGCTGGCCGGCGAGGGCCGGCCCTGAGAGCACGGCGCCGACAAGCGCCGTGCTCAGAAAAAGGGCGGACTTAAAAGTCTTTTGTGTTGTGCGTTTCTCGGTATTCATCTGGGTTGCCCCCGAAACTTGCAGGTGATGAAAAATCTGCGTGGTTGAAAAAATCTGACTTACCGGCCGGGTGCGTAAATCTGGTCGAACACGCCGCCGTCGCCGAAATGCTCGGGCTGCGCCTTCACCCAGCCGCCGAACGTGTCGTCGATGGTGAAGAGCTTGACGTTCACGAAGCGCTCGGCGTCTTCCTTTGCAGCATGCTCGGGATGGCGCGGGCGGTAGTAATGCTTGGCCGCGAGGCGCTGGCCTTCGGGCGAGTAGAGGTAGTCGAGATAGGCTTCGGCTACCTTGCGCGTGCCCTTGCGGTCGGCGTTCTTGTCGACGACGGTCACAGGCGGTTCTGCGAGAATGGAAATCGAGGGAACGACGATCTCGAACTGGCCGGGAAATTCCTTCTGGGCGAGGAAGGCTTCGTTCTCCCAGGAGATGAAGACGTCGCCGATGCCGCGCTGCACGAAGGTCGTGGTGGAGCCGCGGGCGCCCGTGTCGAGCACCGGCACATTCTTGTAGATCTGGCCGACGAATTCGCGCGCCTTGGCATCGTCATTGCCGTTGTTCTCAAGCGCGTAGGCATAGGCCGCGAGGTAGTTCCAGCGCGCGCCGCCGGAGGTTTTCGGGTTCGGCGTGATGACCTGGATGCCCGGCTTCGCAAGGTCGCTCCAGTCCTTGATCGCCTTCGGATTGCCCTTGCGGACGAGGAGAACGATGGTCGATGTGTAGGGCGAGGAATTGTCGGGGAGGCGGGTCTGCCAGTCCTTCGGCAGCAGGCCTGAGTGGGCCACTTCATCGATGTCGCCGGCCAGCGCCAGCGTCAGCACGTCGGCCTGCAATCCGTCGATCACCGCGCGGGCCTGCTTGCCCGAGCCGCCATGCGACTGTTCGAAAGTCACGGTCTCGCCGGTTTCCTTCTTCCAGTGCGCGGCAAAAGCGGCGTTGTATTCGCGATAAAACTCGCGCGTCGGGTCGTAGGACACATTGACGATGTTGGTCCGGGCATGGACCTCGAAGGCCGTGCCGAGAAGGACGGCAAGTCCGCCCAGAAGGAGTGCCGCGCGCCGGGTCAAATCCGGGAAAGTCATGTCCGTCTCCGTTACCTATTTTGTCCATCAAATTAGTAGTGTTTAAACTCAAAATTTTTTCGGCTCAGGCGCCGATCGCTGCCTTTAACGCGGCAGCGTCCGTTCCGGTTGCATCGGCCAATGTCATCCCGTCCAGGATGGCGGCCGCCGCGTCGCGGACTTCCCGCATCGTCTTTCGGACGGCGCAGGCCTTTTCGTCCCGGCAGTCGGCACAACGCCGGTAGCCGGTCAGGCTCGCACAGGGAATAGGCGCCAAAGGCCCATCCATGATGCGAATGATCTGGCCGAAGGTAATCGTATCGGCCGGTTTCGCGAGCGCATATCCGCCCAGCTTGCCGCGCTGGCTGCGGACGAGGCCATTCTTGCGCAGCTCAAGCAGGATCAGCTCCAGAAACTTCCGGGGCACGTTCTGCCGTTCCGCTATGTCCGCCGCCTGTAGCAATTCCCCGTCATCCTGGGTTGCGAGCGCGATCATGGCTTTCAGCGCATATTTGGCTTTCTGCGATAACATTCTCTATCCGCTTAGTAGGGTATGAAGGAGATGGAGACTCGTCAAGCGAAATTCCACAGAAAATTTCTCCACCTGTTTTATATCACACAAATATTTTGTTTTAATGGTCGTGCGCTGTTGCCCGACGTTCCGAGTGTAGGCGGATTCGCGCGGCAAGGGGTGGTTGCGGGGCGAGGGGCACCGCAAGCGGGAGAGGCCGGAAAAGGGGAGGGAAAAGGTGCAGG
>PNMC01000189.1 GCA_013823365.1 Parvibaculum sp. | reverse complement strand
CCTTGCTTCCGGCTGCACATCGCCGGAAGGCGGCGCCAGCATGACGAGGAGATAATCCTCATTGCCGATCCGTTCGCGGAAGAGGGCGGCAGAAGGTGCGCGCGTTTCCGAGTGCTGCCAGACGAGTTCGAAATCCTTGTCGGCGGGCACGACCTCTTCCGCGAGTTTGAGGCTCGCCTTGCGATCGCCGTCGCGGGTTAGCGCAATCTTGTGGTGCGCGCTTGCGACGTCGCCGAGCGGGAAGCCCGCATCGAGCGTGACGGCGAGGCTCACCGGGTTGATCTTGCCTTCATCGGGGTGGAGGACCGGCGGCTGTTCGAGCCCGTCCGAGGGATCGCGCGGCTGGACATGACCCCAGCCGCCTTCGCCGGGGGTAAAGTCCACAACCTGCGGTTCGGCCGTTTGCGGCACGTAGCGCGGCGCGACGACCATCGGGAAACGCAGCGAGAATTTCTCGCCGTCGCGGCGCACCGTCTGCTGATACTCGATCTGGACGACGATCGTCTCCCCGGGGCCGATATTCGCCACCGAGTTGACGAAGGCATTGGGGCGCTGCTGCTCGATCAGGCTGGCGCGCTGGCCGCTGTCGCGCGCTTCCTCATAGGCGCGGCGCGCTTCCGCCTTTTCCTTGATCTTGCCTTCGATCACGCGGTCGCCAATGACCATCTTGAGCGTGTCGACGGCGGAATTTTCCGGCAGGGGAAAGACATATTTGCCTTCCACCCAGCCATCGCCGGGATTGATGAAATGCTGGGTGACGCGGGTCCGGGCGATCGGGCCCGTCACGTCGATCTTCACATCGGTGGCAAGGAGCGGCGCCGGCACATAAAGGCCCGGCTCGGTGGAATTGAAAAGCAGCGCGCCGCTTTCCGGCCCGTTCAGTGCGACGAGACCCGCCGTTTCCGCCTGCGCGATGCGCAGGGCGCTCGCAAGGAAGAGCAGGACAAGGCAGACAAAGGCCGCAAACAAGGCAAGCGAATGGGACCAGCCGCGCGGACGAACCGCTGTGGCCGGACGTTCCGACAGATAGGACATGACGATCTCCCCGCGTCTGGATGGCGCCTGAGGCTGACCCTCCTCAGACGGACAAAGTGTCGTGGGGAAATGGGGCGTAAGCTGTCGCGAAAGGCGACGGGAGCGGACCTATTTCAAGGCCATTTTGTGTCGCGTTTACTCACACGGAGCGCGTGAAGAAAATCGGTCTACGGAGTTAGCTGTCAGGCCTACCCTCCCCCTGTGGGAGGGTCAAACGGTCGAAGACCGTTTGGGGAGGGGGACTCCGCCTTCGGCAAGCCGCTCCTCATCGTTCCAGCCGCTTACCCCTCCCCAAAATTCACTACGCGAATTTTGACCCTCCCGCAGGGGGAGGGTGGTCCAGACGACTAAGGCTTCAGGCAAATTTCTCAGGATCGCCAGTTCATGGGCACATGCAGCGGCTCACTTGCCACGCGCGCCAGCCATGAGTTCACCGCCTTGTAGGGCGCGAGGTCGAAATCGCCTTCATGGGCCACATGCGTATAGGCGTAGAGCGCGATGTCGGCGATGGAATAGGCGCCGCCCGCGAACCAGTCATGCGATGAGAGGTGGCGTTCCATCACGGCGAGCGCCTCGTGGCCACGCCGGTGCCATTCGGGGAACATGGCCGCCTTTTCCTCGCGCCCGCCGGGCTTGATCGAATGCCAGAAGCGGGCGACGGCGATATAGGGCTCGTGGCTGTATTGCTCGAAGAACATCCATTGCAGCGCCTCAGCGCGGGCGAAGCGGTCTTCGGGCAGAAGGGCCGTGCCTTCGGCAAGCCAGAAGAGGATCGCGTTCGATTCCGGCAGGCTGCGGCCATCATCGAGTTCGAGTGTGGGCACGCGGCCATTCGGATTGCGCTTCAGGAAATCTTCCGTCCGGCTCTCGCCCTTCAGGATATCGACATCCACGAGTTCGAGGGGTTGGCCCAGCTGATGCGCGGCGAGGCGCACCTTGTAGCAGTTGCCGCTGTCCTGCATCTGATAGAGGCGCATCTCGGTCCTTTCATGGCCAGGTGGGGCAGCGGTTTGCCCGGAGCACCTCGGCAAGCTCCCTCGCGCCGCGCTTCAGGGCCGGTTCGGGGATCGAGGCATAGCCCATATAGAGGCCCGGGGGCCCATCTTCCAGACGGTAGAGCGAGAGCGGGCTCACATGGAGCCCGGCCTGCGAGGCGGCGGCGGCAAGCGCCCTGTCATTCGCGCCGTCCGGCAGGAAGGCCGATAGCTGCAGCCCGCCTTCGCCCGGTGCCGGGCGGAGCCAGGGCGCGAGGCAACCCTCGATCTCGGCCAGCAGGCAGGCGCGGCGCTCGGCATAGATCGCGCGCATGCGGCGGATATGGGCACCGTAGTGACCATCGGCCATGAAATCCGCAAGCGCGGCCTGAACGGCGGCGGGCGGCACATGGCCGGTGATGCGGATGGCGGCGGCAAAGGCATCGACCAGCGCCTCGGGCACGATCAGATAGCCGAGCTTGATCGCCGGAAAAAGCGTCTTTGCGAAGGTGCCCATATAGATGACCGTGTCTGCCCTGTCGAGGCCCTGCAGCGAAGCGATGGGGCGGCCCTGATAGCGGTATTCGCTGTCGTAATCGTCCTCGAGGATGAAGGCGCCGCAGTGCCGCGCATGGTCGATGAGGGCGAGGCGGCGGGGCAGCGAGAGCGTCGCGCCGAGCGGGAACTGATGCGACGGCGTGACATAAACGAGGCGGGGCGCCGCGTGCCGCGCGATGCCCTGCGCCACGTCGAGGCCTTCCGCGTCCACCGGCACGGGAACGAGATTGGCGCCGGCGCCTGCCAGCGCGCCGCGCGCGCCGAGATAGCCGGGGTCTTCCACCCAGACTGCATCGCCCGGATCGAGCAGCATGCGTGCCGCAAGATCGAGCGCGCCTTGCGCGCCGACCGTCACGATCACCTGATCCTTCGTGCAGGTGACGCCGCGCGCCGCGCCCGCATAGGCGGCGATTGCCGCGCGCAGCGCCTCGACGCCGGTCCCCGTCTCATAGCCGAAAAGGGCGGTGCGCGTGTCGCGCGAATGGCGGGCGAGAAGGCGGCTCCAGAGCATGGCCGGAAATTCGTCGATCGCGGGCAGGCCGTGCTGGAAGGGCTTGCCGATGCCGCGTGCATAGCCGGGGGTCAGGCGGCGCGTGGCCGAAAGCGCCTGTCCGCGCTTCGAGAGCTGACGTGCATTGGCGTTGGCGGGCTTCGGTTTCGCGCTTTGCGCCTGCCGGTCGAGCTGCAACAGGCTGTCCGGCAGTGTGGCTGCGACCACCGTGCCGGCGCCGACCTGTCCTTCGAGATAGCCTTCCGCGGTCAACTGGTCGTAGGCCGCGAGCACCGTATTGCGGCCGACGCCGAGTTCCGTGGCGAGGAGGCGGGACGAGGGCAGCCGCGCGCCGGGGCCGAGGCGGCCTTCAAGAATCGCCTCGCGCAGCGCGTCGTAGAGCTGGCGGTAAAGCGGCGAGGCGGCGTCCGCATCGAGTGCGATGGTGCCGAGCGGCAGGGGCGTGGCGGGCATGGGCGTACCTCAAGTCGATATGGCTCCATCATATTTCGATGAATGGACCTTTCGATAGGGCCAATTCGGGCAAATAGTCCGGGCCGCACAGACCGGAGAACGCCGCCCATGCTCGACATGAAACCAGCCTGCGAGAAATGCGAAGCGCCGACGCCGAAGGACGGCGCGGCCGAAATCTGCAGCTTCGAATGCACCTTCTGTCCGCCCTGCGCCGGGGCGATGGACCATCGCTGCCCGAATTGCGGCGGCGAGCTTCTGGCCCGGCCAAAGCGGACGATCGACATTCAGGAACAAGTGTCATGAGCGACTACGAGACATCGAAGCCCTATCGCGTGAAGCAGGTGGCAAAGCGCGCCGCTTACGACCGCGAGACGGTGCACGCCATTCTCGATGCGGGCTATCTCGCGCATATCGCTTTCACGGTGGATGCGGGGCCGGTGGCGCTGCCCATGTTCTATGTGCGGGACGGGGAGAGCGTGCTGTTCCACGGCTCGCGCAAGGCGCGCTTCATGCGCGTGCTCGCCGCTGGCGCGCCGATGTGCTTCACGGTCACGCATATGGACGGGCTGGTGCTTGCGCGTTCGGCCTTTCACCATTCGATGAACTATCGCTCGGTCATGGCACATGGGGGCGCGGTGGCGCTTTCCGGCGCCGAAAAGGACCGTGCCATGGCGCTTTTCACGGCGCGGGTGCGGGAAGGGCGGCCTGGCGGCGAACGGCCTGCCAACGCGCAGGAAGCAAAGGCGACCGAAGTGCTGCGGCTGCCGCTCATCGAGGTGGCGGCGAAGGTGCGCACCGGCGGTCCCATCGACGATGCGGAAGACATGGGGCTCCCCGTCTGGGCGGGCGTCATTCCGATGCAGATGACATTCGGCGAGCCGGTGCGCGACATCGCTGCCGTTCCAGCGGAGTAGGGCAGATGTACAGCATCGCCATCGGCGTGATCCTTGTGCTGACCGGGCTTTTGAATGCCTATCCGGCCATCGGTATGTCGGGGCCCCGGCAGCTTCGCGGTCTCTACGGGCTCGATTTTTCGGAGCCGAATCTGCTGACCCTGATGCAGCACCGGGCGGTCATGCTGGGGCTCATCGGGCTCTTCCTCATCGCGGCCGCCTTCCGCCGCGAGCTGCAGCCTGCGGCCTTCGTGCTCGGCTTTGCGAGCATGCTTTCCTTCGTCGTTTTTGCCCGGTTGCAGGGCGATCCGAACCCTCTCATTGCCCGTGTGGTGGTGGTCGATATCGCCGGGTCGGTGCTGCTTTTCGCCGCTCTCGTACTTTATTGGCTCCGGGGCTAGGGAAGCCTGTTGCGCGCGCGAACAGGCGGGCTTAGGTTGCGCCCCGTTCCTGTCACGCCCAACCCCGGAGATGTCACATGGGCTTTATTTCGGACGCGCTCAACCGCATTCAGCCGTCGGCCACCATTGCCGCCACGCAGAAAGCGCGCGACCTGAAAGCCCTCGGCCGCGACGTGATTTCGCTGGCGGCCGGCGAGCCCGATTTCGACACGCCCGACAACATCAAGGAAGCCG
>PNMC01000188.1 GCA_013823365.1 Parvibaculum sp. | reverse complement strand
AACCGCCGCGCTGACCTGCCGGATTATCATTGCACTGGCCCGGTAGCGCTCCCCGAGCGGGCATGCCCGCCGATCCCGCGTCCTCAGCCTGTTATTTTGGCGCAGATAATAGTGCCAAGCGCCCCCGTTGCAAGCTTGCGGACTCGTAAGAGACGAACGGCATGCTGATCGGTTTTGAACGGCAAGCGCAAGCGTTCCTGACATCCTGAAGAGCGGCTTTTTTTCGCGCATTGGGGATATCGGCCAGCTTCATGCCCCCCATATTAATATTGATTCGCATTATTATTCGCATTGACTCCCCTTATCTGCCCTGCCTATGGTTCGCCGAATTTCGTGACTGGGCGTCATCTTGCTGGGGCGGACACCTGGATTTCCCACAACGGCAAGGCGGTCGGGCGGACATCCCTGCCCGGCGTCCTCCTCATGAAGCGAACGAGTACGCGCACAAAAGGGGGCAAAATGCCGATCTCCCCTAAATCCAGACACTTCATCGCAACCGCGCAAATGACCATTTTCGCGGTTGCCTTCCTGTTTCCGAATGGCGGCCTCGCGCAGGAGGCCCCGGCAGCCAAAGAGACCGAGGCGGCGAAGGCGGTCGACGCCGAGGCGGCGCAGGACACCGAAGAGGGGGCAGCAGACCTCGTCACCCAACCAATCGTGGTAAAGGGCGACAAACCGGGTGCACTCGGCAACGGAGATGTCGGCGGAATAGGCACTACCAATCTGGACAATGACGGATTCACGTCACGCACGGACGGATCGGGCGACGCAAACAGCTTTCTCCGCAGCATGCCAAATGTTCAGTACAGGGATGACACGGACACCGACCCCGGCGAATCCACAGAAGACGTCATCAATCTTCGCCCCGGCCTTTTCTCGATCTCGGGCGGTCGTGTTTACGAAAACAACTTCATGCTGGATGGCGTCGGCATCAATACGATCTCCGGAACCGTGGAGCGTACCGGCGTCACCCCCGAACTCGATTACGGCAACGGCGTTCCCAACGCGGATCTCGTTTATGGATTGCACCCACAAACGATTTTCATCCCCTCCAGCCTGGTCGACTCGGTGACGGTCCATGACAGCGATATTTCGGCCGAGTATGGCGGCTTCCAGGGCGGTGTCGTGAACTACAAACTGAGTTCACCCCCTCGCGACCGTTACAAGGGAAGCGTGGACTACAGTTATCAGGACGACAGTTTCGTCCACTACAAGGTTTCAACGATCGATGGCACCAATCCACTGGACCGGCAACACCCCGAATTCACGAAGCACAATCTTGCGGTTTCGCTCGGTGGCCCGATCAACGACAAGGTCGCCTGGCTCGCCGGCGTGAGCCGGCAGACTGCCGACACGCGCAAACAGCGCATCTACGAGCTTAAAAGCGGCTGGATATCTCAGGAAACGGAAAATCTCTTCGCCTCCGCCTCCGTTGTCTTCGATACATCCATCGGGGATTTCACGCTGCAAGCCAGTATGACGGACTACGAACAGGACTGGGAGAGCCCGGCTTACTATCAGATGGAACTCGACACGAAGACTAAGAGTATCGCAACACAGTTCCGCCACGACGCCGATCTGCCGGATCTTCGGTTAGGTAAGATTTGGATGTCGGGAATCAAGGTGAAATCCAGCGTCTTCTACAATGACAGCTCGGTCGAAAACCGTTCGAACTCCAACGTCCTCTTCTCTTACTACATGAGGCACAACGCCAATGGCGGATTTCTCTCGACCGAGCTCGATGACTGGTGCCAGGACAATCCGACTGCCGGCAACAATAGTTTCTGCCGTATCGGCGGATATGGCGACAAGACGCAGGATCAGACGGATTACGGGGTGAAATCCAATCTGACCGGCACGCTTCTTGATGGCACATTGCGGGCCGGAATCGAGGTCAAGAATGTCGATGTCCGACGCACCCGCCCCGAAGACTTCACCTACTACACTACGACATACACAACTGCGCAGCGGGGTGTTGCAGCTTTCAACTGCCTCGACCCCGACGATGTGGCTTGCTCGCCGGAGCAGTTCCACCGCATCAAGTCCGTCTTTGTGGCGTTCGACAACAGCGTGAATGTCGGCATGAGCAATGCCTTCGTTGAGTACCTGCATGACTGGGATTACTTCAGCATTCGGACGGGACTTCGCTTCGATCACGAGACCTATCTCGGCAATGCGAACTTCGCGCCCCGCGTGACTGCCACCATTCGTCCCCTTCCCGGAGTCAGCTTGTCCGGCGGTTTCAACCGCTACTACAGCGCGGACGCGCTTCAATTCGCCATCCGCGATGCCCAGCCCCGCGGCCAAAGCTACAGCCGAACGAACGACGGCGCGGATGTCGACAACAGCTGGACCATGCTCTCGGCGACCGGGAGCTACGGCTATGCCGACTCCGGTCTGCGGACGCCCTTCACCGACGAGTTCACCGCCGGCATCACCTGGAAAGAACCCTATCTCAATGGCATGTTCCGCCTTCGTTATATCGACCGACAGGGCAAGGACCAGATAGCCAAGGCGCAATCCGGCACCACAGCCCTCCAGCCCCTCACCAACAACGGCCGAAGCGAGTATCGCTCGCTTACCGGGGAATATGAAAAGTGGTGGTCCGGGACGGCGATCAGACATCTCGACGAGATCGGATTGCGCCTGGCCGCCACATGGGCCAAGCGGAACATCTCCAACGAGAATTATTTCTGGGACGACGGGACCGGCGATTACATCTGGTACAATGACGCGTCCTATACCCTCGCCGGTTTCGACCAGGTTCTGGGCAATCTCGACATCCCGGTGCGGACAACGGTGGAGCTGAACAGCTACTGGTTCGACGGGCGGCTGCGGCTTTCAAGCGCAACGGACATCAATATGCCCTATACCGGCGTTTACGACACCGGCGCAAACATCACCGTCCCGGTCGACGGCATCCCCAGATCACATGATATCTACGCAGACCGCCGGTTGGGCATCACGATGAACACCGATGCAAAAGCGGAATTCAGCCTTCATCGCTGGTCGGAGGACGGCGGCGTCAAACTGATTGCACGGGTGGACAACCTGTTCGACCGCACCGGCAACGCCGTCGCCTCCTACAACAACCCGTTCATTCGCGGACGCAGCTTCTGGCTGGGACTGCAGGCGGCTTTCTAAGCGGGAGGAGCCCGTCCAGGAGACATCTGAATGAGACGCCTGACCGGGAACGGAACGATCATTGCGGCGGTCGCCATTTTGGTTTGCGCACCGTTCCTCCTGAGAAGCCACATCGAAGAAGAACGGCAAGCGGCGGCGCAAGCGCTGCTTGCCGAATTTCCCGCCTCTCCCGGCGCGGGTGACCTGCGCATCCTGCGTGCGGCCTATAGTGCCAGTTCCGAAACCTGGCCGAAGCCCAAGCTTCACGCAGCAGTGACGGCGTACAGGGAACTGGCTGCCCTTGAGATCAGGCGCCCGCGCGCCGAAGGACATGCATCCCTCGCCGCGCTCGGTCAGACGCTTTTCGAGGATCCCGTCCTTTCGCTCTCAGGCCAGATTTCGTGTCAGAGCTGTCACAACCGGCGGCTCGGATGGGGCGATGGACTTCCAACCTCGTTCGGTCACGATCGGCAGGAAGGACAGCGCAACGCGTTGCCGCTTTTCAATGCGTCCTATCGCGAAACCCTTTTCTGGGACGGCCGGGCGCCGGACCTTGCATCGCAGGCCCTGTTCCCGATGCTCGATCCCGTCGAGATGGCCAATCACGATTCCGGGGAGATCGTTGCCCGGGTGGAGGCAAGCGGAAAATATCGCGAGGTTTTCAAGACACTCTTCAACGATGCACAAGCAAGCATGGACAAGATAAAGGCCGCACTCGTTGCGTTTCAGAGCGGGCTCGAACGGGAAACAAGTTTCGATCGCTTCATGAAGGGAGAGCACAACCGCCTCTCCGACCAGCAGATTTGGGGTCTGCACCTTTTTCGTACCAAGGCAGGTTGTGCGAATTGTCACAACGGACCGCTCCTTGCCGACGAGCAATTTCACAATATCGGCCTCAGCTATTATGGCCGGCGCCTTGAAGATCTCGGCCGTTACAATGTGAGTGCCGATCCGTCGGATGCCGGAAGCTTCCGCACGCCGAGCCTGCGTCACGTCAGCAAGACGGGGCCCTATATGCACAACGGCGTGTTCCCGCATCTCGAGGGCGTTGTGAATCTCTACGCCGCCGGTGGAGGGCGGGTGCGGAGCGAGCGGGCGAAGTCGCCGGACGATCCGCTCTTTCCGCATGCAAGCGAGAACTCGCCCTTGCTGGAACCGTTCAAGCTGACGGGCGACGAACGGGCCGCCCTTGTCGCCTTTTTGAACGCGCTCTGAGCTTGCGCCTCTCAGCTTCCGAGCATATCCCGCGTTGCCGTGCCGCTGTGGACCGCGAGGGCGGATTTTACGAGGCCGAGGGCGAGGGCCGCGCCTGCCCCTTCCTCGAGCCGGATGCCGGTTTCGACGAGCGGCCGCTTGCCGATGGCGGCGAGAAGGCGGGCGTGGGCCGGGTCGCCCGAGGCGTGGGCGGCGAGGCAATGATCGATGGATGAGGGTTTCAGTTTCCAGAGGAGCGCTGCGGCCGCGCAGGTGACGAAACCGTCGAGCAGGACCGGGATACGCTGATAGCGGGCGGCGAGGATCGCGCCTGCGATGGCGGCGAGTTCGCGCGAGCCGAGGCGGCGGAGCGCCTCCAGCGGGTCGGCGAGATGGCCTTCATGGGTGGCGAAGGCCTTTTCGACCGCTTCATGGGCGAAGGCCGAGCCGTCTGTCCAGTCTTCCGCCGTGCCGCCGAAAAGCGCCCGGACGAGCGCGGCGGCGGCGATGCGCCCGCCCTCGCCCGCCGCGCCGAGGCAGAGGAAATCCGTGCCGCCCGCGATCGCCTCCATGCCGAAGGCCATGGTGGCGGCGCAGCCTGCTTCGGAGAGAGCCTCGCCTGAGCGGATATCGGGCACGGGCATGTCGAGGGCAAGGTCGAAGACCTTGAGGCCGGCTTCCGCGCCGAGGGCGAGCTGGTTCACCGGGGCGCCGCCGGCCGCGTAAAGCTCGACCAGGCGGTGCGTCGCGTCGCGTTCGGCGCCCGGCATGGCGAGGCCGAGCTCGCTGGTGCCCGCGAAGATCGCGATAA
>PNMC01000187.1 GCA_013823365.1 Parvibaculum sp. | reverse complement strand
TACCTGCCGCGCATTCTCGACGGCACGGACTGGTGGTGCCAGGGCTATTCGGAGCCGGGCTCGGGCTCGGACCTTGCCTCGCTGCAATGCCGCGCGGTCTCGGATGGCGACGACTACATCATCAACGGCACCAAGCTCTGGACGACCGGCGCGCATCAGTCGAACAAGATGTTCTGCCTCGTGCGGACGGACACGAGCGCGAAGCCGCAGGAGGGGATATCCTTCATCCTGATCGACGACTTCCCGGCCAAGGGCATCAAGATCGACCCGATCATCACGCTGGCGGGCGACCATGAAGTGAACCAGGTCTTTTTCGACGATGTGCGCGTGCCGAAGAAGAACCGCGTGGGCGCGGAGAACAATGGCTGGACGGTCGCCAAATATCTGCTCGAATTCGAG
The DNA here is from genome assembly GCA_013823365.1 of Parvibaculum sp. Taxonomy (GTDB): domain Bacteria; phylum Pseudomonadota; class Alphaproteobacteria; order Parvibaculales; family Parvibaculaceae; genus Parvibaculum. Next base: position 4,739 of record PNMC01000187.1, on the reverse strand, counting down.
CGCGGCGGCGCGGCCCATGGCGCAGCGCTGAAGAATGCGCTGAACAAGCTCCGCAGCATGGCGGGCATGGAACGGGACGGCGACGGGCGGAAGCTGATCGACGATCCGGCCTTCCGCCGCAAGATCGACGAGCTCGATGTGGAGGCGACCTCGGTCGAATTCACCGAACACCGGATCATGTCGCAGCTTTCGAACGGGCAGAACCCGGGCGCGGCGGCCTCGATCATCAAGCTGAAGGGTGCCGACACCAATCAGAAGATCACCGAGCTTGGCGTGGAGGCGATTGCCTATTACGCGCAGCCCGATGTGATCGAAGCGCGGACATGGGGCTCGAACACCAAGCCCGTGGGTGCCGACCACACGCTGATGGTGATGCCGAAGTACCTCAACACCCGCGCGCAGACGATCTTCGGCGGCTCGAACGAGGTTCAGCGCAACATCATGGCGAAGGCGGTGCTGGGGCTCTAGAACCTTTAGTTCCCTCACAGGAACTAAAGGTTCTGTTTTCTGTTTTGTCGCGTTTCCGGACGGTGAACCGGATTCCACTTCACCTGGAAACGCTCCCGGCCGCCTCAGGATCGCGGCCGACGGCCATGCGATACGTCAAGCGCGCCAGCTCCTTCGTGAGCTCGGCGCGCTTTTTTTCGTCCACATCCAGAAAGGCCACTTCGAGGATCGCGTTGTAGAGCATCTCGGAGATGAGCCAGGCATCCTCCTCGGGCATGGGCAGATCGAGCGCGCCTGCTGCGGTGATCCGGACGCGCTGCGAGAGCGCGGCAAGCGCGGCGCGAGTCTCCATCACCACGGGCAGTTGCGGCACGAAGGGCACCTGACGGAGCAGGACGTGGAAGACCTCGCGGTCTTCGGCGAGCGAGCCGACGGCGCGCGACGTCATGTGGGTGACGGCGGGCCAGGGGTCCTGCCCGACGGCTTCGGCAAAGGCCTCCTCCATATTCGCCTCGACCTTGGCCATGAGGCGCGCCACGAGTTCGGCGACGATCGCTTCCTTGTTGGGGAAGAACTCATAAAGCGTGGCGATGCCGACGCCGGCCTCGGCGGCGACGCGATTGGTGGTGAGCGCCTCGTAGCCCTGCCTGCGCAAAAGCCGAGCAGCCCCTTCCAGAATAGCGTCGAAACTGGCTTTGGAACGGGCCTGTTTCGGCCATTTTTTCGGTTTGAAATCAGTCACTTGATCCCGTCCGCCAGGGGCATCGCGCGGGCAGCGCGGCGCCTGTGGGAATCCGAGTTTTCCGAGCAATTACTTGGATTATATTGACAAAGGGGCTGGAGGCAAAAGGGAGAGAGGTCATGGCGGCAGAGGGCAAGGCGGCAGCGGCACTGAAACGCGACGGGGCGGAGACGGACGCACCGATGCGCGACTATTCGAGCCCCATGCCGCGGCTCGATTTTTCCAAACCCGCAGGCGATCCCGGCCTGCTCGGGCCGGGGTCGCTCGGCTGGAAGGTGAGCGCGAACCCGATTGCGGGCGCGGTGGGCGGCATTGCGGCGGTGATCCTCGAACTTGCGGAGAAGCATGTACGCGCCGGCGTGTGGGACCATTCGACCTTCAAGGTCGATCCGATCCGCCGGATGGAGCGGACGGGCATGGCGGCTGCCGCCGTGACCTATGGCCCGACGAAGATGGCGGAGATGACGTTCCAGCGCGTGACGCGGATGCATGAGCGCGTCACCGGCACGACGCATGACGGCGATGCCTACCGGGCGATGGACCCGAAGCTTCTCACCTGGGTGCATGTGACGGCGGCCTGGGGCTTCTTCAATGCCTATAAGCGCTATGTCGATCCTTCGCTGACACGCGAGGACGAAGACCGCTACTACCGCGAGGGAGAGGTGATCGGCAAAGGTTTCGGCGCGGAATGGGTGCCGACATCGAAGGCGGAGATGGACGCCTATATGGCCGAGATGACGCCGAAGCTCTATGCGAACGACACGGTGCAGGAGTTTCTGGAGCTCGTGCGCAACGCGACACCGCTCGGACAAGCGGGCAAGCCCGTGCAGCGGCTCATCACGCAGGCGGCGATCGATCTTTTGCCGGAGCATCTGCAGAAACAATGCGGTGTTGCCGTTTCCGCAGCGGCAAGGCCGTTTGTACGGCCAGCGGTGCGGGCGCTTGCGAATTCAGCGGGGTTTGCCATGCGCTTCGCGACGAATTCCGCCGCGCATCAGGCTTGCCGCCGCATGGGAGTCTCGACAGACTGTCTGCGCTGACCAACCGAACAGAAGAAGAAAAATGAATCTCGATCTCACGCCCGCGGACGCCGCCTTTCGCGACGAAGTACGCGCCTTTCTCGATGAGAACCTGACGCCCGAACTCGCCGAAGCCGGCAGCCTCACCACCTCCGTCTTCACGGACAAGGAGTGGAATCTCGCCTGGCAGAAAATCCTCCACAAGAAGGGATGGGTGGCGCCGAGCTGGCCGGTCGAATATGGCGGCACGGGCTGGAGCGAGATGCAGAAATATATCTGGGCGTCGGAGTGCACACGCTATGGCACGCCGGGTCTCTCGCCGATGGGGCTTCGCATGTGCGGCCCGATGCTGATGAAGTTCGGCACGAAAGAGCAGAAGGAATACTACCTGCCGCGGATTCTTTCCGGCGAGGACTACTGGTGCCAGGGCTATTCGGAACCGGGCGCGGGATCGGACCTTGCCTCGCTGCAATTGAAGGCAGTGAGCGATGGCGACGACTATGTGCTGAACGGGACCAAGATCTGGACCACGCATGCGCATTTCGCGAACATGATGTTCTGCCTCGTGCGCACCGACAATTCGGGCAAACCGCAACAGGGCATCACTTTCGTGCTGCTCGACATGAATACGCCCGGCATCAAGGTGGAGCCGATCATCACGCTGGCGGGCGAGCATGAAGTGAACCAGGTTTTCTTCGACGATGTGCGCGTGCCGAAGACAAACCGCGTGGGCGAGGAAAACGACGGCTGGACGGTCGCGAAATATCTCCTCGAGTTCGAACGCGGCGGCGCCTTCGCGGCTTCGCTTGAAGTGGGGATCGAGAAAATCCGCGAGGTCGCGGCGGGCGAACGCGCGGGCGACGGCAGGCGGCTGATCGACGACGAGACATTCGCACGCAAGATCGCGGAAGCGGCCATCGAAGTGAAGGCGATGGAGATGACCGAGCATCGCGTGATGGCGGAGCTTGCGGGCGGCAAGAACCCCGGCCCCGCCTCCTCGATGCTCAAGACGCGCGGCACGGAGATGCGCCAGCGGCTCGACGAGATCGCCATCGAGACGATCGGCTTCTATGCGAGCGTCGACCAGCATGACGCGCGCATGCCGGGATCGAATGTCGAACCCATCGGCCCGAAGGAAGGCATGGTCTTCATGCCGACCTATCTCAACAACCGCGCGGCCTCCATCTATGGCGGCTCGAACGAGGTTCAGCGCGGCATCATGGCAAAGCTTGTGCTGGGGCTTTAATTCTTCCGCGCGATCAGCAGCGTCGTCGTCTGGGTGAAGACGGTCTCGTCGTTCTGATTCATGAGAATGTGCCGGTTCTTCACGACGCCGCGATCGGGCTTCGAGGATGAGGGCTTCGTCTCGATACATTCGATGACGAGGCGGAGCGTGTCGCCGAGCTTTGCGGCTTTCAGGAAGCGCACCTCGTCATAGCCGAGCGCGCCGATCACCGCCGTCTCCTCGGGAAGCCGCGAGGCGAGCCAGAGGACGATCGCCTGCACATGCGTGCCGCAGGCGGTCAGCGTTCCGTAGATCGATTTCGCGGCGGCTGCTTCGTCGACATGGAAGGGCTGCGGGTCCCACTTCTTGGCGAATGAGACGATCTCGTCCTTCGTGAGTTCATAGCGCGCGGGAACGTCGTGGCGTTCGTCCACCGCGAAATCGTCGAAATGGCGCATGCGAGTTTCTCCATCTTTTCCCGAACCATAAGCGGACGTCGACGTCTGGACCACCCTCCCCTTGAGGGAGGGTCGAAATTTATGGAGCGTCAGCGGAGTAAATTTCGGGGAGGGGTTCTCCGCTATCTACGCACCCATGTGCTGCAATGATGCGTCGAGGTTCCCCGCTCACCCCTCCCCAAAATTCGCGATGCGAATTTTGACCCTCCCTCAAGGGGAGGGTGGTCCAGACGGAGAGGCAATGAAAAAGGCCCGCAGAATGATCCACGGGCCTTCGTCAATTCTGTCAGCTCAACCGAATTACGCGAATTCGAAGAGGCCCGCGGCGCCCATACCGCCACCGATGCACATGGTGACCACGCCGTATTTCACGTTCTGGCCGGCCTGCTTGCGGCGGCGGCCTTCGAGCAGGATGTGGCCGGTGCAGCGCGCGCCGGTCATGCCGAAGGGGTGGCCGATGGCGATGGAGCCGCCATTGACGTTGTACTTTTCCGGGTCGATGCCGAGGCGGTCGCGGCTGTAGAGGCACTGGCTCGCGAAGGCTTCGTTGAGTTCCCAGAGATCGATGTCGTCGATCTTGAGGCCGTGGCGCTCGAGAAGGCGCGGGACAGCGAAGACCGGGCCGATGCCCATTTCGTCGGGCTCGCACCCGGCGACGGCGAAGCCGCGGAAGACGCCGAGAATGTCGGAACCGTTCTTTTCGGCTTCCTTGCGCTCCATCAGCACGACGGCGGCGGCGCCGTCCGACAGCTGCGAGGCGTTACCGGCGGTGATGTACTTGCCTTCCTTCACCTTCTGGCCGTTCTTGAAGACGGGCTTCAGCGAGAGGAGCGACTCAAGCGTCGTTT
>PNMC01000186.1 GCA_013823365.1 Parvibaculum sp. | reverse complement strand
TCGACGCCCACGGCGCCGGTCGCGCCCGCAATGGCGACGACGGGATTGGCATTCATGTTCGATACTCCGGATCGGGCAACAAGCGCCCGCGCATTGCGCCGTGCCTATAACAGCGGCAAGGGGCCCCCGCAAGGGGACGGGCCGTCGCGGCCTCATTCCTCCCGGAACCCGTCCACGATCTCGGAAATACGCCTGAAAAAGTGGAGGCCCCGCTCGATTTCCTCGTCCGACATATGGTCGATGATCCGCTGCACATAGGCCTCGCCGCCCGCGATCATCTTCTTCATATGGGCCTCGCCCTTGGGCGTCAGCACGACGATCTTTTCCCGGCCGGATTTGGGGTTTTCCACCAGGCGTACGAGATCGAGCGGTGGCTGAGCCATGGCCCTGAGCGCCTTGGTGATCGCGGCGCCCGATATCTCGAACCAGGTTTCGAGCGAGCGCTCGATGGCCTTGCGGTCCATCTCCCGGCCGTCCTTGCCCTCGGAGTGGATGAGCCACAGCATGGCGACCTGATGGCGGTTCAGCATGCCGCCCCGGAGCGCATCTTCCACCCCGATCCCGGCCTTGTAGTGGATGGGGTAGTAATATTCGAGGAAATGCAGCGCGGCGTTCTCAATCGCCGACTTTCCACCCGCCTGCTTGCTTCCAGCCCTCGCCATCACCCCTGCCTCCCGGACGCCTTTTCGGTCCCGCAACGAATCTGCCCGGAGTTTACGGGCCGGACCGGCATCCGGCATGCGCCAAATTATTTACAAAAGAAACAATTTATGAAATGAATAATAAGTGCCTCGGGAGGAGGCCGCGAAGGAAATTCGCCGCAGAGGGAGGAACCATGCAGAATTCCGCCGTGTCGGGTGCGAGCCGGGAGCTCGCCGCCATGATTGAGGCCTTGCCGAAAGGCGAGACCATTGCCTCGCCCTATGGGCTCTATGAAAGGCTCCGGCCGCATTGCCCCGCCTGGGGCTACAAGGACTATCCGCCCGGCACCGTGCCGGATGCCGACGAGCCCGTGACGGCCTGGGTGCTGCTCGACTATGCGCATGTCTCCGCCGCCGCGCGCGACCACCGCGCCTTTTCCTCGCGCGATCCGCTGCAGGAACAGTCTTCCGCGCCCACGCTCATGCTGGTCAACCACGACAATCCGGAACATGACCGGCTTCGCGGCATCGTGAACATGGCCTTCTCGCGCCGCCGGGTTGAGGCGCTGGAACCCTGGGTCCGCGAAATCGTGGACGGCATGCTCGCGAATATGGGCGAGGGTGAGGTCGAGGTGATGGGCGCGCTCGGCGCGCGTATTCCAGCCCGCATCATGGTCGGCCTTCTCGGCCTCCCCGAGGAAGTGGTGGAAAAGTTCCGCCACTGGGCGACCGCCTTCATGCTCTCTGCCGATCTATCGCCCGCCGAGCGCGAGGCGAGCAATATGGAACTCGTGCATTATTTCACCGCCACGGTCGAGCGCCTTTACGGTGCGCTCGAAAAGGGAGAGCCGGTGCCGGATTCGCTCATCACGGCCCTGCTGAAAGCGGAGGTCGATGGCGAGCAGCTCACCCTCGATGAGATCATCCGCTTCTGCATCACCCTTGTCGTGGCAGGCTCGGAGACCACGACCTTCTTGCTGGGCAATCTTCTCTACAATCTGGCCACCATGCCGGATATCCGCGCGAAGCTCGCCGCCGACAGGTCGCTGATCGACGCCTTCATCGATGAAAGCCTGCGCCATGGCGGCCCCCCGCAACGTCTCTTCCGTATCGCCACACAGGATGTGGAGGTCGGTGGACGCCTCATTCGCGAAGGCGAATGGGTGGCGCTGTTCTTCGCGGCCGCCAATCACGATCCGGCGGTGTTTCCCGAACCCGCGAAATTCGACATTGCACGGCCCAATCTCAACAAGCAGCTCACTTTCGGCGTCGGCATCCATCATTGCCTCGGCTCGGCGCTCGCCCGCATGGAGGGCAGGGCGCTTATAGAGGCGGTGCTCGATCATATAGAGGACGTATCTCTCGGCCATGAGGCACCGGTGCCGCAAAGGGCGAGCCTTCTCAATCACGGTCTTGACAGGCTCACCCTCCGTTTCGCCCTTCGCCGGAAAGGAGCCGCATGATGAAAGCGCAAGTCTCGGAGCAGGAGCGCAACATTGCCGTCACCAAGGCGCTTTTTCACGCCTTTGGAGCGCAGGACATTCCGGCGATCATGGAGTTTCTCCACCCCGATGCCGTGATCGAGTTCTACGGCACGCCCGTCATCCCCTATGCCGGCATCTATCGCGGCCATGAGAAATGCCGCCGCTTTTTCGAGCGGGTGCTCTCCTCGGTCGATGTCCACCGCTTCGATGCGGAGGAATTCATCGCAGAGCGGGACAAGGTGGTGGTCACGGGCCACCTGAACCTGACCGCCCGCTCCACGGGGCGGCCCATTGCATCCGATTTCGTTCATGTCATCACCCTGAAGGATGCCCAGTGGATTCGCTTCCGCGACTTCATGAATACGGCCATTGCCGTTGCGGCTTTCTCGCAGGCCGATGAAGGGGTAGTCTCGTCCCTCTGACGTAATACGGAGCGGGACGGAACATGGCGGCGAAAAGATCGGTCGGGCTTGTGCTGGCCATGGCGCTCGCAGGCGGGATAACCGCCGCGGGCGCCGATGCCATTGGCGACAACAATATCTGCTATGCGCAATTCGCCGCCGGCGACTATCCCGCAGCGATCGATTATTGCACCCGCGCCATCGACTCCGGTGAACTCGGCACGGACGACCTCGTGACCGCGCTGCTCAATCGCGGCGTCGCCTATAAATCCACCCGCGATTACGAGCGTGCGATCGCCGACTATACGGAAGCCCTGCGCCTCGCGCCGGAGGACGCCCTGCTTTACCAGAACCGGGCCAATGCCTATCGCGAAAAGGGCAATATCGCGCCAGCGCTTGCGGATATCGAAAAATCGATCGCTCTCAATCCCGATAGCGCCGGCGCCTGGTATGTGCGAGGCGCGCTCGCCGAGGCACTGGGCAACGGGACCGTCGCCCGCCGCTACTACATGACGGCACTCGGCCTCGACCCGGACAATGAAACCTACCGCAACAAGGCCTTCGGCCGGGGGGCACGATGAGCACACGTCTCGATGTTTTCGCGGTCGCCTCGGAGGCCTATGGCGGTGCCTGGCGTCATCTCGGCGAAATGGTGCGGTTGATCTGGTTTCCCGGCGCGCTTTATCTCGTCATCTCGATCGCTCGCGCCTTCGTCGATGCGGAGGCGCAGTTCTTTCTCGCCTTCGCCCTCGAAATAGCGAGCCTCTTCCTCTGGCCGGTCATCGCCGTCACCTGGCATCGCTTCATTCTGCTGGGCGATGAGCCCGCGGGCCCGGTCCATTTCCATTTTGGCCGGCGTGAGGCGAGCTTCCTTCTCGTGTCGATCTTTCTCTTCCTGCTGCTCGTGCCGGGCGCGGCGCTCTCGTTCGCTTCGGCGGAGCTGCAGGGGGTGGCATCCGGCGCACTGCTTGCGCTGTTCGGCCTGTTTCTGATCGCCATCGGCATTTACTTCTTTGTGCGGCTGACGCTTCTCCTGCCGGCCGTATCCATCGGCGATCCTCTGGACCCGCGCCTCATTCTGGAGCGGACGAGGGGAAATTTCTGGCGTCTTCTCGCCGTCATGTTCGCTGTCGCCGTTCCCTTCCTTCTCCTCGCCGTCCTGTTCGGTTCGCTTGCCGCGAGCGGCGGAGCGATGCAGCTCGTCGCTGTGATTGCGACGGCATTCATTTCCGTCTTCTTCGCGGTGGTGAACGTCGCCGTTCTCTCGATCGTCTACCGCGAACTCGTCGGCCCGCCCGGCAGCGTGCCCCGCGATCAGGAAATCCATATCGAGCCAACCCTCTGATCGGTCCCGATTATCCGTTGGCGGATGCCACATGGCGGTCTAGGGTAAACTCGTCATTGCGGCAGGGGAGGCCGCCTGATTCTCACTGGGGGCACATATGCGCAAATTGCCGGTCTTTCGTTCCGCAGGCGAAGTATTCTCCGGTGTCACGCGCCACTTCTTCGAGCTTGTACGTGTCGCCGCGGCTCCTTTGCTGCTGATGGTGGCGCTCGCCGTTGCGGGCATCTTCATCTTCATGCAATCCGCATTGGGCGAATGGTACATGCAGATACTTCGCATGATTGCCGAGCCGGAACAGGTGCCGGGCCCGCCGCCTTTCACTTTCGTCACCTTCGTGGGGATACTGATTTACTTTCTGATTTATCTTGGGCTTTTCGCGGCTGCCGCTGTCCGTTGGCACCGCTTCGTATTGTTCGGCGAAAAGCCCGGCGCCGGCACGCCGTCACTCGGCGGAGGTCTGGACCTCGGATATTTCATGGTGATCCTGAAGCTCTTCTTCGCCGTGATTTTCGCGGCGATTCCGGTATGGGGTGCGATGGCGGTGGTTGCAGGTTTCGGAGTGCGGGCACCCGGAGCGGTTACCCTTTTCGGCGGCATCGCGATTTTCGTTCTCTTCATCCTGCTTGTCATGCTCATCGCCCGGATTTCACTGGCGCTGCCGGATTCCGCGGTGGGCGGCGGCGGGTCGTTGGGCGCCATGTTCGATCGCTCGAAAGGCAATGGCTGGCGCCTGATTGGTTATCACCTCCTGATAGCCTTGGGTCTGACTCTGGTAAGCTTTATCTACAGCATGGTTCTCGGTCTGCTTCCTCTTGAGCCGACGCAGGGCAACATACCGGTCTTCCTGATCGTCTTGGTTCTGCTCAATATTCCGCTGCAGCTCTTCACCTCCATGATCGGCGTCACCTCGCTCTCCGTCGCCTATCGCGAGATCGTTGGCCTGCCGGGTGGGCATGAGGGCGAGGCGACGGTGGCGGAGCCCACCCCCGGCCTTTGATTGCGCTTCGGCCCGCTTTTTTGTAGGGTCCGCCCACAAGGATCGGGAAAGACGCCGGGAGGCGTCTAAGGGCTTGTTTTGTCTGCCCTTTTCGAAGCGGCATCCGGCCGTACTCGCAAACCCCCGCGCAAAGCCCCATATGAGGCTTCAAGAGCCGCGCGCCACCTGCAAGGGAAGATCCGAATGTCCGTGCAGCCGAAGATCAAGCGTATCACCGTGCCTGAAATCCGCGCCCGCAAGGGGGCGGAGCCCATCGTCTCGCTCACTGCCTATCACGCGCATACCGCCC
>PNMC01000185.1 GCA_013823365.1 Parvibaculum sp. | reverse complement strand
TTCTCGATCAGGATGTCTTCTTTCCATTTCTCGAGCTTGCGGCGGAAATATTCCTTCTGCCGCTTGTTCATGAACGGTTCGTCGTCTGACGGCATATAGCCCTTGGGCAAACGCACGGCCATCTAGGCACTCTCTTTCTGACACAAACCCTTGCCGAAGCGCGCGGAGTATAGAAAGCACGCCCACGATTCTCAACCGGCCAATGCCCGCCAAGCCGGTGAAATATTTGTGGAAATCGCCGGAATTCAAGTGCGGAAAGCACGGCCCGGACGGCAGCGGCGCCTAGACCTTAAGTATAGGTTCCGAACTTGGCCAGTTCCACCCGCGCCCGGAGCTCGATCTGGTCGAGAACCTCCTTGAGCCGCGGGTCGGAGAAGCCGCCCTGCTGGCGCTCCACCACCGCAAGCAGGCGGGAAAGCTTGGCTTTCGGCAGCTGGCCCGCAAGTAGCGCGAGCTTGATCTCGTCCAGAATGTCGAGCATGTCCTCGGCCCGGCGGATCGCCCGGCGCTTCGGCGCATGAAGGGCATCGTCGGCCGCCGGCGTTTCCTGAAGCGCGAGAAGCGCATCGACCGCAGCCAGCGATGCAGAACCCGAGAGCCCGGCCGCGCCGCGCGCCGCAGGCGCACCGCCCAGCGAAAAGCTTCCGCCGCCGCCGCGCGCCTGTGTGGCCCGCGAACCGCCGGACTGCGAAGCCCCTCTGCTCTCACCAATCTTCATTCATCTCTCCGGCGTGGATTCCGGACGGGAACCTGCAACCTCTCCAAAATGGACCGGAGGTCTTAAAGTGCCGTTAAGCCTGTTTTCGGCCGGGCAGGATTTGCCGGGCGGCGGCAGCTTCTGCTCTCCCGGCCCTTTGGGCGCGGCCTCATGGCGAAATAAAACACAAGCAAAATCAATAAGATAGAACACCCATCCCGCCCCGCCGCCGTGGCATGGCTTTCGCTTCAAGGAAGCCGTATCGCAAGCGATTGAACGGTCGTTCCATGTCCTGCTCCGGCTTCTGGCTTTCTTCCTTCCGCCCCGCCCCGCTTCTGGCGGCGCTTCTCGCTGTTTTCGTCCTCCTGCCGGTCACGGCGGAAAAGGCCGAGGCAAGCTCCCGCATCAAGGACATTGTCGATGTCGAGGGCATCCGCGAGAACATGCTGGTGGGTTACGGCCTCGTGGTCGGCCTGAACGGCACGGGCGACACGCTCCGCAATGCCCCCTTCACCCAGCAGAGCCTCACCGGCATGCTCGAGCGCCTGGGCGTGAACACGCGCGGCACCACGCTGAAAACCGCCAATGTGGCTGCGGTGATGGTCTCGGCGAACCTCCCCGCCTTCGCCAGCCAGGGCACCCGCATCGACGTCACGGTGAGCGCGCTCGGCGATGCCTCGAACCTTCAGGGCGGCGTCCTCCTCGTCACCCCGCTGATGGGCGCCGATGGCGAGGTCTATGCCGTCGCCCAGGGCTCCATCGCTACGGGCGGTTTCGCCGCCGCGGGCGAAGCCGCCTCCGTCACGCGCGGCGTGCCGACCAATGGCCGCATCGCGAACGGCGCCATCGTCGAGCGCGAGCTCGATTTCCGCCTCGCCGATCTGCGCACGCTGCGCCTCTCGCTCCGCAATCCCGATCTCACCACCGCCCAGCGCGTTGCCGGTGCCATCAATACCTTCCTCGGCACGAATACCGCCATCGCCGACAACCCGACTACGGTGCAGCTCAACGTCCCGGCCGGCTGGCGCGGCGGCGTCGTGGGCCTGCTGACCGATATCGAGCAGCTCCGCGTCCAGCCCGATCTCGCCGCCAAGGTCGTGATCGACGAGTCCTCCGGCGTCATCGTCATGGGCCAGGATGTCCGCATCAGCAAGGTCGCGATCGCACAGGGCAATCTCACCATCTCGATCAGCGAAACCCCGCAGGTCAGCCAGCCTTCCCCCTTCGCCACCCAGGGCGACACGGTGGTCGTGCCGCGCACCAATGTCGATGTGGACGAGGAAAACGGCCGCAAGCTCGGCATTGTCGATGGCAGCATCAGCCTCGCGCAGCTTGTGGACGGCCTCAACGCCCTCGGCGTCAGCCCGCGCGACATGATCACCATTCTGCAGGCGATCAAGGCTTCCGGCGCGCTCCAGGCCGAAATCGAGGTGATGTGATGGAAGCCCTCGCCGCCCTTACCTCTTATATGCCCGCTGCCACGGCCAAACCTTCCGCCGCCCCGCATGGCACGCGCGATCAGCGCGCCTGGGAAGCGGCAAAGGACTTCGAGGCTCAGTTCGTCTCGACGCTGTTCCAGTCGATGTTCGACAGCATGGAACAGGAAAATCCCTTCGGCGGCGGCCCCGGCGAAACCATGTTCCGCTCCCTGCTGGTCGATCAGTATGGCCGCGAAGTCGCAAAGGCAGGCGGCGTCGGAATCGCCGATGATATCTACCGCGAAATTCTCAAGCTGCAGGAGGCCGCCCGATGAGCGACACGCGCCGCACCCCGGCTGAGGCGCTGGCGCCCGCCGATCTCGTCGACCGCATGATCGCGCTCACGCTTGAGCTTGGCGCCGTCATCGCCCGCGAAACCGAGGCGCTCCGCAATCGCGATCGCGAGGAAGTCACAGGCCTCCAGCCGGAAAAGATCCGCCTCGCCAATGAATATGCCCTCGACGTCCAGTCCGTGCAGACCCGCAAGGAACTGATCGACCGGGCGCCTGCCGAACGCGTCGCCCGCCTCAAGGCCGGCATGATCGAGCTCGACCGCCTCCTCGCCCTGAATGGCGAGGCGCTGGCCGCCGCCCGTTCGGTCTCCGAAGGCCTCATTCGCATGGTGGCGAATGCCATGAGCGAAAAGGCCGCACCGGCCCTTGGCTACGGCGCCAATGCCGCCGCACCGCGCCGCGCCGCCACCGCCGCCGGCAGCGGCTCGCTCACGCTCGACGCCCGCGTCTAACCCCATCGCTCCATTTTGGGATTTGTTAACCCGGTGGTAACCATGCCGGGCCGAAATGGCGCTTGGGCGAAGTGCAGTTGGCACAAGGGCGAGCGATCCAATGTCAGGCTTGGCGAAACGGCGCGACAAGGCGTCCGATCAGGATGCGATCCGCAAGAAATTCGAACAGGGCATCCGCCTTCAGGCGCAGTCGCGGCACGACGAAGCCGTGTCGCGCTTCCGCAAGGTGGTCTTCGCCGAGCCGGACAACATGGCCGCCCTGAACGCCGCGTGCCAGTCCCTGACGAAGCTCGCGCGCCCCGGCGAAGCGTTTCGCCTGATTGAAGAGATCGCGGCTCAAACACCCCACGACGCTCCCAACCTGCTCGGACTCGCAAATATCTGCTTTTCCTATCGCCACTTCAGCTGTGCCGAGCGGCTGTACCGCCATGTCCTTGATGTAAATCCCGGCTCATTCGCAGCTCTCGGCAACCTGGCGAGCATGCTTGTCGACCGTCGCGAGTATCAGGAGGCGGTGGACCTCCTGTCCCGCGCGATCGAGATCCGGCCGGACAGCGCCGAAATTTACAACACGCTTGGCCGCGCGCTCGCCGGAGCGGCCATGTACGACGAAGCGGAAGCGAGCTATCGCCGCGCCCTTTCCATCGACGCAAAACTCGGGGCCGTTTACGCAAACTATGCTGCCCTCCTTGATATCGTCGGACGGCACAAGGAGGCACTGGAGCTTCTCCGCATCACCCTGAGTACGAACCCGGACTGCGACAGCACGCGCTGGAATCTTGCCCGCACGCTGCTTGCAACGGGTCATATTGAAGCTGGCTGGGACATGTATGGCTTCGGCTTCGCTTGCGGCGCTAGGACGCCGTTTCGTCCCTTCCCCGGCCTGCTTTGGCAAGGGGAAGATCTGGCGGAAAAGACAATCATGGTCTGGAAGGAACAGGGCATCGGCGACGATCTCTATTTCTCGACTTGCTATCATGATCTGATTGAAGAGGCTGGGCACGTCATCATCGAAACTGATCCGCGCCTTGTCCCGCTCTACAAGCGGACATGGCCAAAGGCCACCGTGCGCGCCGAAACGGGAACCGCTACCGGCTTGGGCAACTGCGATACCGTCGATTTCGACGTAACTGCGCCAGCCGGCATCGTGGCGTCCCATCGCCGCCGTTCCCTGGCAAGCTTCCCGCAGAACCCGCCTGTTCTGATTGCCGACCCGGAGCGGCGTCAGTCCGCGCGTAAATGGCTGGCGACCCTCGGTCCGGGGCCTCGCATCGGCTTTTGCTGGCGCTCCAGCATCCGCAATCACGTGCGCAACTCCTTCGCGACAGGGCTTGAGGATTGGATCTGCTTCCTGCGGCGCAACGACGTGCAGGCAATCAGTCTCCAATATGGCGATGCCGGCGAGGAAATTATCGAAGCCGGGAAGAAATTTGGAATCCGCCTGCACTGCATGCCCGGCCTCGACACGATGAACGATCTGGAAGGAACGGCGGCCCTGACCGCCGAGCTGGATTTCTTCGTCGCCCAATGGAATGCCTCCTCCGAGATGGCAGGCGCATTGGGCATTCCCGGTGCCGTCTACTTGCCCGCAGGAAACCCCGTCATGCTCGGTACGGATCGCATTCCCTGGCACCCTTGCCTGCGGCCATTCCCGGTCAAGCCCGGCTTCGACCCCGCCATGCTCGCAAAAGCGATGACTGACGATGCAGTCGATCGGCTTCGCACCGCCGGCAAAATCTGAAACCGATAGCTGGCCCGCGGTCGCCCTGAGGGCATTTTTTGACCGCCAGGCCGGAAAATTTTTCCGCCCATACGGCAGACAGTGCCCATAACCGTAGGCCGAAAAAACATAAGCCATTGATTTTATTGAATTTTAAAACTGGCCCGTCCCTTGCGATGTGCAGGTCAGAAGCAATTGACGGATGCGGAGTACGGCACAGTCCACTCAGGCACCCGGTTCGGCAAGACGACGGTTCCGGTCCATATCGAAATTCGGATTCCGCCGTTTACGTCGAATTAATGATTAACACCGAGTGTAGTGCTCGTGCCGTGTTGAAACGGCGGGCTAGAACCCTGGAGGGTAAAGACAATGGCTGATGTGGTCCTTTCCGGTGCTATCCGGTCAAATCTGCTCAGCATGCAGAATACAGCGAAGATGCTCGACCAGACGCAGCTTCGTCTCGCAACCGGTCTCAAGGTCCGCAGTGCGATCGACAGCCCGACATCCTTCTTCACGGCTCAGGGCCTGAACAACCGGGCATCCGACCTGAACAATCTGCTCGATGCGATGGGCCAGGCGGTCAAGACGCTCGAAGCAGCCGATCAGGGCATCAAATCGATCCTCAAGCTCGTCGAGAGCATGAAGGCGGTCGCGAACCAGGCCCTTGAAACCAAGATCAAGGCGAC
>PNMC01000184.1 GCA_013823365.1 Parvibaculum sp. | reverse complement strand
CCGTTGAGCAGCGGCTCCAGCCATTTCTTCTTCTGCTCGGGTGTGCCGACGCGCTCCAGCACTTCCATGTTGCCGGTGTCGGGCGCGCTGCAATTGAGGGATTCGGAAGCGAGCGGCGACTTGCCGAGTTCGACGGCGATATAGGCATAGTCGAGATTGGTGAGGCCGGAGCCGATTTCGGAGTCCGGCAGGAAGAAGTTCCAGAGCCCCGATTCCTTCGCCTTGTTCTTGGCGCCTTCCAGCAGCTCAAGCTGGCGCGGATGCCAGGACCAGCGGTCGGTCTTCTCGTCGTTCAGGCGGAAAAATTCTTCGGTGATCGGCTCGACATTTTCGGCGATGTGCTTCTGCACGGCGGCCATCAGCGGCCGCGCCTTCTCCGACATGGCAAGCTGAAACAGGTCCTGGTTGATGTCCGACATAAAGTCCCTCCACATCTTGTGTTTTTCAGTTTCGATTCCGGCAGGGTAACGCGTCCGGCGGCGGCGCGATATCCATTGCTACGGGCCTTCGCGTGGAATGGACCCCAATCTCGCCTTTTGCAGCGCAGCAAGCGGTGTGATAATCCCCCTCGCAACGGTTTGATGACGCGAGGTCAGGCATGAGCGGGGCAGGTGAAAAGGGCGCAGGCGGGGTCAGGCGGGACCAGCCCTGGATTTTCCGTACCTATGCCGGGCATTCGACGGCCAAGGCCTCGAACGAGCTTTACCGGACGAACCTGTCGCGTGGCCAGACGGGCCTTTCCATCGCTTTCGACCTGCCGACCCAGACGGGCTATGACAGCGACCATGTGCTGGCGCGGGGCGAGGTGGGCAAGGTCGGTGTGCCCGTCTCCCATATCGGCGACATGCGCGCCCTGTTCGAAGGCATTCCCGTCGAGCAGATGAACACCTCGATGACGATCAATGCCACCGCTGCCTGGCTGCTGGCACTTTATATCGCGGTGGCGGATGAACACGGCGCGGACCGGAAGAAGCTTCAGGGCACGGTTCAGAACGACATCATCAAGGAATATCTCTCCCGCGGCACTTATGTGTTTCCGCCCGAGCCCTCGATGCGTCTGCTGACGGATATCGTCTCCTACACCTATACGCAGGTGCCGAAGTGGAACCCGACCAATGTCTGCTCCTATCATCTGCAGGAAGCGGGCGCGACGCCGGTGCAGGAGCTTGCCTTTGCGCTGGCGACCGCCATTGCCGTGCTCGACCGGGTGAAGGCGAGCGGGCAGGTGCCGGAGAAGGATTTTCCGCAGGTCGTGGGCCGTATCAGTTTCTTCGTCAATGCCGGCGTGCGCTTCATCACCGAGATCGCGAAGATGCGCGCCTTTGTCGACCTCTGGGACGAGCTTTGCCGGACACGCTACGGCGTCGAGGACGCAAAGCTCCGCCGCTTCCGCTATGGCGTGCAGGTGAATTCGCTCGGGCTCACCGAGCAGCAGCCGGAAAACAACGTCTATCGCATCCTGCTCGAAATGCTCGCCGTCACGCTGTCGAAGAATGCGCGCGCCCGCGCGGTGCAGCTGCCCGCCTGGAACGAAGCGCTTGGCTTGCCGCGCCCCTGGGACCAGCAATGGTCGCTCCGCGCGCAACAGATCCTCGCCTTCGAAAGCGACCTTCTCGACTATGAAGATATTTTCGACGGCTCGAAGGTGATGGATGCGAAGGTCGAAGCGCTGAAGGCGGAAGCGCGCGAAGAGCTTCAACGCATCGAGGACATGGGCGGCGCGGTCGCCGCGGTCGAAAGCGCCTATATGAAGGAGCGCCTCGTCGAATCCAATTCCGCGCGTATCGAGGAGATCGAGGCGGGACGGCAGGTGGTGGTGGGCGTCAACAAGTATGAAGAGTCGGCGCCGTCGCCGCTCTCGACCGGTGCGGGCTCGATCCATGTCGTCGATCACGGCGTCGAAGCCGAGCAGATCGCGGCGCTGAAGAAATGGCGCGAGACGCGCGATGCAGCAGCCGTCGAAGCTGCGCTCGCCGATCTCCGCGCCGCCGCGAAGGATGGCCGCAACATCATGGAGCCCTCCATTGCCTGCGCAAAGGCGGGCGTCACCACCGGCGAATGGGGCACGGCGCTCCGCGAGACCTTCGGCGAATATCGCGCGCCGACCGGCGTTTCCCGCGCCGCGCGCAATGCGCCGGGCGATCTCGACCGGGTGCGCGAGATGGTCAATGCGGTATCGGTGAAGCTTGGGCGCCGCCTCAAATTCCTGGTCGGCAAGCCCGGCCTCGACGGGCACTCGAACGGCGCCGAGCAGATCGCGGTGCGCGCGCGCGATAGCGGTATGGATGTCGTCTATGAGGGCATCCGCCTCACCCCGGAGCAGATCGTGAAGGCGGCACAGGATGGCGACGTCCATGTCGTCGGCCTGTCCATTCTCTCGGGCAGCCATATCTCGCTGGTGGAGGATGTGATGAAGCGCATGCGCGAGGCTGGCGTCGGCGACATTCCGGTTGTGGTCGGCGGCATCATTCCCGCCGATGACGAGGAAAAGCTCCGCGCCGCCGGCGTCGCTGCGATCTACACGCCCAAGGATTTCCAGATCAACGACATCATGGCAGATGTCGTCCGCCTCGTGGACTACAATACGGACGAGGCGGCGTAAGCGTCGCTTCGATCACATTCCTGCCATATTCCCATAATGTTTCCGCCGCATTGGAGTCCTTCAATGGCACAGTGGAAATTTGGGTGCACCCGAGTATCCGGCAGCATCGCAGCGGGTTTCATTTGCTTTCATTCGCCCTATTCGGGACTCCGCTCCGGCTGCCAAGACTGTTACGGTTAACAAGTCGTTAATACGGGGTGCGTGAGCAAGAGGGCCGGCTGATGAGCAACGGTTTCGAGACCACGGGCGGGCAGGGCGGCACACAGGCGGACAAGGGCCAGACGGCCTGGACCTATGGGCGCAATGCCGAGCCGCTGCCCGAGCTTCATGTGTTTTCGCGGCTGTCGGAACTCGATGCGGCCTATGCCGCCGAACTTGCGCGGCGGCGCGCCCGGCAGGAAACGCTTGAGCGAGAGATCGCGGAACTGGCTAAACGCCTCGCCGCGCCGCTCGAAGGCGTGAGCGAGGAAGCGCCGAAGAAGCGCGGGTTCTTCGGCCGGAGGGACAAGGCATGAGCAAGGCTCTCTCTCTCCTTCCCGAAGAGATGCGCGCGCAGATCAACCGCAATTATGTCGCGAGCGAGCGGCAGGCGCGCTTTTCGAGTTTCTATCTTCTGACATTCATTACGGTCGGTCTCATCGCTTTCGGGGCGCTGATCGTCGACTACATGATCGTCAGCGAATTCTGGACGCGCGCGCTCGCCAACGAGTTCCTCGAATTGCCGGGCGCACTCGGCTCCTCCGTCGCCTTCAAATCCATGCAGGTGCTTTTTGCGACGGTTGCCGCCCATATTCTCTATGAACAGCTCGGGCCCTTCGGCAAGGCTGTCTTTGTGCGCATCGTCTTCGTGCTCGCCCTTACCATGCTGCTCGGGGTCGGCGTGCTGCTGGCGCTGATGTCGCTGCCGAACGGCATTGCGGCCACGAGCGATGGCTCTGTCGGCTCCTCGCTCGGCAATGCGCTGGCGGGGCTTGGTATTTCCACCGAGGCCACACAGGAAACACAGCGCGCCGCAAGCGAGATCGACCAGATGCGCGGCTGGCAGCCCATGGCCTGGCTCGCTTCGCTCGGTATCGTCTTCCTCGTCGTCACGGGCGTTGCCGCGCTTTGCATTCATTACGCGGCGGAGTCGCTTCGCCGTGTCTTCCTTGCGCGCGATTTCCGTCACCGCCGTGCCTCGATGGAGCGGCTTGCCGCGCTCGAAGCGGAGCATGACAGCAACCGCCACGCGCTCTCGGAGATGGAGGGGCCGGAGAACCGGCGTCACCTTCTCTGGACCGGGCTCATGCGCGAATGCCGCGCCTATGAGCAGGGGCTCGAAGAAGCACGCCGGAAGGGTGACGCGATTGCCGCGCAGGGCAATGGCGGCCGTGGTTTTCTCGGCAAGCGCAAGGATGTGGCAATCGGCGGCGCAGCTTCCTCCTTTCGCGACAAGCTCAAGACTTGCGAGCAGTCGCGCCATCTTGGCCGCTATGAGAAGCTGTTCGACGAATGGTGGGAACGCCGCTCGCGCAATGCGATGAAGGCGGGGCCCGCTTATCTCCAGCCCATTCGCGAGCCCATGGGCGAGCTTTTGCCGCCGCGGGAGCCTCGCCGCATCCCCATCGGGCCGGCGGGAGAGTGAGTGCCATGCGCCGCCTGTTCGGTCTTCTTCTCATTCCGGGACTGCTGGCGGGTGCCGCATCCGCGCAGGCCGTCGAGGTGCCTGCGGCGCCGCAGACAGTGGTGATCGGGCTCGATATTTCCAAGAGCAATCCGCTGGTCGACGACCCGGCCTATGCGGCCCGCGTCGCAAAGCGCCTTACCGGTGAGATCGACAAGCTTCCCGTCCGCTCGCGCCTCATGGTGCGTACCTTCGGGGCTTACGATTCAAGCGCCAATCCGCTCAAGATCGACGAAGTGATTTCGGCGCGTGCCCGGCCCGAGACCGTGGCCGAAGGCGTGTCCGCGCTTGTCTCGGCCATGCCGCAACTCGTGAAAGAGGGCAAGCTCAAGGCGCAGGACTGGACCTATATCGTCTCCTTCATGGAGACCATGTCGCAGCAGGTCGATTGTGCGGCGGGCGATGTCCGCTTCATCCTGCTGACGGACGGTATCGAGGATTCCACGATCGCGCGCATGCCGCGCGGCGGTTCGCTGCCGAAGCCGGAACCGATCCTTGCCGGATGCGGCGAGCTTCTCATGCTCGGCGTCGGGCAAGGGGCGGGCAGCCCCGCGGCAACAAAGCGGATCCGCGAACAGTGGGAAGGCTGGGCGTCGGCTGCCGGATTCGCCAAATTCACCGGCCTCTACGACTGGTGATGGCCCTTCGGTTTTGACGCAGCGGCAGGGGAGGCGTAGGGTCCGCGCCGATCCGTTCCCGCCGCCCCGGAAATCCCCATGGAAGTCGCGCTTTCGCTCGTTCTGCCGATCTTCGGCATCATCGCCATCGGCTATGCGGGCGCGCGGTCGAAACTCATCAGCCAGTCGGGCGTCGATGGGCTCGACACCTATGTCTTCACCTTCGCCATGCCGATCCTGCTGTTCCGCAATCTCGCTGGGACGGAATTTCCCTCGGCGCTTCCCTGGGGCCTATGGATTTCCTATTACGGCGCCATGCTCGCCGTCTGGGCGGCGGGCTCGCTGATCGCGCTCTACATTCTGCGGCGTCCGGCGGCGGACAGCGTCATGCTCGGCTTCGGCTGCGGTCAGGGCAACACGATCATGCTTGGTCTGCCGATCATTCTT
>PNMC01000183.1 GCA_013823365.1 Parvibaculum sp. | reverse complement strand
GCGCAGGAAGAGGCGCGTGGTCAGCCCCGGCGGCTTGTTGGTGTAGCTCTGCGGCTCGTCCTTGTAGATCACCGCCGTGTTGTAGATATGCGCGCCGAAAATCGTCTCGGCGCGGTGGCCGCTCGATTTCTGCTCGAAGCGCCCGAGCGCGTGGAGCCAGCCATTCGCCTCGCCGCCATTGCGGAAGTCGTAGAGAAATTCGACATGGCCATAGCCTGAAGGAAGTTTCAGCGCTTCTTCCTTCATCCATTTCTCGATATCGACCTCCACGCTTTCGCGGCGCGGGATACGGCCGAGATATTTCGTGGCGACCACCGTGCCGTCCGCGTCGATCATTTCGGCGCGCAGCGGCATCTCGTGTTCGTCGCGCGCCATGGGCGTCGGCAGCATCACGGTTTCGAACCTGTCGCGCGGCAGGATGGGCAGCGGCATGATGTAGCCCTTGCCCATATGCTTTTCGAGGTTCGGAATTTCCGGGTTCGGCTTCAGGTCCGTGCGCTCGACATTGGCATGGGCGAGGCGGCGCTGGCCGTTGCCGCGGATCACCTCGTAGCGCGGGCGGACGAAATAGCGGCCCGCGACGACTTCGATCTGGTCCGGCCATTTCGCATCGGGCAGCAGGCTTTCCACGGGGATGCCGCGCGTGCCGAAGGGCGGGATCTCGTCCTCGTACCAGGAGACATCCTGCGCGCCCATGATGTTGAGGCCGACGGTGCGCGGCGGAATCGGCATGGGGTGCGAGTTCTGCACGAAAAGCGTCACGCGCTCGTCTGCATCGCCCGCGGGCATGCCGGCATAGTAATCCGCCGGCCAGGCATTCGCGTCATGGCTGCAGGAAAGCGCGAGCCCGTTCTCGCCATACATGTCGAGCGCGTATTTCACCACGTCATGGCCCTTGATGCGCACGGCATGGATGAAGAGCGAGCCCGTGAAATCGTCGAGGCCGAAGCGGTTGCGCACTTCCGCGCTGTCGATGATGAAGGGGGCGCCGGGAGCGGGCATGGTCTCGCGCCATTCGGCGAGCTGGTTTCCCTTTTCGTCGAAGAGGCAGAGCCAGAGTTCCGGCTTCTCCGCGCCGTGGAGGCCCCAATAGTTCGCGCTCGCAACGCGGGTATGGATGCCGTCATGGCCGTTCACGCCCTTCCTTTCGCGCATCAGCGCGAAATTGGTCGCGAAGTTCATCGGGTCGAGATAATTCGCCTTGTTGGTCAGCATGTCGTCCGGCAGGCGGATGTCGTCGAGCGTCGCGACGCGCGCGCCTTCCGGGAAGACATGCTGGATCGAGGGGAGCGTCTTGCCCGCATCGAAGGCGAGAACGAGAACCGCTTTCGCGCCCGATGCCTTCATGGCGCTGACGGGCTTTGCCTCATGGCCGAGAAAAGCGGAGCCGAGGTCCTCGATCCGCTGCACGAAATAGCCCGCGATGTCGAGCCGGGCGAGATTGTAATAGGCGTGGAAATTGCCGATCGTGCCCGAGGGATCGTAGACCGCGACCGGGCCTGCCTTTGCGAGGTCCGCGATCAGCGCCTCGCCCTTCGGCGCGGTGAGCGGGTGGCCGAGCGCCTTGAACAGCGTCGCGCCGCCCGCATTGTTGCCCGGGCGCCAGCCATGCGAAAGATCGGCGTTCTTGAAGGTTTCGATCTGCAGCGTCATTGGCTTGCCCCGGCGGTTATCGGTCTTGCGACTTGTAGATATCGGCGAATTCAGTAGGTATCGGCGGTTTCGCGCGTGGCGCGCGAGCCGAAGGGATTGAGCTTCTTCAGCGTGGAGGTGAAGCGGTGGCGGCGCTGTTCGTGCTGCACCACTTCCTCATCCGTCACCCAGTTCATCTGGATCGCGCGGCGCTGCCCCTCGAAGGGCTCGTGCCCGTGCCAGGAATTGTCCGAGCGGCGGAACACGAGCAGCGTGCCGCCATTGGGCGAGACTTCCTCCACCGCGTCGTTCAGGTCCGTGCCCGAGCGCAGGATGCGCAGCCGCCCGCCGCCCGCTTCCCATTCCTGATTGAGATAGAGCAGCACGGTGATGATCTTCGACTTCGTGTCGGTGTGGATCTTGCCGTTGTTGCGCGCGCAGAAGCCGCGAATGGTGAACATGGTCGGCCGGTCGGAAAGATCGAGGCCGAATTTCTCCTCGATGGCCTTGCGGAAGTCCGGGCCGTTCATCTCGTCCAGCAATTGCTGAAAGCTGCCATGAATGTCGAGTTCGCTCGGCGGGATGGAGCCCGTCGAGTCGATATTCGGGAAATCGGCGATCACGCTGTCGAGCGCCTTGCCGGTGACGAAGGCCGGCACCACGAAATAATCGTAAGGGTCGGTCTTCAGCGGAGTGGCGCGCAGCGCTTCGATGTCGATCAGGCTCATGATGCTTTGCCCTGTTGTTCCGCCCATGGGGGCGTCCCGTTTCGTGGTCGCAATGATGTGGAGCTTACAGCGGCAAT
The DNA here is from genome assembly GCA_013823365.1 of Parvibaculum sp. Classification (GTDB taxonomy): domain Bacteria; phylum Pseudomonadota; class Alphaproteobacteria; order Parvibaculales; family Parvibaculaceae; genus Parvibaculum. The sequence continues at coordinate 2,903 of PNMC01000183.1, read as the reverse complement.
CGCAACCGCCCAAATGTCGCGGCAACGAATTGCCGCACCCGGATTAACCCTTTTCCGCTTGGGCTCTTTGCCGGGCGAGATGCGCTGCAAGCCGCGCGGCGATCGCTTCTGCGATGTCGCCTGTGGCATCCAGGGGCTCATAGGCCCAGTTTTCCAGCGCGCCGCGGAAGGGCCGGGCAGCGCCACTTTCATATATGGCATCGAGAAAGCGCCGGAACTTGGGCGAACCGCCTTCGAGCTCGATCACATGCACGGGTTTTCCGGTGAAGGCGGCCTCACCCACCATGTTCACCGAATCGCAGGTGACGATGACGGCATCGGCGAGGCCGAGAAATCCGAAATAGGGGTTGGCGCCGGTTCCATCCCAGACGATGGCGGGATGGCCCTTCAACGCCTCGCTTATGATTTGCGTCTGTTTTTCGCCGGTGCGCCGCGAGGGCGTGACCATCAGCCCCGCGCCTTGTCCCGCAATGGCGGCAAGGTCGCGCCCGATCTGCGCGGCGACGTCTTCGCTCAGCCGGTAGACGGCATTGGTGCCGCCGAGCAGCACGGCGACGCGCGGATGCGGCAGATGCGCCACTTGCGGCGCGAAGATCGCGGCCTCGTCTGCGAGGCGCTTTTGCGTCAGCCGGTGCGGCGAAACGGGCGTTGACAGCACGTTTTCGCCGCTCAGCCGGTCATGCGCGGGCGCCCAGACGAAGTCGAAATTCGCCGGGCTGACGCGCGGGTCCTGCAGGATCACGGTGAAGGTTTTGCCGCCGGATTTCCTCCGGATCATCCGCGCATAGGGGACCGACTGGCGGCCGGAGGCGATCAGCACATCCGGCCAGGGCGGGCAGATATCCGCCTGGCGCTGCGCCGGGCCCCACGGGGCCATCCATTTGAAGGGCGGGGTGGGGGCCACGCGCTTCACCTCGGGCGCGAGGCCCAGTGCCTCGGCCACGCCGATCACCTGCGTCTCGAAGCCCGCCATGCCATTGGTCAGCACCCAGCAGGTGAGATTGGCGGGGATTTCGGTCATATTCGTGCGCTATCCGGTAATATTATTGCTGAAACGTGGCGCTGCAGAGAGTAAGTAAAACAGCGGGAACCACAAGTCACCTGCCGAGGGGGCCATGAAGCGGGCGAAGCTCGATCATATCGATCTGCGGATACTTGCCGAGCTGCAGGCGGACGGGCGCATCACCAATGTCGATCTCGCCTCGCGGGTCGGCATTTCCGCGCCGCCATGCCTGCGCCGCGTGCGGGCGCTGGAGACGGCGGGTTTCATCAAGGGCTATCACGCCGATATCGACGGCCGCGCGCTCGGCTTCGAGGTGACGGTGTTCGCGATGGTCGGCCTGCACAGCCAGGCGGAAGCGGATCTCAAGGCCTTCGAGGCGGAAGTCGCCACATGGCCGCTTGTGCGCGAGTGCCACATGCTCAACGGCGAGATCGACTTCATCCTGAAGTGCGTCGCGCCGGATCTCTCCACCTTCCAGAGCTTCCTCACCGAGAAGCTCACGCCTGCGCCGAATGTCGCGAGCGTCCGCACCTCGCTCACCATCCGCCGCTCGAAGCACGAGCCCGGCGTGCCGGTCGAGATGCTGGAAGAGGAGTGAGGGGCGAGGGCGCTTCTCCAGAAGATTCTGACATTGCCATCTGGACCACCCTCCCCTTGAGGGAGGGTCGAACGAGCGTCAGCTCGTTCGGGGAGGGGGACTCCGCCATCGGCATATGCATGAAAATGGGGAGAGGCTTTTAACCCCTCCCCGAAAAATTCTTCGCTGCGCTCAAATTTTTCGACCCTCCCTCAAGGGGAGGGTGGTTCAGACGGATGAGCTTTCATCCGTGGATGGCCCCTACTTGAACCGCACCTTCAGGATTTCGTAGCTCTTGCCGCCGCCGGGCGTCACGACTTCCACGCTGTCGCCGGCCGATTTGCCGATCAGCGCGCGGGCGATAGGGGAGGTGACGGAGACGCGGCCCTTCTTCACGTCGGCTTCCGTCTCGCCGACGATCTGATAGGTCACTTCCTCTTCCGTATCCTCGTCCACGAGATCGACGGTCGCGCCGAATTTCACCGTGTCGCCGGAAAGCTTCGATACGTCGATGATGTCGGCGCGGGAAATCTTGTCTTCAAGCTCGGCCACACGGCTCTCATTGAGGCCCTGCTGCTCCTTCGCGGCGTGATATTCCGCGTTTTCGCTCAGATCGCCATGCGCGCGGGCTTCCGCGATCGCCTTGATGATACGCGGCCGCTCAACCGATTTCAGGAACCTGACCTCCTCTTCCAAGGCCTTGTAGCCCTCGGAAGTCATTGGAATCTTTTCCATTTCGCTCGACGATCTTTCTTCTGTGCCGGTTGATGAAAATCCCGCCCTGTTCCGTCCGGGAACCATGTGGCGGGATAACAGGCCGATTGTGAGTGACCGGGGCGGCGCGCGTCAAACAGGATTCGCGCCGCCCCGCTTCGATTAAGTATAGGACTGAAGGGAGGCAACTTCCAGTTGGCCCGTGCGGACGGCCTCGATGCCCTCCACGGCGGCGCGGGCGCCGGCGGCGGTCGTATAGTAAGGCACCTTCATCATCAGCGCGGCGCGGCGGAGCGACATCGAATCGGCCAGCGCCTGCGCGCCTTCCGTCGTGTTGAAGACGAGGGCGACCTCGCCATTCTTGATCGCGTCCACGATATGCGGGCGGCCCTCCAGCACCTTGTTGATGGTACCGACCTCGATGCCCTGTTCCTCGAGATAGCGCTGCGTGCCGCCGGTCGCGATCAGCTTGAAGCCCATGTCGATGAGCTTCTTCGCGGGCGCGACGATCTTTGCCTTGTCCGCATCGCGGACCGAGACGAAGACGGTGCCTGCTGTCGGCACTTTCGCGCCGCCGCCGAGCTGGCTCTTCGCGAAGGCGACGGCAAA
>PNMC01000182.1 GCA_013823365.1 Parvibaculum sp. | reverse complement strand
ATGATCGCTCGGGTTTCGGATAGGCTGAAAGTGGCGGCTGGTGTATCACGGGCCCGCCGCAGGGGCAAAACGGGGCAGAGGGCCGATGATCAGAGCCTTGGGATTAATGAGCGGCACCTCGCTCGACGGGATAGACGCCGCCATCGTGGAGACGGATGGCGAGGGCGCGGTGAGGCCCGGCCCCTCGGCCTTCGTGCCCTACAAGCCCGAGGAACGGCTGATCCTCTCCATGGCGCTCGAAGCCGCCAAGGGCTGGGAGCCGGACGCCCCCATGCCCGAGGAAATCGCCGAGGCCGAGCGCCACTTCACCCTGGCGAACGCCATCGCCGTCCGCCAGCTCCTCGCCGATGCGGCGCTGAAACCCGCCGACATCTCGGTGATCGGCTTTCACGGGCAAACCGTGCTCCACCAGCCGGAACGCCGCCGCACCGTGCAGATCGGCCTCGGCGACGTGCTGGCGCGGCTGACCGGCATCGACGTCGTCAACGATTTCCGCGGCGCCGATGTGGCGGCCGGCGGGCAGGGCGCGCCGCTCGTGCCGCTTTATCATCAGGCGCTGGCGCGGAGCGCGGGTATCTCGGAGCCGGTCGCCATCATCAATATAGGCGGCGTCGGCAACATCACCTATGTCGGCACGGATGGCGCGCTGATCGCCTTCGACACCGGCCCCGGCAATGCGCTGATCGACGACTGGGCCCATGCCCATACCGGCGAGCCGGTGGACCGCGACGGCGCAATGGCGGGCGCAGGCGAGGTCGATATGGACGCGCTGGAGCGGCTGATGGCTCACCCCTTCTTCGAGGCGCCGCCGCCGAAATCGCTCGACCGCTTTTCCTTCTCGCCGGGTGCCGTGAGCCACCTCTCCGCGCCCGACGGTGCGGCGACGCTCACCGCCTTCACCGTGGAGGCGATCGCGCGCGGCCTCGCCCATGTGCCGGGCGTGCCCTCGCGCTTCATTATCTGCGGCGGCGGGCGGCACAACCCGGTGCTGATGTCCATGCTGAGCCGCCGCTTGCAGGGCGGTGTTCTGCCTGCGGAGGATTTAGGCTGGCGCGGCGACGACATCGAAGCCGAAGCCTTCGCCTACCTCGCAGTCCGCGCCCTCCGCGGCAAACCCCTCAGCCTCCCGGGCACAACGGGCGTGCCCGAGCCCATGCCGGGAGGGCAGTTGCACAGGGCGGGGAAGGTGTTGGGCGGGTAGGGGACGGGGTGGTGATCTGTCTGTTTAACGAAGGATAGGATTAAATGTCGGACGCAAATTGCATCTCGGCAGTCGACTGGACTGCGGTGGGGAGCATGCTGCAAGGGATAGGTTCTATTCTCGGGCCAATTGCAGTCGCCATTGCCGCGTGGATCGGCGGCAACACGTTCAAGGACTGGCGGAAGCAGAGGTTGTCTGAGCGCCGGATAGAACAGGCCGAACGTATTTTGACAGCTACTTATAATGTCAGAAGGGGCCTGGCAGTTGTTCGTAACGCCGCGATGTTCGGTCACGAATTTGCGGCTGCTGAGGAACACCTAAAGAAGAGCGGTGAATGGGACAGGATTGCCGGCGGGGAGGATGAGCGGAAGCGGTACGTCACCGTCCAAGCGTACTACAACCGATTTGACTCAACGAAAGATGATCGCCTTTTCTTCGAAGAGTGCCAGCCTATGGCCCGAGCTTTATTCGGCGAAGATTTGGAGAAGGCGATGGAAACCCTCAATCGTCAGTTCTGGTTGGTAAAGGTTTCTGTTGACGCCACCTTGATGGACGCAAGCCACATTGACGCTAATCTCCGGGCCAAGATCAATTCTGACATTTACGAGGGCTACCCCTCTCCGGAAGAAAATGAAATAGACAAAACCATCGCAGAGCAGGTGAAAATTATTGAGCGCATTTGCGTACCTGTCCTTAGATTGGAAGGAGGAAACACAAAAGGGAAATAAGGCCGTTTACGCCTCAAACCTTCTCCGTCTCCTTAGGCTTCGAAACGGCGCGAGGTTTCTTCTCCGCCTTTGGTTTGGGCAGGAGGCGGAAGCGGGATTGGCACCAGGCGAAGTCGACGCCGACATCGAGCAGCGCGTCGGATCGTCCGCAGGGGCAGGCGAAGTCCATCACGGCGAAGACGACATAGGTCTCGCCGGCCTGCAGCGGCACCGGCCAGCCCGTCACATGGTTCGGCGCCGCATTGACGCAGAGAACGAGATCGCCGGGGCCGATTGCGTCGCTCATGGCTTCCATCCCTTGGGCCTTGTCCCGGGGATGAGAATAGACCGCGCGCCGCGAGCGGGGAAGGTCGCGCGGCGGTGTTCTGCGGGGAAGGAAGTCTGGATGGCCGGGTCAAGCCCGGCCATGACGTCTTTATTTAGAGATCAGGCCACCAGCCCCCAACCTCACCCCTTCTCGGGGCCGTCCGCGAGGCGCTTGTCGAGATAGGCGCCGACGGTGGCGGCGAGCGGCTCGAGCTTGTTCTCGAAGAAGTGGTTGGCGCCGTCCACCGTCGCATGCTCGATGGTGATGCCCTTCTGCGTCTTGAGGCGCTCCACCAGCTTCAGTACATCGGCCTGCGGCGCCACCTGGTCGATGCCGCCATTGATGATGATGCCGGAGGAGGGGCAGGGCGCGAGGAAGGAGAAGTCGTACATATTGGCGGGCGGCGCGACCGAGATGAAACCCTCGATCTCGGGCCGGCGCATCAGCACCTGCATGGCGATCCAGGCGCCGAAGGAAAAGCCGCCGATCCAGCACTGCGAGGCGTCCGAATTCTGCGACTGCAGCCAGTCGAGCGCGGAGGCTGCGTCCGAGAGTTCCCCGATGCCGGAATCGAAGGCGCCCTGGCTCCGCCCCACGCCCCGGAAATTGAACCGGAGCACCGAAAAGCCCCGCTGCACGAAGGCCTGAAACAGGGCATAGGTGACCGGGTTGTTCATGGTCCCGCCGAATTGCGGATGCGGGTGAAGCACCAGCGCGACCGGCGAATTGGCCTTCTTGCTGTGGTGATAGCGGCCTTCGATACGGCCGGCCGGACCATTGAAAATCACTTCGGGCATGTCTGGGTCTGCTTCGGTTCAAGCGTTACTGGGCGGGTGCGAAATTCCGACTGTGGCAATCGGACAATTTTCCGCGAGAATCGGCCATCCCCTCTGGAAATACCGTCAGGAGATGTTAAGTAGTTGACTAGGGAGCTAGGAAATTCTAAGGCCTAGCCCCTGAGGCCCGCCGACGAGAAGGCCGGAACCGCCCCGAAAGGGCCGGAAATCCGGGCTGCCTTGGCGCCGGGCGCACGTTCTTAACACAGGCGATGGCCGGTTGTGCAAGCTTTTGGACCCGCCTCGCCCCGTCCATGAAGGAGTTGCCCCGTGAAACTCACCACGAAGGGACGTTATGCGGTGATGGCGATGGCCGATCTCGCCCGCCATTCGAGCGGCAGCCCGGTGGCGCTGGCCGAGATCGCCGACCGGCAGGAAATCTCGCTCTCCTATCTGGAGCAGCTTTTCGCGAAGCTCCGGCGCGGCGACCTTGTGAAAAGCGTGCGCGGCCCCGGCGGCGGCTATCTCCTGTCCCGCCCGGCGGACGATATCCGCATTTCCGATGTGATCCTCGCGGTCGACGAGCCGATCAAGGCGACGCGCTGCGAGCTCGGCTCGCCCAAGGGCTGCATGCCGTCTTCCGGCCGCTGCATCACCCATGATCTCTGGGAAGGGCTCAACCATCACATCCAGCTCTATCTGGGTTCCGTCTCGCTCGGCGACGTGATCGGCGGGCGCATGGCCGCGCGGCAGGCGGTGATCGATGCCTCGTCGCCGGCCAAGGCGGCAGCCCTCGCCGCGGACTGATCCGCCGGACCCGCAAGCAAGCAAGTCAGAGGCACATGACGGCGACACGCGCCTATATGGACCACAATGCGACGACGCCGCTGCGCCCCGAGGCACGGGCAGCGGCGGTGGCAGCGCTCGATGTCCTGGGTAATCCCTCCTCGGTCCATGCCGAGGGGCGGGCGGCGCGTGCACTGGTCGAAAAGGCGCGGGGCGAGGTCGCAAGGCTCGCCGGCGCGAAGCCCGCCGAGGTGATCTTCACGAGCGGCGGCACGGAAGCCGCCCGGATCGCTTTCCACGCGGCGCGGGAAGCGCAGGGCGTGACCCGGCTGATCGTCAGCGCTGTGGAGCATGAGGCCGTCCGCGCGTCTGCCGAGGCGAGCGGATTGCCGGTGACGGTGTTGCCCGTGGACGGCGAAGGCCGCGCGGATCTCGCCGCCTTGAAGACATTGCTTGCGGCAGGCGAGGGCAAGGCGCTGGTGGCGCTGATGCTCGCGAACAACGAGACCGGCGTGATCGAGCCCGTGGCCGCTGCCGCGCGGATCGCGCATGAGGCGGGCGCGCTGCTTCTGTGCGACGCCGTGCAGGCGGCAGGCAAGATACCGCTCGATTTCGCGGGCCTTGGCGCAGACATGATGCTGCTCGCCGGCCACAAGATCGGCGCACCGCTCGGCACGGGCGCGCTTGTCATCCGCGAGGGCCTGCCCTTCGCCGCGCTCGCCGTTGGCGGCGGCCAGGAAATGCGCCGCCGCGCGGGCAGCGAGAATGTCAGCGGCATTGCGGGTTTCGGCGCCGCGGCGCTCGCCGCGATGCAGGGCCTTGAAGAGTTTGCCGCGCTTGGCCATCTCCGGGAGAGGCTGGAAGCGGAGATCGCGGGTCATGCACCCGATGCCGTTTTCTTCGGGCAGAAGGCGGACCGGCTGGCGAATACATGTTATGTCGCCGCACCTGGCCTCGACGCCGAAACGCTGCTGATGGCGCTCGATCTCGATGGCATCGCGGTCAGCGCCGGTGCGGCCTGTTCCTCCGGCAAGGTGGGCCGCCCCCGCGTGCTCGAAGCGATGGGCGTCGCCCCCGCGCTCTCGAAAGGCGCCGTGCGGGTGAGCCTCGGCTGGACGAGCCGGGCGGAAGATGTGAACCGTTTCGTCGCGAGCTGGTGCCGCGCCTATGACCGGGCGAAGGCGAAACTGAATGCGACTGTAAATGCGGGCGCGCCAAGGCCGCTCGCATCTGTGGAGAGTTGATATGGCTGCCGTGCGGGAAACCGTCGAAACCGTTGGCGAAGTGGAGAAGTACAAATACGGCTTCTTCACCGACATCGAATCCGAAAAGGCCCCGCTCGGCCTGACGGAGGATACGGTTCGCTTCATCTCCGCCAAGAAGAACGAGCCCGACTGGCTGCTCGAATGGCGGCTCGCGGCCTTCCGCCGCTGGCTGACCATGACCGAGCCGACATGGGCAAAGGTTTCCTATCCGCCGATCGACTTCCAGGACGCCTATTATTATGCGGCCCCGAAGCAGAAGGCGAAGCTCGACAGCCTCGATCAGGTGGACCCGAAGCTTCTCGAAACCTATGAGAAGCTCGGCA
>PNMC01000181.1 GCA_013823365.1 Parvibaculum sp. | reverse complement strand
GGGCCTTCCCCGCAGGCTGTCAACGGCTTTGAAATGGAGAGTGCCCTGAAAAGTGCTTTATTCGCGGGGTTTTATGAATGGGGTAACTAAATACCTCAAAATTCAGCGCGGCGGGATCGAATAGGTGCAGGTGGCATGGGCGACGGGGCCGGAAAGCCCTTCCTGCGTCATCTCGATGGCGCCGACGGCCAGCACCCGGCCGAGCTTCATCAGCCGCGCCTCGGCAAGGATATCCGCCGGTTCCGGCCGCCGCATGAAGTCGATATGGAGGCTCGTGGTGACGGCAAGCGCCACCGGCCCGATATGGGCGAGGACGGCGGCATACATGGCGTAATCGGCGAGCGCCATCATGGCCGGGCCGGAAATCGTGCCGCCCGGCCTCAGGTTCTTCTCCGAAAAGCCGAGCCGGAGCCTGGCAAAGCCGGGGCCGACGGCCTCGATCCGCGTCGTATCGGCGCCCATCCGCATTTCCGGGAATTCCCGGTCCATGAAGGCATCGAGCTCCGCGACATTCATCACCGGCTTCAGTTCACCCACCTGCCTCTCCCTTTTTCGACCTGCTTAACGCGAGGCCGCGGCGCCGCCCAACAAAAAATGCGGTCCCGCCCTTGCGGCTCGCCCGGCCCGCCCCATATTCGACGAATGAACGTTCATTCAGACACGCCCCCGGAAGACCCGAAGCGCCGCCAGATCCTCGATGCGGCGCTGAGCCTGTTCGCCGAGGAAGGCTTCCATGGCGGCGCGATGCAGGCGCTGGCAAAACGGGCGGGCCTGCCCGTCGGCACCATCTATCGCCATTTCGCGGGCAAGGAAGAGCTGATCCACGCGCTTTATCGCGAGATCAAACGGGCGCGCTTCGCCGCCATGCTGGACGGCTATGACGAAACCGCCCCGCTCCGCGCGCGTTTCGACACGCTCTGGCGCAATACCTTCGACTACTGCATCGCCCATCCGCGCGAATTCCGCTTCGCCGGGCAATATTCGCTGTCGCCCTTTCTCGCCGACGCAACGAAGGCGATCCAGATCGACATTCCGAAAGAGATCGGCGCCTTCTACGCGGATGGCTACCGGGACGGCACGTTCAAGCCGCTGCCGCCGCAAATCCTCACCGCCCTCATTTCCGGCCCCATCGACGCGCTCGCGGCGCGCGTCCTTGGCGGCGTCGTGAAACTCGAACCCGGCCTCCGGCAGGAAGTCCTCGATGCCTGCTGGGACGCCATCACCCTCTGACCCCCCGAAACCAACAGGAAGTTTCCCATGCAATATGCACAGCTCGGCAATACCGGCACCTATGTCTCCCGCCTCTGCCTCGGCACCATGACCTTCGGCGGCGGCAACTCTGCCTTCAGCCTCGTGGGCGGCCTCACCCAGGCCGAAGCCGACCGGCTTGTCGGCATGGCGCTCGACGCGGGCGTGAATTTCATCGACACGGCGAATATCTATGCGGCCGGCGAATCCGAAGTAATCACCGGCAAGGCGCTCGGCGCAAAACGCAAGGATGTGGTGCTGGCGACCAAGGCCTTCGGCCGCATGGGCACCGGCGCGAACGAGGTCGGCGTCTCGCGCCTTGCGCTCATGCAGCAGGTGGAAGCGAGCCTGAAACGTCTCGGTACGGATTATATCGACCTCTACCAGATCCACGGCTGGGACGCCGTGACGCCGATGGAGGAATCGCTGCGCGCGCTGGACGATCTCGTGCGCCAGGGCAAGGTGCGCTATATCGGCGTATCGAACTGGGCGGCCTGGCAGATCGTGAAGGCGCTCGGCATTTCCGAGCGGCGCGGCTTCGAGAAATTCGCGACCTTGCAGGCCTATTACTCGCTGGCCGGCCGCGACCTCGAACATGAGATCGTGCCCATGCTGGAGGACCAGAAGCTCGGCCTGATGACATGGAGCCCGCTGGCGGGCGGCGCGCTTTCCGGCAAGTTCTCGCGCGAGACGAAGGCGAATGACGGCCGCCGCACGCAATTCAACTTCCCGCCGGTCGATGTCGAACAGGTCTATGACGTTGTGGATGTGCTGAAGGGCATTGCGGCGAAGCATGGTGTCACCGTGGCGCAGGTCGCGCTCGGCTGGCAGTTGCACAAGCCCTATGTCACCACCGTCATCATGGGCGCGAAGACGGAAGCGCAACTGAAGGACAATCTCGGCGCCGTCGATGTGGCGCTCGACAAGGACGACCTTGCCGCCATCGACGCGGCCAGCGCCGTCACACCGCAATATCCGGCCTGGATGACCGGCGTTCAGTCGGACCGCGCGCCCGGCACGGTGCGAGACTGGTCGGAGATCGCCCGCTCCACGTTCTGAAGCGACAACGAACCGCCGACAAGAATACGTCATGGCCTGGCCCTCCTTTGGCGGCTTGTCCGCCAAAGGCGAACAGGGAGGCGGGCCATCCACGTTTTAGAGACTGTTTGAAAAGTCCAAAAAAGGCCGTCATTGCGAGGAGCACCGAAGGTGCGACGAAGCAATCCAGGGGCGGCGAGCTCAGGCCTTGCGGCCCCTGGATTGCTTCGCTTCGCTCGCAATGACGAAGTCGAGTATCGGATATTGAAGGGCAATCGCGGATTGACGGACTTTTCAAACAGTCTCTGAGCGACGAAAGAGAAAGAAAGACGTGGACGGCCCGAATAAATCGGGCCGTGACGGTTTGGGAGGTGAGCGCTTTAAGGATAACCTTGCCGCCCTTCTTGTTTCGGGTGCCACATGACCACGCTCACGACGGAACGCCTCATCCTCCGCCCCTGGCGGGCGGAGGATTTCGAGCCCTTCGCCGCCATGTCGGCGGACCCGAAGGTGATGGAGCATTTTCCCTCGACGCTGACCCGCGCGGACTCCGACAATGTCGCCTCGATCCTGAAAACGGACATCGAGATCATGGGCTATGGCTTCTGGGCCCTCGAAGTACCGGGCGAGGCAGCCTTTATCGGCTTCGTGGGTATCCGCCCCGTCACCTTCGAGGCCCATTTTGTGCCCGCGGTCGAAATCGGCTGGCGCCTCGCGCCCGCGCATTGGGGCAAGGGCTATGCGACGGAAGCCGCCCGCGCGGCGCTCGCGCATGGCTTCGGCGCGCTTGGGCTTACCGAAATCGTCTCCTTCACGACGACGATGAACCTGCGCTCGCAGACCGTCATGCAGCGAATCGGCATGACGCATGACGAGACGGACGATTTCGATCACCCTGCCCTGGCCGAAGGCCATCGGCTCAAGCGGCATGTGCTTTACCGGCTGCGGGCGGAGGATTGGGGCAAACAAATATAGAAATGTCATTGCCGGGCTTGACCCGGCAATCCAGAGCAGCAACCACGGAGTGCGCGGCTCCTGGACCCCCGGGTCAAGCCCGGGGGTGACGAGTTAGGGTAAAGCAAAGTTCATCGACTGACTCTGCCCCCTCCTCCCGCTATGCTAGCCCGAAAGAAACAAGGGAGAGCGCCATGAGCGAGGCGGCGGCGAAAGCGGCGGAGGCGGAACCTGTCCTGCTGCGCGAGGACAAGGGCGGCATTGCCCGCCTCACCATGAACCGGCCGAAACAGCGCAACAGCCTGTCGGAAGAGCTGATGCGCGCAATGACCGCCGAGTTCGAGGGGATTGCGAAGGACGCATCCGTGCGCGCCGTGGTGCTGGCGGGCGCGGGCCCCGCCTTCTGCGCCGGCCACGACCTGAAGGAACTCACGGCCGCGCGTGTCCGCGAGGATCGTGGCCGCGCCTTCTTCGCCGAGACCATGCAGCTTTGCAGCACGCTGATGCAGGCGATCGTGAATTGCCCGAAGCCCGTCATCGCCCGCGTGCATGGAATCGCGACGGCAGCGGGCTGCCAGCTCGTCGCAAGCTGCGATCTCGCCATCGCCGTGGAGGAAGCGAAGTTCGCCACGCCCGGCGTCAATATCGGCCTTTTCTGCTCGACGCCGATGGTCGCGCTGTCGCGCAATGTGACGCGCAAGCATGCGATGGAAATGCTGCTGACCGGCGAGATGATCTCCGCCGCCCACGCCTGCGAGATGGGCCTCGTGAACCGCGTCGTCGCGGCGGATGCGCTCGATGACGAGGTCGCGCATTTCGCGGACCTCATCGCCTCGAAATCCGCGCTCACTGTCTCCATCGGCAAGAAGGCTTTTTACGAACAGCTCGAAAAGCCGCTGGCCGAGGCCTATCTCTATGCAAGCGAGGTGATGGTGACGAACATGCTCGCCCGCGACGCCGAGGAAGGAATCGGCGCCTTCATCGAGAAACGCGCCCCGAAATGGGAGGACCGCTGATGGCTTCGAGCGACGTCGAAGAAATTCTCCGCAACACGAAAGTGATCGCCCTTGTCGGCGCGAGCAACAACCCCGCGCGCGACTCGAACAGCGTGATGCGCTTCCTGCAGTCGAAGGGCTACCGCGTCATCCCCGTCAATCCGGGCCTTGCGGGCAAGGAACTGAACGGAGAGAAAGTCCATGCGTCACTTCGCGACATTCCGGAGAAGGTCGACATGGTCGACGTTTTCCGCAACTCGGAAGCAGCGGGCCCCGTCGCCGACGAGGCCGTGGAGATCGGCGCGAAATATGTCTGGATGCAACTGGGCGTCGTCAACGAAGCCGCCGCCGGGCGCGCCCGCGCCGCAGGGCTCAAGGTGGTGATGGACCGCTGCCCGAAGATCGAGATACCGAGACTGGGGATGTAGCCCCCCTCACCCTTCCCACCGCCGCTGCGCGACGGCGGGCCCCTTCCCTCTCCCCTCCGGGGAGAGGGTGATCCGAGCGACAGCGAGGATCGGGTGAGGGCCGGGCGCAGAGGCAAGCACAAGAAACAACAAGAGGCAAAAATGACCGACCGCAAATTCGACACTCTCGCCGTTCACGCCGGCGCGCAGCCCGACCCGGCGACGGGCGCGCGCGCGACGCCGATCTACCAGACGACTTCCTTCGTCTTCGAGGATGTCGATCATGCGGCCTCGCTCTTCGGCCTGCAGGCCTTCGGCAATATCTATACGCGCATCACCAACCCGACGACCGCCGTGCTCGAAGAGCGCGTGGCGGCGCTGGAAGGCGGCGCGGCCGCGCTCGCCGTCGCATCGGGCCATGCGGCGCAGATGCTCACCTTCCATACGCTGCTCGCACCGGGCGACCGCTTCGTTGCCGTGCGCCAGCTCTATGGCGGCTCGATCAACCAGTTCGGCCATTCGTTCAAGAAATTCGGCTGGGAAGTGGACTGGGCGGACGGGCTCGACCCCGCCTCGATCAAGGCCGCCATCGGCCCGAAGACGAAAGCCGTCTTCATCGAAAGCATCGCCAATCCCGGCGGCCTCGTCATGGACATCGCGGCGATCGCGAAAGTTGCGCATGATGCGGGCATTCCGCTCATCGTCGACAATACGCTCGCCTCGCCCTATCTCTGCCGCCCGCTCGAACAT
>PNMC01000180.1 GCA_013823365.1 Parvibaculum sp. | reverse complement strand
GCCTATGCGCTGGCGGGCTCGACGCAGATCGACCTGACGAGCGAGCCGCTCGGCACGGGCGCGAACGGCCAGCCGGTCTATCTCAAGGACATCTGGCCGACCACGCAGGAAGTGGCCGACACGGTGCGCGCCTGCGTCACGCCGGAAATGTTCCGCTCGCGCTATGCGAATGTCTTCGACGGCGACGACGCCTGGAAGAGCATCGCGGTTTCGGGCGGCCTCACCTATGGCTGGGACGGCGACTCCACCTATGTGCAGAACCCGCCCTACTTCGTGGATATGGGCCGTGAGCCCGCGCCGCTGAGCGACGTGAAGGATGCACGCATCCTCGGTCTCTTCGCGGACTCGATCACGACCGACCACATCTCGCCCGCCGGCAACATCAAGGTGCAGAGCCCTGCCGGTTCCTACCTGAACTCGAAGCAGGTCGGCGCCCAGGACTTCAACTCCTATGGCGCGCGGCGCGGCAACCACGAAGTGATGATGCGCGGCACCTTCGCCAATATCCGCATCAAGAACCAGATGCTGAAAGGCATCGAAGGCGGGCTGACCAAGCTGCAGCCGGAAGGCACGCAGATGCCGATCTACGATGCGGCGATGGAATACAAGCGCCGCAACGTGCCGCTCGTCATCTTCGCGGGCAAGGAATACGGCACCGGCTCCAGCCGCGACTGGGCGGCGAAGGGCACCATGCTCCTCGGCGTGAAGGCCGTGGTGGCGCAGAGCTTCGAGCGCATCCACCGCTCGAACCTGGTCGGCATGGGCGTGGCGCCGCTCCAGTTCATCAACGACATGAGCTGGCAGTCGCTCGGCCTCGACGGCTCGGAAACGGTGACCATCGAGGGCCTTGCCAATGTGAAGCCGCGCAGCATGGTGAAGGCCGTCATCACCTTCGCCGATGGAGCGAAGCAGGCGATCGACCTTCTCTGCCGCATCGATACGCAGGATGAAGTCGAATACTACGAAAACGGCGGCATCCTGCCCTACGTGCTGCGGAACCTCGCGGCATAAGGCGGAAGCCATAGAAACGAAAAGGGCGCCCTGCGGGGCGCCCTTTTTTATTGGCCTGCTGCGACGGCGCTGCAGAGCCTGTTGGAAACCCAACGCTCTTGCTTCGACAGGCGATACTCAACTCCGTCATTGCGAGCGAAGCGAAGCAATCCAGGGGCATCAGGTGTTGAGCTTGCCGCTCCTGGATTGCTTCGTCGCCGCATGCGCGGCTCCTCGCAATGACGGGCCTTCCGGGCTTTTCAAACGGGCTGCTTACTCAGCCTGGTCGAACATCGCATCCGCCGGGCCCGCTTCGCGGGTCAGCACATCGATGGTCTGGGTGAGCTGGCCGCTCACCTCCTGCGGCAGCTTGTAGGTCCAGGGCGACAGACGCCGGTTGAGATCCTCGGCACGGAGCGCCGCTTCCTCGCTCTCGCCTTCCGCCGCGAACTTCGCCCAGAGCGCGCCGCCCTGCCCGCCCATATGCATGGTGAGCATGAGACCGTCGAACGTCTCGACCGTCACGCGCGGCCCGTCTTCGGGCATGTCGAGCGCATCCGTCGGTGCCACATCGTCGAAGCCTGCCTCGAGCAGCGCCTCCGCCGACCTGTTGAGAACGGCGGCGCCGCGCGAGACGCGGCCCTGCGGCATGTTCGCAAGGGTGAAATCGGCCGCGTCCGGAGCGGCGCGCTCAAGCACCACCGGGCGTTCCGTACCGGCCCAGAGCGTGACCCGCGCCACTTCCTCCCGCGGAATATCGACGAAGGTCTGGTCGAGCCAGTCGAAGGCGCCCTTGTGCAGCGGCAGGCGCCCGCGTGCGAGCCAGGTCTGGTCCTCGCCATCGCGGCGCACATAGACGAGCCCCTCGCCCTTCACATCGACGGCGCGCTCCGGCACCTTGCCGACGAGAAGCCCGGCCATGCGCTCATCGCCATTGAAAAGCTCGATGCGGACCGCGGTGCCGATATCCTCGGGCTTCATCAGGCCGAGATTGCGGTGCCATTCGGCATTGGCCGTGCGCGGCTCATAGGCCTCGATATTGCCCATGCCGAGAAGCACATTGCGGACGAGTTCCTCGTTCGCGGGATAGCCGCCGCGCGGCTCGACGCCCCAGACGCCTTCATCGTTGCGGCGGAGCGAGACGATCTCCTCGCCGCCCATGCCCCGGCTCGATGTGTAGACGATGCGGTCCACCCGGTCGAGCCGCGTCGCAAGCCCGTCGAACAGGGGATGGGGCACGAAATTCGCGCGCACGCTGCTTTCGTCGTTCACCACCGCCACGATCGCGGCGAGAAGAACGAGCGCCGTGGCGGCGGCAAGCAGCACGAGATTGCGCAGCGGCTTGTTGTCCATGAAGGAGGCTGTGGAGGCGGCCATCGCGGGGTCAGGCTCCCTTTTCGATGCGCGCCTTGCGGCGGCGGTGGCGCAGCACCGCAGCGCCGAGCGCGAGAATGGCAAGAACGATCGGCAGCAGCGCGATGTTCACGAAGCGCAGATTGGCCCCGAGCGCCTCGACATCGCGGCGCAGATCGCGCTGCACGTCGCGGAGCTTCTTGCGGCTGTCGAGAAGTTCGGCGCGGAAGCGGGCAATCGCTTCGGCCTCCGCCTCGGTTGTGCCGCCATTGGCCTCCGCCGCGGCGCCGCGGATCTGCAGCTCCGTCAGATTGCGCTCGGCCTCGGCAACGCGCCGCTCGAGCGCTTCCTGCTCGGCGAGGAAACGCCGCTCCGCCGTGCGGCGAAGCTCCTCCACCACCGTGAAGGGCCGGTCGATCTTGTCGCGGGCCCTGAGCGAGATGAGCTCGTTCGATCCCATGAGATTGTCGATCGCCGACATGATGAAGACGGCATTGTCGGCAATAGGCTGCGCGATGCGCTCGCCGAGATAGGAGTCCGTGCGGACCCAGAAGCGGTCGTCGAAAATATCGCTGTCGGCGAAAAGGATGATGTTGGCGTCGCTCTGCGAGGCGGCGACATGCGCGCCCGCCCGCTCGCCCGAGCGCCGCGCGGGACGGCCTTCCTCATCCAGCGCCTGCGCCTCGGGCTGCGCCTCGAAGGCGCTCTGCACGGGCCCGGAAATCCGCGCCGCAATCGCATAGCGCTCGCCCGTGCCCTCGAAACCGCGCAGGAGATCGTCCGGGCGCGGGCCCTGTTTCACATAATCGACGTCATAGAGCTTGGCATCTTCCGAGGAATAGACGATGGGCGAAAAGCGCGTCGTCGCACCTTCGATGGGCCTGAAATGGCCCACCGTGCCGAGATTGAGCCGCACGACATCGGAGGTCACGATATCGTCGGTCGCGACATTGCCGCGCGGCACGGCAAGCCAGATCACATAGTCGCTTTCCTGGCGCCGGGCGTCGAGCCCGGTGCGCACACGCTGCGCCATGCCGCGATCGCCGACGATCTCGCGCGGATTGTAGCTCACGCCCCAGCTTGTCAGCAGCGGGCCGAGGTCGGACATTTCCGTATAGCCGCGAATGGGCTCGCCATTCGGCCCCGCGGTGAGGCTTACTTCGGAATGCGGGTCCAGGAAGGCCAGCACATGACCGCCCTTCATCACGAACTGGTCGATGGCATAAAGCGTGCGCGGATCGAGCGGCCTTGGATGTGCGATCATCAGCACATCGACGCGGGACGGCACGGCCTCGAATTGCTGTTCGAGGAATTCGAGCTCGAAGCGGTCGCGCAGCTCTTCGTAGATCATGAAGGGCAGCGACTCGCCGCGCATGGCGGACATGAGCCCGCCCGTGCCCGTATCGAGCGGCAGATTGGTGACGATGCCGAGAACCGGCCGTTCGGGACGGCTCAGATTCTGGATCATGCGCGCGACGTCATATTCGAGATATTGCTCGCGCTCGTCGGTGAAGAAGGGAACGGATTCGAGGCCGTCGACCGAGTTCGTGCCGACCAGCCCGAAATAGATGACGTCGCCCGATTGCGTCGGCGCGCCCTTGAGGCCGAGCGACATGGCGAGATCTTCCTCTTCCGAGAAGGGCTCGGGATCGATCACCTCGAGCCGGATCATGCCGCCGGAGCGCGCGCGCAGCTCCTCCAGCATGTCGCGGACATGACCGGCATAGATGCGGATGCGGTTGTAATCGGTCGAGAGCTTTTCCGAATAGAAGAAGCGCAGCGTGATCGGCTCCTCGATCTGCGACACGACATCCTTCGTGCCGTCCGACAGCGTGTAGAGCCGGTTCTCGGTGAGGTCCACGCGCGCCGTGCGGAACATGACGTTCGAGAACATGTTGACCGCAAGGAAGAGCACCGCAAGCAGCACGAGCATGACGATGCGATAGGCGGAGCGGCTGATCTGCTGGTTGCCCATGTGCCTAGCCCGCCTTCTTCATGTCGACGACGATGCCGCAGGCAACGAGCCAGGTGACGATCAGCGACACGAAATAGATCACGTCGCGCAAGTCGATGACGCCGCGCGTGATCGCGTTGAAATGCGTGAGGAAGGAGAAGGACGCGATGGTGGACACCACCTGCTGCGGCGCCCAGCTTGCGAAGAAATCCGTGACGATGGGAAGTCCCGACACGGTGAAGAGGAAGCAGACGGCAACGCTCACCACGAAGGCGATCACCTGGTTGCGCGTAACGGCTGAGAGGCACGACCCGATGGCGAGATAGCCGCCCGCCATGAAGAAACTGCCGAGATAGCCGGCAAGGATCACGCCATTGTCGGGATCGCCGAGATAATTGACCGTGATCCACATTGGGAAGGTGAGCGCGAGCGCGATGCCTGCAAAGGCCCAGGCCGCGAGAAACTTGCCGAGCACCGCCGCCCAGAGCGGCACGGGCAGCGAGAGCAGCAGCTCGATCGAGCCCGTGCGCCGCTCTTCCGCCCAGAGCCGCATGGAGATCGCCGGGATCAGGAAGAGATAGAGCCAGGGATGGAAGCTGAAGAAGATCGTGAGATCGGCCTGCCCGCTCTCGTAATAACCGCCGAGATAGAAGGTGAAGGCGCCCATCGTGAACAGGAAGATCACGATGAAGATGAAGGCGAGCGGCGTTGCGAAATAGCCGGCAAGCTCACGGCGGAAAATGGCGAGAAGCTCGTTCATGCCGCGGTCTTTCCTTTCGCGGTGTCCGAGCGCGTCAGGCTGCGGAAGACCTCGTCGAGACGGCCGGGCTCGCCGTAAAGCGCGCGCACATGCCAGTTCTCCTCGCGCGCGAGCCGCGCCACCGCATCGACCAGCATCGTGTCGCTTTCGGACGCAGATTGCGGGAAAAGCGTGAAAGTCGTTTCCTCGCCGCGCGGCGTCACCTCGATGGTTTCGATGCCCGGCAGGTTGCGGAGCTTTTCGGCAATCGCGACCGTGCTCTGCCCGGAAAGCGTGAGCGAAACGGCATTGTGGTAGCGCGAACGCGCCATCAAGGCGCCCGGCGTACCGTCCGCCACCACGCGGCCGCGATCGATAATGAGGGCGCGGGTGCAGATCGCG
>PNMC01000179.1 GCA_013823365.1 Parvibaculum sp. | reverse complement strand
TTTACGCGCATCCCGCCGTGATGGACGCTGCCGTCGTCGCCATTCCGCACAAGGTACTGGGCGAAGAGGTCGGTGCCGTCGTGCAAGTCGCGCCCGGCAAGGAGGTAAGCGAGCAAGAGCTGCAGGCCCATGTCGGCAAGCTGCTTGCCGCCTTCAAGGTGCCGGTGAAGATCGAGCTTCGCCACGAGCCGCTGCCGCGCAATCCGAACGGCAAGATCCTGAAAACCGTGCTCCGCGAGGACATGAAGAAATATTCGAAAGACGCGGCCTGATCTGGCCGCCATCTGCCGCAGCGTCAGCGCGGCCGAAATCGGAAAAGCCGTCCGGGCATGGAAATCCCGGGCGGCTTCTTTATGCTCGGCGTCATAAAAACACTCCAAAGAAAGACCGAGGAGACGTCCCATGAAGATTTCACTGGAGGGCCGCGTGGCGCTTGTCACCGGCGCGAGCCGCGGCATCGGCCGCGCCATCGCGATTGCACTCGCCGAAGCCGGCGCCGACATCGCCGTCAATTATCGCCGCGATGAAGAGGCCGCGCAGGAAACCGTTGCCGCCATCGAAAAGCTCGGCCGCAAGGCGCGCGCCTATTCGGCATCGGTCGAGAATTTCGAGGAAGACCAGAAGATGGTCGCCGACGTGCTGAAGGATTTCGGCTCCATCGGCATCCTTATCAACAATGCGGGCATCGCCTCGCGCGGCCAGACGGTCGCGGACACAGATCCGCTGGAGCTTGAGCGCGTGCTGCGCATCCACGCGATGGCGCCGCATTTCATGTCGAAGCTCGTCCTGCCGCATATGCGGAAAGAGAAGCGCGGCGACATCATCATCATCTCCTCGGTCGCAACGCTCTCCATGTCGGCGAATGGCGGCCCCTACAATATGGGCAAGGCGGCGGCGGAGGCATTGGCGCTGACGCTCGCCAAGGAAGAGCGGCAACACGGCATCCGCACCAACATCGTCGCCCCCGGCCTCACAGCCACCGACATGGGCTCGCGCCTCGCCGCCGCCCGCGCCGGCAAGAAGGGCATGGATATCCACGAGCTCGATGCGCGCCAGCCTTTCGGCCATGTCTGCGAGCCGGAAGAGGTTGCGGCAGCCGTCGTCTATCTCATCTCCGATGCGAATCCTTACGCGAACGGCCAGAAGATCAACATCGATGGCGGCGGCCCGATGTAGGTTGGCGTTCCCCGGTTCCGGCACTGCCGGGCCGGGGCTTGACCTTCCACCTGCTGGAAGGTCCATAGTCCATCCATGCGCTGGCTCAGGCTACAGCTCCCGGTTCTCTATCTTGCAAGCATCCTGCTTGCGGGCGCCTTGCCCTGTGCGAGCCACGCTGCCGCGCATGAGGCCGCCGCCCCCGCGCATCAGGGACATCTCGATCACGCTCATCACGCGGCGCATGAGCCGCCGGAGCCGCCCTGTCATTCGGGCGAAGCCTTTTGCGGCTGCGAGGCCGCGGCCGAGCAATTGCAGCCCGCCGCCGCCAAGCCGCGCGACGAAATGGCCGCCGCCGCGCTTGCCGCCGATGGCGCTGAAGCGGTCCCCGGCCTTGCCCGTTTCCAGATCGCCCAACAAAGTGGCCCGCCGGAGCGGCAATCGCTTTTCACCTCATTCTATGACGGCATCCACGGCCGTTCCGCGCGTCTCCTGATCTAGACCTCTCTCCCCCGATGTCTGGCGCCTTTGCGCGTCTTCATTCCGGCAAAGAGGAGAGAAACATGATTTCCGCACATAAGAGTCTGGCCGCCGCTGCGCTGCTGACTGCCGCTATCGCCGCCGTCCCCGCCCATGCGGGCGAGTACCGCCTCACCGTATCCACCGCGACAGTCGAGGTGGATGGCCGCGCCGTCGAAAAAATGACGATCAATGGAAGCATTCCCGGCCCGGTGCTGCGCTTCACCGAGGGCGAACAGGCAACCATCACCGTCACCAATGAAACCGGCGAAAAGACCTCCGTGCATTGGCACGGGCTTCTGCTGCCCGGAATCATGGATGGTTCTCCGGGCTTCAACGGCTTCATGGGTATCGCGCCCGGCGAGTCCTATACCTACACCTTCGATATACGTCAGAGCGGCACCTACTGGTATCACAGCCATTCCGGCACGCAGGATCAGAGCGTTCTCGGCGCGCTCGTCATTGATCCCGCCGCGCCGCCGCCCGTCGCCGCGGATCGCGACTATGTGATGCTGATGAGCGACATCACCCCGGAAGATTCGGACCAGGTGCTGCGCAATCTGAAGGCCGATCCCGGTTTCTACAATTACAGCAAGCGCACGCTCGGCGATCTCTTCCGCGATGCGCGCCGCGAAGGTCTCGGCGTGGCCCTGGGCGACAGGCTCGCTTGGGGTGAAATGCGCATGGACCCGACCGACCTCGCCGATGTCACCGGCTATTCATTCCTCGTGAACGGCAAGACGCCGCAGCAGAACGAGACCTTCCTCTATTCGGTAGGCGAGAAGGTGAGGCTTCGCTTGATCAACGGTTCGGCCATGACGATCTTCGATCTGCGCATTCCCGGCGCGAAGATGAAGGTCGTTGCGGCGGACGGAAACGACGTCCATCCCGTCATGGTGGATGAACTGCGCATCGGCGTTGCCGAACGGTATGACGTGATCGTGGAACCGGCGGACGGCAAGCCGCTCACGGTATTCGCGGAATCCATCGACCGCACGGGCTATGCGCGCGCGACGCTGGCGACGGCTCCCGGCATGGAAGCGGCAATTCCACCCATGCGCCCGCGTGCGCTGCTCGGCATGGCCGATATGGGCATGGCGCATGGCGACCACGGCTCGCAGGACGAGAGCGGCTCCCACGACAATCATGGCCAGCCGGAGAGCAGCCCGCATGACGGTCACCATATGGATCATGGCGACGGTCACAAGATGGACGGGCACGACGGCCACCACATGCATCACGGCCCTGCCGAACATCGGAAACCCGCGCCGCAGGAAGAAAAAGGACATGAAGGCCATGGCGGTCACGGCAGCCATATGCATGACGGCGCGAAAGCCGCCGCCGCGCCGGAACCGGAGGTCCGCCCGGTTGGCTGGGCATCCGGCTTTCCGCCCGGCACGAAGGTGCTTGCCTATGAGGATCTGCGTCGTCATCACGCCCATGCCGACAACCGCGCACCCGACCGGACAGTGGAGCTTCGCCTGACCGGCAACATGGAGCGTTATGTCTGGACGTTGAACGACCGGCGCTTCCACGAGGCATCGCCGATCCGTGTGCGCTATGGCGAGCGCGTGCGGATCAATTTCGCGAACGAAACCATGATGGCGCATCCGATGCACCTTCATGGCATGTTCTTCGAGCTGGAAAACGGCTCGGCGGCGCATCGGCCGCTCAAGGACACGGTGATCGTGCCGCCCGGCAAATCCGTCTCGGTGATCCTGACGGCGCGGGAGGTCGGCGCCTGGCCGCTCCACT
Source organism: Parvibaculum sp. (assembly GCA_013823365.1). Taxonomy (GTDB): domain Bacteria; phylum Pseudomonadota; class Alphaproteobacteria; order Parvibaculales; family Parvibaculaceae; genus Parvibaculum. Next base: position 2,046 of record PNMC01000179.1, on the reverse strand, counting down.
GCCATCTCCTCTATCACATGGTCTCCGGCATGATGACGGCCTTCATCGTCGAACCGCCGGAAACCGCCGATACCGGCCTCACGCGCGACGGCGCCATTATGCCGCTCGCCGTTTCGCATCAGGGCGGACAGGGCGGCCATGCCGGGCATGGAGGTATCTGATGAAGCGCGCAGTTTTTGTTTCGGTCCCTCTGCTCATCGCCTCGCTCGCCGTCGCTCGCGCCGAAACCGGCGCAGTGGCGATGGATCATGGGCCCGATCTCTTCCACAAGATCGTGACGGAGGTGGACTTCGCCGCGCGCGACGGCGGTCAGTGGCGCTGGGATGTCGATGGCTGGATCGGCGGCGATGTGGAGCGGGTCTGGATTCGCTCCACCGGCAAGATCGAGGATGATGAGGCAGAGAAGGCAGAGCTGCAGCTTCTCTATGGCCGCAATGTTCACCCCTTCTGGGACGTGCTGGTCGGCGTCCGGCAGGATCTGGAGCCGGACAGCAAGACATGGGCGGCCGCCGGCGTCACCGGCCTCGCGCCCTATTTCTTCGAGACGGATGTGACGGCTTTTCTTTCCACGGATGGCGATGCCGCTTTTCGCCTCGAGCAGTCGCTCGACATCCCCCTCACTCAGAAGCTCATCGCCGAACCCCATCTGGAACTGAACGCCTATGCGCAGGACATGCCCGAACGTGGCATCGGCGCCGGCTTCTCCGATGTGGAACTCGGGTTGAAGCTCCGCTACGAGGTTACGCGCAAATTCGCACCCTACGCCGCGCTCACATGGGAACGCGCCCTTGGCGAAACGGCATCGCGGGCGCGCTCAAGCGGGCACAAGGTGGACGAAACGGCCCTGCGCGTCGGCATTCGCTTCTGGTTCTGACCGCGCTTACTCCGCGGGCGAAAGCTCGGCCACCGGCTCCGGCTTCTTGTCGCGGCGGAAGAGCGAGGGCAGCACGTTGATGAAGGACAGCAGCACCGCCGAGGCATAGGGCACCGACTGCACCAGCAGCACGCCGACCCAGAGCCGCGAATGGCTGTCGGAGAATTCCGGCGTCATCAGGAAGCCGATGGTGAGGCCCCAGAGGAGCGTCAGCATCACCGCTTCCTCGCGCACCTGGATGATGGCGGCGGCAAGCGGCGGCTTGTCCTCGCATTTCGGCGTGCGGATGAAAGGCTTGGATGTGGTGATCATGCCGTTGAGCATGGCCTTCGCCACGGTATGCGTGAGGCCGAGCGCGGCCACGCCCGCCCCGAGGCTTTCGATGAAGCTGCAATCGCGCACGCGCACGGCATAGAGCCAGAGCGAACGGATGAACTTGAAGGCGAAGCTGCCGATGGTCGGGATGAGGAAGGCGGCGACCGGCAGATAGACGGTATGCGGCTGATAGAGCGCCCAGGCCGAGAGCACGATGCTTGCCGTGGTGAAAAGGAGCGCGAGCCCGTCCGCAAACCAGGGCAGCCAACCGGCAAGGAAGTAATAGCGCTGTGCGCCCGAGAGCCCGCGCTTCGAACTCGCCCAAGGCGCGAGCGCGTCCCAGTGATGCTTGACGATCTGCACTGCGCCATACGCCCAGCGGAAACGCTGGCTGATATAGCCCGACAGCGTATCCGGCGTAAGGCCGCGTCCGAAGGAATGGTTCACATAGACGCTGTCATAGCCCGCCCGATAGAGCTTGATGCCGAGCTCTGCATCCTCGCAGATGCACCACTCCGCCCAGCCGCCCACGCGCTTCAGCGCGGTCTTGCGCACCATGGTCATGGTGCCGTGTTGAATGACGGCGTTGAAATTGTTCCGCTGGACCATGCCGATATGGAAGAAGCCGGCATATTCCCAATAGGTCATGTTCTTGAACATGCTCTCATGCCGGTCGCGATAATCCTGCGGCGCCTGCACGAAGCCGACATCATGCTTGTCGAAATAGGGAATGAGCACCTTCAGCCAGTTCGGCGAAACCTGATAGTCGCTGTCGATGACGGCGATGATTTCGGCATCTTCCGCCGTCTTTTCGAGGCCGAAATTGAGCGCACCGGCCTTGAAGCCCGGCCAGTTTT
>PNMC01000178.1 GCA_013823365.1 Parvibaculum sp. | reverse complement strand
CTCTTCCACATGGTCGCGGTAGTTGAGACCGATGGCGAGCACCTTGCCGGGGAAAGGCACCGGCGCGCGAAGATGCACATCGGCGAGCGGGAGGGCGACCTGGCTCGCCGACACGGCGCGCGCTTCCGCCATCGCCTTGCCGCTCGATATGAGCGCCACCATGTCGCGCGGCAGCGAGGGCGCGGCCACGGACAGATCAACGATGCCGGCATCGGTGACGACGCCGATCCGCGTGTCGCCCTTGTAGTCGAAAGTTGCGAGTTTCATTTTTGTCTCCTGTTTCCCGCTTACGAGCCCATGCTGGGCGGCGCGGGCGGGCCCCATTGATTGCCCATCAACTGATCGACGCCGGCGATGTTGGGCGGCGTCTCGTTGTTGAAGAGGTCGCCATCGGTCCAGTGCTCCACCGTGTGGCCCCATGGATCACGCCAGTAGTCGAAAATCTGGCTCCCGAGAATGTGCCGCCCGACACCCCATTCGTGGCGGCGGCCGGACTGCTCCAGGAGCTGGTGACCTGCCATGAGGTCGTCGAAATTCGCGACCTCGAAGGCGGCATGATTGAAGCCGGGGGTGCCCGTGCCGACCGGGAAAAGCGTGTGATGATCGACATGCACGGGCCCCCGGTCGCAGCGCAGGAAGGCACCGATGGGCGCGCCGGGCGCGATCTCGATTTCGTCCGAGGTGACGAGGCCGAAGCGCGACTTGTACCAGGCTTCCGATTCGCGGAAGTCGCGCACATTGATGACGCAATGGCCGAGGCGCTTCACCTGGCTGGGGCCCGGCGAAACGCGCAGCGGCTCGCCCTGGCGGGGACGCGCCTCGCCATCATTGTGAACGAGGCGGCGCACAACGGGGAGTGCGGCGGGCTTCTGCTGCCCCGCAACGACATCGACCTCGAAACCATTGGGGTCGGTGAAGCGCAGCCGCTTGCCGCCGCCCGGCGCATCGCTGCCGCTCGCGGCAAGACCGTGTTCGGTCGCGAGATTTTCAAGATCGGCGACGCTTTCGGCATAGAAGCCGAGGCCGATGAAACCGGGCTCGCCAAGCTCCGTCACATGGCCGAAGGGAAGCGCGTCCGTGCCGCGCATGAAGAGTGCCTTGTCGCGACGCTCCGCACGGACCATGCCGAATTCGAGCAGGAATTTTTCCATCTCGTCGAGATCGGGCGCGCGAAAGCGCACATAGGCAATGTCGGTGACCTTGATCATGTCGTTCTCCGCCGTTACGCGCGATTCAGGTAAAGAGAGAGACGCCGCTCGCATCGAAGGGCCGGGCGAGAATCTCGTCTGCCTCGTCATGCGAAAGCCCGAGGCCGCCAAGCAGCACCGCCGCCATCTGCCGCGCATAGCCCTCGCCGCGCAGGATCTCGGCATTGGCGGCAGCGTTTCGGGCTTCATGCGTGTCGAGCAGATAGCGGATGGTGACGGTGCCGATGGAGACGACGAGATGAAGCGCCGAGAGCTCGTCCGGCACCCGGATGCGCCCCTTCGCGATGCCGTCGCGAATGTCGCCGAGGAGATGCGCATTGCCATGCGCGTCGAGCGAGGCACCGCTTTCATAGAGGCGGGCAAGCATCGCCGCCTTCACCGGATCGAGCACGACACCGGCCATGAAGAGCCTGACGCCGCGCGCGATGCGCTCCGCCGGATCGGCGATGTCGCGATTGATCTCCTCCACCGCCGCATTCATCGAATGGCGAACGGTGCCGGCGACGGCGCGCGCGATATCGGCGCGGTCGGTGAAGTAATTGTAGAAGGTGCCCTTGGCGACGCCCGCGACATTGACGATCTCGTCGATCGTCGTCGCATCGACACCCTGCCTCGCAAAGAGCCGGAGCGCCGCTTCGACAAGGATCGCGCGCATCCGCTCGCGCCTGCGCGAACCCGGTTCCTCGATCCTTGCGGCGGCCTGATGGGGCATGGCGTCCTCCCTTCCAATATTTGACTAAGTAGTCATTTAATGACGAAATAGTCAACTAGACGGCCGGTCAGTTTCGGCGCCGGAGGGCGGCCGGGCGGGTTCTGGCAGGTGGGGAGGGCTCAGCGATGCTCGAACGGACGTTGCCGCATGGGGCAATTATCGTGGAGCAGGCCCCGGAAAACGAGATCGAGCTGGAACTCGACGATCCGCTCGCGATCGGTCCAGGGAAACATGTCGTGGGTGATGAGAAGCGAGACGATGCCATGCCCCGCGGCCCAGATCGCCTCGGCCAGGAGATCCGTGTCGGCAAAGCGCGTGCGGCCGGCCATCACGACATCCCGCACCGCCCGGTCCAGCACATCGAAGGCAAGCGAGCCCTTTGAGGGCGTGTGCCGCGCCTCATCCGTCCGGGGCACGGCAAGCCCCGCCCGGACAAGGCCCGACATGGGCGTCATGAAGACGAGGCGGTATTCCTCGGGCCTCGACAGGCCATATTCGATATAGGCGCGCATGGCCCGGCGCAGCCTGTGAAGCGGCTCCGTCTCCTCCCCGCTTGCGGTTTCGAGCGCGGCGAGAAGATCGGCGAAGAAGCCCTCGATGATGACGAAGAAGATCGCTTCCTTGTTCTCGAAATGCTGATAGATCGCCGCCTGGGTGATGCCGACGCGGCTCGCGATCTTGCGCATCGAGACATTGTCCGTGCCCTCAGCCACGAAAAGGGAGCGCGCAGCGGCGACGATCTGCACCCGCCGCTCCTCGGGCGACAGCCGTTTGCGGCGGGGCCTGGCCGGCGCCGCCCCTTGTTTCCCCTGCGTCTTCACGACTTTTTTATCCATGCCGCTAATTAACACCGTTCGGTAGGCTTGACCAGCATGGGACAGCCCCTAAATAAACGCTGTTAGGTAACTGAGGAGGGTTGGGGATGGCTGTCTTGCCGCGTCTGGCGATGGCCGCAGTTCTGGGCGCGGGCTTGCTCGCGGGCTGCGGAGACAATGCAAACGGTTCGGCCGCCGCCGAGGCGGAGACCGCCGTGCCGGTCGAGGTGGCCGTGGCGCGGCCGGCGCCTGAAGCCGCCAGCGTCACCGCCTATGGCATCGTCCGCCCCGACCGCGAGGCGGTGCTCTCCTTCAAGATCGCGGGCCTCGTCAAATCGATTGCCGTGGACCGGGGCGACCTCGTGAAACGGGGAGACGTGCTGGCCGAGCTCGACCTGCGCGAAATCGCGGCCGAGTCGAGCCGCGCCGCCTCGGCCGTCGAAAAGGCGAAACGCGATGTGGAGCGGCTGCGCCCGCTCGCGGAAAAGGGCTTTGCCAGCCGCCAGACGATCCAGGACGCCGAAACCGCCTATGACGTCGCCACCGCCGACCGCGCCCGCGTCGAATTCAACCGCAGCCTTTCGCGCATCGTCGCGCCCGCGGACGGCGTGGTGCTGACGCGGCTTGCCGAGCCGAACGAGATCGTCAATCCGGGCGAGCCCATTCTGACGGTCAGCCAGGGCGGCGGCGGCTTCATCATGAAAGCGGGCCTTGCCGACCGCGACGTCGCCCGCATCCGCCTCGATGCCCCGGCGCAGGTGACGCTCGATGCCTTCCCCGGCCGGAGCTTCGCCGGCACGGTGCGCCGCATCTCGGCAGCAAGCGAGGCGCGCACCGGCACATTCGAGGTCGAGATCGAACTGGCGGACCTTCCCGGCAATGCCGCAAGCGGCTTTATCGGCCAGGCGCGCATCGAACCGCTGCAGGATGAGGAAGCACAAGCCGTGCTCGCCATTCCCGCAACCGCCATTCTCGAGGGCCATGGCTCGGCGGCGAATGTCTATATCGTCGACGAAGCGACCATGACCGTGCGCCAGGCGCGGGTGGAAGTGTCGCGCCTCATGGGCGGCGACATCATCGTCACCGACGGCCTTGACGAGGGCAGCCGCGTCGTAAGCGCCGGTGCGCCCTATCTCCGGCCCGGCGCGAAAATCCGGATCGTCTCCGACCTGCGTGCCTCGCGCGCCGCCGCGGAGACGGCGCAGCCATGATCCTCAGCAATATTTCGGGCTTTGCCGTCCGCAACTGGCAGTTCACGCTGGTCGTCTTCGCCATGCTGGCGGCGATCGGCTTCAGCGCCTTCAATTCGATTCCCCGCGCCGAAGACCCGGAGCTGAAAGGCCCCTTCGCCGTGGTCAATGTGGCGCTTCCGGGCGCCGACCCGGCCGATATCGAAAAGCTCGTCATCCGCCCCATCGAGGATGTGGTGAACCGGCTCGACGATCTGAAGGAGATCAAGAGCCGCGCGGAAGACGGGCTTGCCGTCATCCAGGTGGAGTTCGACTGGTCGACGGACCCGGACAAGAAATATGACGACGTGGTGCGCGAGATCAATGCGCTGAGGCCGACGCTTCCTTCCGGCATCCGCCGCCTCGACATCAGCAAGTTCCGCACGTCGCTTACCAATATCGTGCAGGTGGCGCTCGTTTCGGAGACGGCGCCGAACCGCGTGCTCGAAGACCTTGCCGACGATCTGACGGACGAACTCTACCGCGTGCCCGGCGTGCGCGATGCCGAGGTCTGGGCCCTGCCGCAATCGGAAGTGCGCGTGGCGCTCGATTTCGGCCGCCTTGCCGCGATCGGCATTCCCGTGACGGCCGTCGCGAATGCCGTTGGCGCGAATGCCGCCGATGTGCCGGGCGGGCCGATCCATGCCGGTGCGCAGCGCTTCAACCTGAAGACCGCCGGCGGCTATGACGATCTCGAACAGATCCGCGACACGGTGATCGGCAATTACGGCGGCAATATCGTGCGCGTGCGCGACGTGGCGGAGGTTTCCTGGGCGACGGAGGAGGCAACCTATCTCGGCTGGTACAACGGCGAGCGCGCCGCCTTCGTCACCGCGAACCAGAAGGAAGGCCAGAACGTCTTCAAGGTGCGCGACGGCATCTTCGCCGTGCTCGACGAGTTCGAGGAGCGCCTGCCCGCGGACGTGCGGATGGAGCGCGCCTTCGACCAGTCGATCTCGGTCGCAAGCCGGTTGAACCGCCTCTATCTCGACTTCGCCATCGCCGTCGGCCTTGTCAGCATCACGCTGCTGCCGCTCGGGCTGCGGGCGGCCGGCATCGTCATGGTGTCGATCCCGTTGTCGCTTGCCGTCGGCATCGCCATGCTGAATGCGACCGGCTTTTCGCTGAACCAGCTCTCCATTGCGGGCCTCGTGCTCTCCCTCGGCCTGCTCGTCGACGATTCGATCGTCGTGGTCGAGAATATCGAGCGGCATTTGCGCGAGGGAAAACGCCGCTACGAGGCGGCGATTGCCGCGACCTCGCAAATCTCGCTTGCCGTGGTCGGCTGCACGGCGGCACTGATTCTCGCCTTCCTGCCGCTTCTCTTCCTGCCGGAAGGCGCGGGCAAGTTCACGCGCTCGCTGCCCGTCGCCGTGCTCTTCACGGTAACAGCCTCGCTCGGCATCGCGCTCACCATCATTCCCTTTCTGGCGAGCCGCCTGCTCAGCGACAAGGCGCATCCCGAAGGCAATATCTTTCTGCGCATCGTGATGCGCGGCATCCACACCTTCTACCGG
>PNMC01000177.1 GCA_013823365.1 Parvibaculum sp. | reverse complement strand
GCTGTTCCGGGCATGAAACCATATCACAAAGGGGCCTCAACGTGAGCAAACGTCATCCAATAATCTCCGTTGTCGGATCGTCCGGGGCCGGCACGAGCACGGTCAAGCACACTTTTGATCAAATTTTCCGGCGAGAAGGTATTAATGCGCTGTCGATCGAAGGTGACGCGTTCCACAAGTTAAATCGCTTTGAGATGAAAGAGGAGCTGGCGCGGCGTCTGGCCGCAGGCGATCAAACCTTTAGCCATTTCAGTCTGGAAGCCAATGAGCTGACGGCGTTGGAAGAGGTGTTCGCGTCCTACGGCGCATCGGGCACCGGCAAAACGCGGCGTTATGCGCATGACGATGGCGAGGCAGCGGCCTACGGCGTACCACCTGGACATTTCACTGAATGGGAAGAGTTCGACCCTGACTCGGACATCTTGCTCTACGAAGGGCTTCACGGCGCAGTCGCAACCGATGATATCCGCATCGCCAGCCATCCCGATCTGAAAATCGGCGTCGTCCCTGTCATCAACCTCGAATGGATCCAAAAGATCCATCGCGACCGGGCATTGCGCGGCTACAGCACCGAAGCCGTTAGCAATACGATCCTGCGCCGGATGCATGCTTATGTTCATTGCATTTGCCCGCAATTCTCAGAGACCGACATCAATTTTCAGAGAGTTCCGATCGTTGACACGTCCAATCCTTTTACAGCGCGCTGGATTCCCACCGCAGGCGAGAGTTTGGTCGTCATCCGTTTCAAAAGCCCCAAGGGCATCGATTTTGCCTATCTGACCCAGATGATCAGCGGCAGCTGGATGACCAGAGCCAATTCGATTGTGCTTCCCGGCGACAAACTCGATATTGCCATGCAGCTCATCCTTACGCCGATGATCCTGCGCATGGTCGATCAGTCCCGGCGGCTGCGCGGAGGGGCGAAATGAGCGGCTCAGCAATCGACACAACGCATGAAGCGATGATGGCCAATGCCATTCGGGCATTATCCATGGATGCCGTCGAAGCGGCCAATTCGGGACATCCCGGGATGCCGATGGGCATGGCTGACGCTACCACGGTGCTGTTCAATCGTTTCATGCGCATTGATCCGACCCAGCCGCTCTGGGCGGATCGCGACCGGTTCGTGCTCAGCGCAGGCCACGGTTCGATGCTGCTTTATGCAGTGCACAATCTGCTCGGCTTTGATGACATGCCGATGGACGAGATCAGGAACTTCCGCAAACTCGGTAGCCGGACCGCGGGCCATCCAGAATATGGCCACGCAGCTGGCATTGAAACGACGACCGGCCCACTCGGCCAAGGCATCGCAACTGCCGTAGGCATGGCGTTGGCTGAACGGATGCTCAACGCGCGGTTCGGCGACGATCTGGTCGATCACCGCACTTTTGTGATCGCAGGCGATGGCTGCCTGATGGAAGGGATCAGTCACGAAGCGATCGACCTTGCCGGTCATCTTGGGTTGGGCGGGTTGATCGTGCTGTGGGACGACAACCGGATCACGATTGACGGCGCGACTGATCTCTCGACTTCGCTCGATCAACAGCAAAGGTTCGCTGCAGCTGGCTGGCATGTGATTTCGGTTGACGGCCATGATCGCGAGGCCGTTGGACGCGCTCTTGCCGAGTCCTGCGGGGATCAACGGCCATCGCTGATCGCTTGCCGCACGATCATTGGTTTTGGTGCACCCACCAAACAGGGTACATCGGCCACGCATGGCTCGCCGCTTGGTGCGGACGAGATTGCCGCCACACGGCAAGCGCTGGGTTGGAACCATCCGGCTTTTGAGGTGCCTGCTGACGTCGCCGATGCCTGGCTTGCAATCTCGAAGCGGGGTTCTGAAACCCGACAGGAATGGCAAGAGCGGCTGGACAACAGCGAGCAGAAAAATGCCTTCCTGATGCACTATTCGCGCGACAACGCGCCGTTGCTGGCGGCAATGGAAGCCTATCGGCGTGAATTGCTCGAAACCCGCCCCAAACTCGCGACGCGCAAAGCGTCGGAACGTGCGCTGGAAGTCATCAACGCGGTGTTGCCAGATACAGTCGGCGGGTCAGCCGACCTGACGGGCTCGAATAATACGCGAACAAAGGCGATGCGTCCGGTGTCTCGCGACGACTTCTCGGGCAGCTACATTCACTACGGCATTCGCGAACACGGTATGGCGGCGGCCATGAACGGTATTTCATTGCATGGCGGTCTGCGCCCGTATGGCGGAACCTTCCTGGCATTTTCGGACTATTGCAGGGGTGCGATCAGGCTGTCCGCGCTGATGCGGCAGCCCGTTGTTTATGTGATGACGCACGATAGCATCGGTCTGGGCGAAGACGGCCCGACTCACCAGCCCGTGGAACAAGTCGCGTCGCTCCGCGCGATGCCAAACATTAACGTCTTCCGTCCGGCCGATGCGCTGGAAACGGCCGAAGCGTGGGAATGTGCGCTGACAAATGCGGAGACGCCCTCAATTCTTTGCCTTTCCCGGCAGGATTTGCCGTTCTTGCGCGATGCGGCGGATAGCCAGAATCAAAGCGCGCGTGGTGCATATTTGCTTTCCGATCCGGGGCGCAACCGTGATCTGACGCTGATCGCCACCGGTTCGGAAGTGTCAATCGCGGTGGAGGCGGCCGAGAGGCTGGCGTCCGACGGATTGGCTGTCGCCGTGGTTTCTGCGCCGTGCTTCGACATTTTCGCGCAGCAGGATGCTGAATATCGTGCGGCAATCCTGGGCTCGGCGCCGCGCATTGGCATCGAGGCAGGCGTATCATTCGGCTGGGCCGAATGGCTGGGGAGCGAAGCGGCATTCGTCGGCATGACAAGCTTCGGTGCCTCCGGTCCAGCGGCCGAGCTTTATCGCTATTTTGGGATCACCGTCGATCGGGTCGTCGTCGAAGGGCAAAGACTGATCAAGGAAAGACTGGAAAAAGAGGCATGACAGTTAGAGTTGGAATCAACGGCTTTGGCCGGATTGGGCGTAATGTCCTGCGAGCCATCCACGAATCGGGCCGCGACGATATCGAAGTCGTCGCCATCAACGATCTGGGTTCAGCCGAGTTCAATGCGCACTTGCTGCGCTATGACAGCGTGCATGGGAAATTTGCCGGCACCGTCACGGTCGCGGGCGACACGATCGATATCGGCCTTGGCAATCCCATTCGCGTAACTGCCGAGCGTGATCCGGCAGCTTTGCCGTGGGGCGATGTCGATGTCGCATTGGAGTGTACGGGTATTTTTACGGCCCGTGAAAAAGCCGCCTTGCACCTGAAGAATGGCGCGAAGCGCGTGTTGGTTTCAGCGCCAGCGGCAGGCGCGGATAAAACCATCGTTTATGGCGTGAATCACAACACGCTGGCCGCTGCGGACCAGGTCGTCTCCTGCGCTTCCTGCACGACAAACTGCCTCGCTCCTGTCGCTGCGGTTCTGCACCGGTCGGTGGGGATCGAGAAGGGGTTCATGACCACGATCCATAGTTACACCGGTGACCAGCCAACGCTTGATGCGTTCCACAGCGATCCCTACCGGGCACGCGCAGCGGCCATGTCGATGATCCCGACGTCGACCGGCGCGGCGAAGGCTGTTGGACTGGTGTTGCCCGATCTCAACGGCAAGCTCGATGGTGTTGCGATCCGTGTGCCGACGCCAAATGTTTCCGTGGTCGACCTGACGTTCGAGGCAAGCCGCGATACCACGGCGGAGGAAATCAACGCCGCAATCCGCCAGGCAGCCAACGGCGATCTCGCGGACATTCTGGGCTTCACCGACGAGCCGCTGGTGTCGATCGACATGACGCACGATCCACGCTCGTCGATCGTCCACATGGATCAGACTAAAGTTATCGGCGGGCGCTTCTGCCGCATCATGTCCTGGTATGACAATGAATGGGGCTTCTCTAACCGGATGGCCGATGTCGCGGTGGCGATGGGGCGTCTTGGCCAATGACGCCGCGATCAATTCATGAGATGGAAATCTCGGGCCGCAGGCTGGTCATCCGTGCCGATCTGAACGTGCCGATGAAGGCAGGCCGCGTGACCGACGCGACCCGCATCGAACGGTTTGCAGAAGGGCTGAAACCCCTACTGGCAAAGGGTGCATCCGCCGTCATACTCTCACATCTCGGGCGACCGGACGGCAAACGGTCCGTTGAACTGACCCTGGGACCGGTCGCCGAAGTGCTGGGCGAATTTCTCGATTCGCCAGTTGCATTTACCAGCGTCATCAGTGGAGCAGCTGCCTCAAAAATTGCAGCCGGTCTCCCGGCTGGTGAGGTACTGGTGTGTGAGAATTTGCGGTTCGACCCGCGAGAAGAAGCCAATTGCGCGACGCTCGGCGCAGAACTGGCGGAACTCGGCGATATATTCGTCAACGATGCGTTTTCCTGCGCGCACCGGGCTCATGCATCGACTGTCGCCGTCTCCGATTTTTTGCCGTCTGCGGCCGGACCGCTCATGCTGGCCGAAATTGAGGCGCTTCGACAAGCGTTGGAGGTGCCGGAACGGCCGGCAGTAGCGTTGGTTGGCGGATCGAAAGTGTCGAGCAAAATCGATGTGCTCACCCATCTGGTTGGCAAGATTGACGCGTTGATCGTCGGTGGTGGCATGGCCAATACATTCCTTGCCGCGGCGGGCGTGCCGATGGGCAAGTCGCTTCACGAACCTGGACAGTTTGAAACAGTCCGAGAAATTCTTGCAGCGGCACGCGCCAGCGGATGTGAAATCATTCTGCCCGTCGATATCGTCTGGTCTGATCGGCTTGAGACCGGTGCAACTGCACATATCGCCGAAATCGGCGACTGTCCCGATCATGGGATGATCCTTGACGCTGGACCGCGCTCGATCGAGCGCATCTGGGACGTCATCGGCACAGCAAAAACCATCCTGTGGAACGGCCCTTTGGGTGCATTTGAAATCGAGCCATTCGAACATGCCACACAGGTGGTCGCAATTGAGGTCGCGCGGTTGACCCGCGAAGGTGCGATCCGTTCGATTGCCGGGGGGGGCGACACCGTCGCTGCGCTCAATGCCGCTGGAGTAACCGACGACTTCACCTACGTCTCGACTGCCGGTGGCGCATTTCTCGAATGGCTGGAGGGTAAGGAACTGCCCGGCGTCGCAGCGCTCAAATCACTTCAGCAGGCTTGATAGAACAGGAGATAGCACCATGGCGTTTATTACCCTTCGGCAATTGCTCGATCACGCGGCCGAGCGTGGTTATGGCGTGCCGGCCTTTAACATCAACAATATGGAACAAGGTCTCGCGATTCTTGATGCGGCGCGAGACACGAATTCGCCGGTGATCATTCAGGCCAGCAGAGGCGCTCGCAGCTACGCGGGCGACATCATGCTGCGCAAAATGATTGAAGGATTGGTGGAAATGTATCCCGAAATCCCGATCTGCCTGCACCAAGATCATGGCAACAATGTGCAGACTTGCCTCTCGGCGATCCAGAATGGCTTCACCTCGGTGATGATGGACGGGTCGTTGAAAGATGATGCCAAAACACCGGCCGACTATGACTATAATGTCAATGTCACCC
>PNMC01000176.1 GCA_013823365.1 Parvibaculum sp. | reverse complement strand
GAAGGGACTATAGCCAGCCTGCGGCGAGATGTCACGCAGGTTTTTTCGTGCCGTGAAATTTTTGCACCTTACAGGTCACACACACGCAACGAAATGACGGGCTCCCCCCGGAAGCTTGTGTTTCATTGCAGGGCAAGCTTCGCCGCGAAGGCAATGGCGATGATCGCGATGGCCCAGTTGAGGTCCCGCCAGCGCCCGGCGGCAATCTTGATTCCAGCATAGGCAATGATGCCGAGCCCGATGCCGCTGGCGATGGAGAAGGTGAGGGGAATGGCAAGCGCCGTCACCATGGCGGGCACGGTCTCGGTGAGATCGTCCCAGGACAGGTCGGCCAGTCCCCGCGCCATCAGGCAGGCGATGAAGACGAGCGCGGGCGCGGTCGCATAGGCCGGCACGGTCCCGGCCAGCGGCGCAAGAACGAGGGCCGCGAGAAACAGAAGCCCCGCCGTCGCCGCCATCAGCCCCGTGCGTCCGCCCGACGCAATGCCCGCCGTGCTCTCGATATAGCTGGTGGTGGTCGATGTGCCGAGCGCCGCGCCGATGGCCGTCGCCGCAGAGTCCGCCACCATCGCCTTGCGCAGGCGCGGCAGCTTGCCCTCTTCGTCCACCATGCCCGCCCGCTGGCCGACGCTGACCAGCGTGCCCGTCGTGTCGAGCAGGTCCACCAGCAGAAACACGAAGACGATGGTCACGAAACCCATCTCGAAGGCGCCGCGCACATTCATTTCGAAGAATGTGGGCGCGAGCGAGGGCGGCACGTCCACCACGCCCTTGAGCGGCTGCAGGCCGAGCAGCACCGCCGCCGCCGTCACCCCGAGAATGGTCAGCATGATCGCGCCGGGCACGCGCCGGTAATAAAGCGCGACCAGCACCACGAAACCTGCCATGGCGAGAAGTGCGCCATGCGCGCCGAGGTCGCCAAGCTTAACCAGCGTCACCGGATGGTCCGCAACGACGCCCGCATTCTGCAGCCCGATCAGCGCCAGAAAGAAGCCGATGCCCGCGCCGATCCCGTATTTCAGCGAGCGCGGAATGGCGTTCACGAGTTTCTCGCGCAGCGGCGAGACCGACAGCGCGAGGAAGGCGAGGCCGGACACGAAGACGCAGCCAAGCGCGAGCCGCCAGTCGCCGTCGAATTGCGGCACAACCGTGAAGGCGAAATAGGCGTTGAGCCCCATCCCCGGCGCAAGCGCCACCGGGTAGTTCGCATAGAGCCCCATGATGAGCGAACCGATGGCGGCGGCAAGGCATGTCGCAACGAACACCGCCCCGAAATCCATCCCCGCCTGCGCCAGGATCGAGGGGTTCACGAAAATGATATAGGCCATGGTCAGAAACGTCGTGACCCCCGCCAATATCTCGGTACGGACAGTCGTCCCGTTCGCCTTGAGCGCGAACAGGCGTTCGAGAAGATCTTTGTTATTCTCGATCACAGTTCTTTCCCCAGCCCTTCCACGTCATTGCGAGGAACGAAGCGACGAAGCAATCCAGGGCCGCTTGCTCCGCGCTTTCCGCCCCTGGATTGCTTCGCTCCCTGCCGGTCGCTCGCAATGACGAAAAGAAGTAAAACGATCTCAGGCGATCCAGAGTAAATGCCCCTATACAATTCCTTAAAGCCCCTGCGGGCAGGATGGAAGCATGATGAACCGGCTCTCGCCCCTTCTGCTGCTGCTGCTTGCCGCCGCGCCTGCTGAGGCCGAGCTCGCGGGCGGCGATGCCCCGCATGTCGTCGAGATTTCCGAAAAGGACTGCCGCCACATCGCGCCCTATATTGCGGGCGGGGCGGACTATGTGCCGGGCGTCGCTGCCGATGGCCGCGCCGTCGCGCCGGCGGATATCGGCGGCGGCTTCGAATATCGCACCCGCGAGGTCTACGAATTCGACGCCATCATCGACCCGCTGCTGCGCCGGAACCCGGCCTTTCCCTCCGCCAGCCGCCTGAACCTCGCCCGCATCGCCATCGACATGACGACAGGCCGCGTCACCATGGACGGGCAGGACGTGTCGGGCCTCGACCACGCGCTTGCCGAAGCCTGTGCAAGATTGCATCAGCCCGGGTCCAAATGACCGGCCTCTGACCGGCTTTTGTTGACAGGCCGGGCCCCGGCCAGCAGGCTTCGGGGCAGTTCGGGCAAGGGGCGTTTTCCATGTTGGTTTGCTGGCGAAGAGCGGCATGCGTTGCCGCCTCCGTTTTCCTCGCCGTCATGCTTGGCGCGTCCGGCGCCGCCCAAGCGCAGGATGCGCGCTGGCGCATCACCAAGGAGCGCTGGGAGCCCTCCGACGAAAAGGCCTGGCAGGATTTCGTGGCCGGTCTCGGCGCCGCCGATTGCTGGACCTTCGATGAATGCATCAAGAGCCCGGCCAATCCCTATCGCCACACCGATCCGAAGACGCGCTTCTATGTCGATTGCGCCGATATGCCCTATGTGCTGCGCGCCTATTTTGCCTGGAAGAACGGTCTGCCCTTCGCCTGGCAGTCGGCCATGCGCGCCGCCGATGGCGAGAAGGGCGACATTCGCTATTCACCCTATGGCAACGTGACCGTCGCGCGCGATTCCGTTCCGCGCACCGCAAATGGCGTTCCCGCCATTCCGGTCCTGCACAATCTCGTCAATGTCGTCTCCACCGCCATGTTCCGCCGCAATTCCATGGCGGACGATCCGGTGATGTTTTCGGACACTTATTCGCCGCGCCTCACCCGCGATGCGATCGTGCCCGGCACCATCACCTATGACGTGAACGGCCATGCCTCGCTCGTCTGGCGCGTCGAGTCGGGCGGGCGCATCCTCATCTTCTCCTCGCATCCGGATCATTCCCTGAGCCGCTCGCATCTCGGCAAGGAATTCCTGCGCACCGGCCCGGAGCTCGGCTCGATCTTCCAGAAGTTCCGCCCCATCGAGGTCGTCGGCGCCACGCGCGCCTCGAACGGCGCGCTGGTCGGCGGCCGCATCGTCGCCGCCTCGAACGGCGAGATCGAGGACTTCTCGCTCGAGCAATATCAGGGAAACCCGCCCGGCGACCCGGTCCGCTGGGCGTCCTCCTCCTGGGTCCACAATGGCGAGGATCTCGACTTCTACACCTATCTCCGCTCGCGCCTCTCCGCCGGCGAACTCGAATACCGCCCGGTCGAGGAACTGCGCGCCATGATGCAGTCCGTCTGCTTCGACATCCGCTCGCGCAAGCAGGCGGTGGAGATTTCCATCACCCGCGGCATCCAGAACACGGACCCGCCGCATCGCCTGCCGGACAATATCTACGGCACCCACGGTGTGTGGGAGCTTTACTCCACACCGTCGCGCGACGCGCGCCTCAAGACCGCCTTCAAGGAGATGTACGATCTCGTCGTCGAATTCATCAAGATGGACATGGTGGATGCGCCGCGCCTGAACTATGACGGCGACGATCTGCCGGGCGATCTTCTGGCCGCCTACTGGGAACAGAATGCCGCCTGCAGCATCTCCTATGTGAACTCCGCCGGGCGAACGGTGAAGCTCTCCATCGACGAGGTCATCCGCCGCGCCTACGACCTCTCCTTCGATCCCTATCAATGCGTCGAGCGGCGCTGGGGTGCGAAAGGGGAGGAACTCGCCACCTGCCGCGACGGTGCGGTGAAGACCCGCTGGTATGAGGCCCAGCGCTTCCTCCGGAACCAGATCGACCGCACCTACGATGTCGATATGGGCTACACCATGGACGACCTCGAAAGGGGCCCCTGGGGCCTGCGCACCGGCCGGGGCGTGGAAGAGGGCCCGGATGTGGATATCAGGGCCTGGCTGGAAGGCCTGACGAGCCGCCGGACCGCCAGCGGCGAGATTGCGAATCCGCCCGCGACCCCCTAAAACTGGCCCACCTTTTTCATCGCTCCGGCGGGCGCTTCAGGGCCCGCTGCGGGCCGTTTCGGCCATCGCCGCGGCGGCCTCATCCAGGGTCATCATGCGCCTTTCCAGTTACTTCCTGCCCACCCTCAAGGAAAACCCCGCCGAGGCGCAGATCGTCTCCCACCGGCTCATGCTGCGCGCGGGCCTCGTCCGCCAGACGGCGGCGGGCATCTATGCCTGGCTGCCCTTGGGCCTCGCCGTGCTGCGCAATATCGAGAACATCGTCCGCGAGGAGCAGGCGCGGGCAGGGGCGATCGAGCTTCTCATGCCGACGCTGCAATCGGCGGACCTCTGGCGCCAGTCCGGCCGCTACGACGCCTACGGTCCCGAAATGCTCCGCATCAAGGACCGCCACGAGCGCGACATGCTCTACGGCCCCACCAATGAGGAGATGATCACCGACATCTTCAGGGGCGCCGTGAAGTCCTATCGCGACCTGCCGCGCAATCTCTATCACATCCAGTGGAAATTCCGCGACGAGATCCGCCCCCGCTTCGGCGTCATGCGCGGCCGCGAATTCCTGATGAAGGACGGCTATTCCTTCGATCTCGATGTCGACAGCGCGCGCAATGCCTATCGCAAGATGTTCATCGCCTATCTGCGCACCTTCGCGCGTCTGGGCCTCAAGGCGATCCCCATGGCCGCCGACACCGGCCCCATCGGCGGCGACATGAGCCATGAATTCATCATCCTCGCCGAAACGGGCGAGAGCGCCGTCTTCTGCCACCGCGATCTCGTGGACATGCCCGCGCCCGGCGACGATATCGACTACGGCGGCGACCTCGAACCCCTGATCCGCGCCCGCACCGATCTCTATGCGGCGACGGACGAGAAGCATGACGAGGCGAAGTTCGAGGCCGAAGTCCCTGCCGACAAGCGCCTCTCCGCGCGCGGCATCGAGGTCGGCCACATCTTCTTCTTCGGCACCAAATATTCCGCCGCCATGGGCTGCGTCGTGCAGGGCCCCGACGGCAAGGAAACGCCGCTTCAGATGGGCTCCTACGGCATCGGCGTCTCGCGCCTCGTCGGCGCCATCATCGAGGCAAGCCACGACGAAAACGGCATCGTCTGGCCGGATGCCGTCGCGCCCTTCAAGGTCGGTCTCGTGAATTTGAAGAGCGGCGATGCGGAAACCGATGCCGCCTGCGCCGCACTTTATGACAAGCTTCAGGCTGCGGGCGTCTCCGTTCTTTATGACGACACGGACGAACGCGCCGGTGCCAAGTTCTCGAACATGGACCTGATCGGCCTGCCCTGGCAGCTCGTGGTCGGTCCGCGCGGGCTCAAGTCCGGCACCGTCGAACTGAAGCGCCGCGCCACCGGCGAAAAGGAAGAACTCTCCGCCGAAGCCGCGCTGGCGAAGATCGCCGGGTGAAAGCTGATAGAGGTTGAAACGAGGCTGTTGATGTAATTCACAACCCCTCCATCTGGACCACCCTCCCCCTGAGGGAGGGTCAAAATTTGCACCGCAAATTTTGGGGAGGGGTAAGCGAGGGAAACGGGAGGCGAACCATCCGCCGATAGCGGAGACCCCCTCCCCGAAATCTGCTTCGCTGGCGCTCGCATATTTCGACCCTCCCTCAAGGGGAGGGTGCTGCCCTGAACTGCAACCGGGCACAAAGCAGGATAGAAAATGACAGAGGCCGCTTACCCACGCGA
>PNMC01000175.1 GCA_013823365.1 Parvibaculum sp. | reverse complement strand
CCCGCCTCGTGGCGCCCGGCCTTGATGACGATGACAGGCTTGAGGCGCGCCGCCTGCCGCCCCGCCGACATGAACTTCCGCGCATCGCGGATCGACTCGATATAGAGCAGGATGCTTTTCGTCTGCGGGTCGGCGGCGAGATAGTCGAGCATGTCGCCGAAATCGACATCCGACATGCCGCCAAGCGAAGCGACGCAGGAAAAGCCGATATTCCGGCTGACCGCCCAGTCGAGCACCGCCGTCACCACCGCGCCCGACTGCGAAACGAAGGCGACATGGCCTTCGCCCGGCTGCACATGGGCGAAGGAGGCATTGAGGCCCTTGCCCGGCGCCATGATGCCAAGACAGTTCGGCCCGGCAATGCGCAGCAGATGCGGCCGCGCCGCTTCGAGCATCTGCGTCTGCAGCTTTCGCCCTTCCTCTCCGAGTTCCCCGAAACCGGCGGTGATGACGACGGCCGCCTTGGTGCCGCGCTCTCCAAGCTCGCCGATCAGGCCCGGCACGGTCTGGGGCGGCGTGGCAATGACAGCAAGGTCGGGCGCCTCGGGGAGGCTCGCCACATCGCGAAACACGGTTTGACCGAGAATGTCGCCCCCTTTCGGGTTCACCGCCCAGACCGGCCCCGGCAGGCCGGCGCCGAGCAGGTTCTCCAGCAGCACATGTCCCACCGCCCCCTCCCGCCCGCTCGCCCCGATCAGCGCCACGGAACGGGGGCGATACATACGGTCGAGATTGCGGATGGACATCGTGGAACCTGCCTTGCAATGGAGCTACTGGGGAAAGCCTAGACGGCAATGGCGGCAAACGCATATTGACCGGGTGTCGCATTCGCGACAATTAAATAACATATTGATACTAATGATTTTTCCCGTATGGCGCCGGCGCCGGAGGGCCGCCTTTTAGGGGTGCCTTAACCCGCCTCCTGTTATGAAAAATTCGTCGCCCGAAGGCGGCAATCGACGGGGGCATTCCCCCCGCAAAACTGGGCAGGCCGGCACGTCCGGCCGGAATTGACGGGATCATGCGCGGCTTTCTGCGTGCATTCGACTATCGGCGCCTGAGCTCGCTGACCGGGCCGACGGCGCGCGCCCTTGCCCTCAAGATGTTTCTCCTGATGCTGGTCCTGACCGGGGCCCAGTCGACCGTCGATTACTACAAGCTGCGCGACGTCATGTTCTCCACGGTGGAGCATCGCGCAGCCTCGATTGCCGACCACCTCGCCATGCGCGCCAGGCTCGACGACGATTTCGACATCGCCGAAGCATCGCAGGCCGTCACCCGCGAGGCCGCTTGGAATGAAGACCTTCTTGCCATCTACCTGCTGGACAGGAGGGGCCGTCTGATCGAGGGCGAAACGGAATCGAAGCTCGGCCGTTCGGCGGCTTTCCTGAACCTGCCGGAAATACGCACCGCGCTCAGCGCAAGCTCCGTGCTGGGCCGCGCGCAAAGCTTTGAGACCGAAATCGACGGTATCGCCGGCTGGGTTCATGTCGCCTCCGTCCCCGGCGAAGATCTCACGACCGTGACCTTCGTCGATCTCCGCCCGGCAAGGTTCGAGCTTTCCCGGTCGATCGTCGCGACGATCTTCCGGCATGCCGTCGCAACCATCATTCTGATGGCTGCGCTGTTCATCCTGCTGAACAGCGCCGTGATCGGCCCGCTCGAACGGCTCGCGCTCGCCGTGCGCAGCAGCGCGCTTGGCCGCTTCACCCCTCCTGCCGATCTGCCGAAAGGCGAGATCGCCGATCTGAGCGGCCTCTTCGCCCGCGTCTTCGGACGGCTGCAACAGAGCCTGCATGAGAACGAACAGCTTGCCCTTGTAGCGAACGGCACCGACTCCGGCGTGCTCATCGCCGATCGCAGCGGCCGCATCCTCTGGGCAAATGCCTCCTATATGCGGCTCACCGGCTTCGACCGCACCGAAATCGAAGGCCGTTACCCGCAGGATATCCTTGCCCGCTTCGGCGGCATCGGCGCCATGAAGGTACTGGTGGAAAGCGCCGCGGATGGCGAGGCTCGCATGGTCGAGACGATCAGCCTGACGCGGCAGGGCGGGCAATACTGGGCCTCCATCGAGGCGCGTCCGATCCGCGACCGCAAGGGCGGCATCCGCAACTATATTCTCGTCGAGACCGACATCAGCATCCGCAAGCAGACCGAGATCAAGCTGAAGCGCAGTCAGACCGATCTGCAGGACCGCATCATCGACCTGCAGCACACATCGATCCAGCTCGAACAGGAACGAGTGAAACTCGCGCGCACGGCTTACGACCTCGCCCTTGCCAAGGAAGCGGCGGAGAATGCGAACCGCGCGAAATCAGCCTTCCTCGCCACCATGAGCCATGAATTGCGTACGCCGATGAACGGCGTCATCGGCATGTCGGAACTGCTTCTTGCCGGCGAACTCTCGGAAGAGCAGCGCGACCGCATCTCGACCATTCGCGAGTCGGGCGAATGCCTGCTGACGATCCTGAACGACATTCTCGATCTTTCGAAGCTTGAGGCGGGCAGGCTCGAACTCGAATATGAGCCCTCCTCGCTCAGCGCAATCCTCGAGACGGTGGTGCGCGTCTTGCGGCCGAACGCCGCCGACAAGAGCCTCGTGCTTACCGCTCATTGCGCCGCCGCCGTGCCGGACAAGGTGATGAGCGATCCGACACGGCTGCGTCAGATCCTTTTCAACCTTGTCGGCAATGCGATCAAGTTCACGCCGAGCGGCGAGGTGAACGTGACGATCGCGGCCACGCCGCCATCGGACGGCCGCACAGAGCTTGCGATAACCGTGCGCGACACCGGCATCGGCATTCCGCAGACCATGCTGCCGCGCCTCTTCACGCGCTTCCAGCAGGCCGACAACTCCATTTCCCGCACCTATGGCGGCACGGGCCTCGGCCTTGCGATCACGCGCGAACTTGCGACGCTGATGGGCGGTTCCATCGATGTGGACAGCGTGGAAGGCGAAGGCAGCACCTTCGTCGTGCGACTGCCAGCGGAAATCGTCACCGAGGGCGCGGATGGCGAGAAGCATGCTGCGCCCCCGCCGCTCACCGCGGCGGCGCCCGTCCGCCCGCTCCGTGTGCTGCTCGCCGAAGACCAGCCGGTGAACCAGAAGCTCATGGCCGCCGTCATGGACCGGCTGGGTCACAGCCTCGTCATCGCCGAAAACGGCGTGGATGCAATCCGGCAGCTCCGCGCCGCCAGTTTCGATATCGTGCTGATGGACGTCCAGATGCCCTTGATGGACGGCATCCAGACGACGAAGGTCATCCGCGCCTGCGACGAGCCTTGGAACAATATTCCGATCGTGGCGCTGACGGCCCATGCCATGGAAGGACATAGCGACGTCTATGCCGCCGCCGGCATGAACGGCTTCGTTTCGAAGCCCTTCAAGATCGATCTGCTGGTCGAGGCCATGGCCCGCGCCATGACCGCCGGAAAATCGCTACCTGTGCGGGCTGAGGCAGAGCCGCGCCGCGCCATTGCAACGGACGACGACGAGCCCGATGCGCAGGAAAGCGCGCTCAGGAATATGCTTGATGAGCTGGAGAGAATGGCAGGCTGAGCGCTAGCCGGCCGTGCCGTTGGTAAGCTGGCGCAGTTTCCCGATCAGGCGTGCGCCCGTCTCGCCGCCATCGCCCGTGATGTTGTTTTCGGAGACATTCTTCAGCATACGGATATGCATGTTGAGAATGGAAAGTTCGCTCGGTGCGACGCGCTCACCGCTGCGCAGATAGTCGCAAAAGGACGCGCCGATATCGGTCACGAGATCGTAGCCGAACGAGCCGCCTTGTCCCTTGATGTTGTGGGCAATGCTGTGAAGCTCGTCGAGCTTCTCCTTGTTCGCGCCTTCCGCCTCGATCCGTTCCCAGATACGGCCGAGCATTGCGACATCCTCGGCAAGCTGCTCGCGATAGGTCTCGCGCAGCGCCTCGACGGCGGCTTCCGCACGCGCAATCATGCTCTCGAAGTCGCTCGACCTGTCGTCCATCGGATTCGCCATGGCCCTGCCTTCGGATAGGTAACCCTCTGGCGGAGAATCCTAGGGGGGCAGCATTAAGGAACGTTAAAGAAGGTCAGCATCCAAGAACCGCGAGAAACCGGGAAATTTCCTCTTCTGTCGTCTGGAACGAAGTGACGAGGCGGACGGTGCGGGCGTCCTTGCTGTCGCCGGCCATGGGCCAGGGATGGAAGATGGCGCCCGCCTCGCGGAGCCGCGCGATGGTTGCCGCCGGAAGGCGCGGAAAGACTTCATTCGCTTGCGGATGAACCGAAAGCACGATACCCGCCGCTGCAAGCCCTTCCGCGAGACGCGCCGTCATGGCATTTGCGTGGGTCGCAAGCCGGCGCCAGAGCCCCTCATCGAGATAGGCTTCAAGCTGCGCCGAGACGAAACGCATTTTCGATAGAAGATGCCCCGCGCGCTTCCGGCGGAAGGAAAGGTCGCGCGCGATCTCCGGATCGAAAACGACGACGGCTTCCGCGGCAAGGGCGCCGTTCTTCGTCGCCCCGAAGGACATGATGTCGATGCCGGCTTTCCATGTCGCCTCGGCGGGCGTCACGCCGAGATGCACGAGCGCATTGGCAAAGCGCGCCCCGTCCATATGAAGTTTCAGGCCGCGCGCCCGCGCGAGCTCCGAAAGCCGCCCGATCTCGGCCAGGGAATAGACCGTGCCAAGCTCCGTCGACTGGGTAAGGGAGAGCGCGGCGGGCTGCACATGATGAACCACGCCCGCGGGATAGGCATCGAGCACCGCCTGCACGGCGGCGGGATCGAGCTTCGCATCGGCGCCGCCAAGGGCGAGAAGTTTCGTCCCGCCCGAAAACATTTCCGGCGCACCGCATTCGTCGAGATGAATATGCGAGAGTTCGTGACAGAGCACCGCGCCGTAAGGCGGCGCGATGGCGGCAAGCGCCAGCGCATTCGCCGCCGTGCCGGTGACGACCGGGTAGACATCGACATCGCGCTCGAAAAAGGTAGAGAAGCGCGTCTTGAGCCGCGCGGTGATCTCGTCCCCGCCATAGGAAACGGCGCTGCCTTCATTGGCGCGCAGAAGCGCGGCCATGATCTCGGGTGCCGCGCCCGCAATATTGTCGCTCGCAAAATTCATGTCTCGTTACACCACTGCCTCGACCCGCTCCGGCCGCCCCGACCATGACCAGGCCATGCTGGGGCGCGACAGGCCAAGCATCATGCCGCCCAGCGCCTTCGGGTGAAGCCATATCTGATCGGCGGGAAGATGCGAAGGCCGGTCTGCCGGCCGGTCGACCGTAAAGCCCGCGCCCGCTGCCGCCGCGCGCTCGCCGATCAGGTTGATGTCGCGCGTCTCGGCAAAGGCCATATAGAGGCTCTGGCCGAATTTGCGGAAATAGCGCTCCATCGTGGTCCCCTCCCGCGTCGGATCGATCACTTCGAGCCGGTCGAGCCTGTCCTCGTCGAACAGGGTCAGCGTGCCGCGATAGCCGAACACCTCGGAAACGATCTCGGTGTAATAGCTGTCATTGAGCCCGAACAGCGCGTTGAGCGCGCGCGTGACGCCGCCCGTATCCTTCGAGAG
>PNMC01000174.1 GCA_013823365.1 Parvibaculum sp. | reverse complement strand
CAGTCGCCGCGCGCGTGTGCGGCCATCTGGGCGAGGCGGTCGGCATCGGCCATGCCGGGATAGACGGTGCCGCCCGCGACGAAGGCCGGCGTGCCTTCGATGCCGAGCGCTTCGGCGAGACGGTAGGTGCGGCTCACTTGATCGGCAAAGGCCTGGTCTTCCATGTCCTTGCGCATCCGCGCGACGTCGACGCCCGCCTTCTTCGCGATGGCGTCGATCGCCTCCGCGTCGAGATCGCCTTTATGCGCGTAGAGACCGCTGTGCATTTCCATGTAGCGGCCCTGTTTCTTCGCCGCCATCGCGGCCTTCGCCGCTTCGAGCGAGGCGGGGCCGAGGATCGGAAATTCCTTCAGCACAAGGCGCACATTGCCGTCCTTCTTCACGAAGTCCATCAGCGGCTCGAAGCTCCGCTTGCAATAGCCGCAGCGGTAATCGAAGAACTCGACGATGGTGATATCGCCCTCCGGATTGCCGGCGACATGGTCGCCCGGATCGGAATAGAGCGCCTTCGCATGTTCGGCGAGCGCGGCGCGCGTCTGCGCGAGTTTCGCATCCTCGTGGCGGCGCTCAAGTTCCTCGAAGGCCTTGACCAGCACTTCCGGATTCTCGACCAGATAGTCGTGGACGATGCGCTCGATCTCCGCCTTCGCGGCGTCGTCGAAGGGGGCGGCATGGGTAGGCGCCGCGATGGGGACGAGCAGAAGCAGGGCGAGGGCGGCGCGGTGCAGACAGGCGATCATGAAAACTCGTCTTTGATTTCTGGAAGGAGGAAGAATGCGTCAGCTGCGCTGTTTGGCAGGTGGCTGCAGGGCAATATCCTGCGCGCGCAGCCATTCGGGGCTGCCCTTGTCGAGCTGGCGCATGGCCCGGTCGGCATGGGCCTTGGCCTGCTGCACGCGGCCGAGCGCATCGTAATATTGCGCGGTGGAAAGCTCCGCCATGCCGATATTCTCAAGCTGCCCATAGGCGATGGAGAGCTGGTAATAGGCATAGGGCTGGTCGCCTCTGCTTGCCGCCGTGGTGAGGTGAGTGATCGCCTTTTCGGTCGATGCCTTGTCGCCCCGCGCGGCAAGCGCCCGGCCAAGCCCGAGGTGAAGCTGGTTGTCCTGCGGCTTCAGGCTGACCGACTTCGTATAGGAGGCGATGGCCTCCTCGACGCGGCCGCTCTCGAAATTGATCTGGCCCTGAACTTCCCAGACATAGGGATTTTCCGCTTCCTGCTGCAGGAGCGGCGCAAGTTCGGACAGCGCGCGATCGAGCTGCCCCGTCCGGTGATAGGCGACGGAGCGCGCATAATGCGCGTATGGGCTCGTGTCGGAAGCGGGATAGCGGCGGAAGACGACATTCGGATCGTCCAGAAAGCCATAGATCTTCGCCTGCACCATCTTGAAGGCATGGACCCGCTCCGGCGGATCCTTCCTGTCGAAATAGGGCGACTCCTTCACCCGCGCTTCAAGCGCCGAATAGCGCGCACCGGACATCGGATGCGAGCGCGCGTAAGGGTCCTGCCGGCTCTCGGAGAGAAGCTCCTGATCGCGCATCGTGGCGAAGAGATCGAGCATGCCCCGGCCGGAAAGGCCCGCGCGCTGCAGGAAGGTCGCGCCCGCCTGGTCGGCGCTGGCTTCCTGTTCGCGGGTAAAGGCGAGCAGGCTGCGCGTCGCGAGATGCTGGCTGCCCATGATGAGCGCCATCCCGGCATCGCCCGCGCCCGCGGCAATCGCGCCGACGCCGAGGATCATCGAAGCCATGACCGGCATCGACATGTTTTCGAATTCCTCGCGCCGCTTCACGAGATGGCCGCCCGACATGTGGCCGATTTCGTGCGCGATCACGCCCATGAGTTCGCCCGGCGTGTTCACCGTGGTGATGAGGCCGGTATGGAAGAACATCTGCTGGCCGCCGGCCACGAAAGCATTGAGATTGCGGTCGTTGACGAGGTGAATTTTCACGGCCGCCGGGTCGATGCCCGCCGCGCGCAGCAGCGGATCGGAATATTCCCGCAGCATCGCTTCGGTCTCGGCATCGCTGACAATTCTGATGCCCTGCGCGGAGGCTGTGCCCGGCAGCAGGCTGCACATCATGAAAGCCGCGGCAAGGCCGGCCGCGAAGCGCCGCCAGCCCGGCATGATCCGGATAGAAGACATGAAACTCGTCATTACCGTTCCGACCGTTCTGAACCCTTGTCCGAGGGTTCTCGCCCAACCCGACTTTCCACTCCCCCGGCGCCGTCTCGCCCTCGTTGACCTTGTGGCGGGATCGCGACTAAACGGTAGGTGTGGGACCTCACAGCGTCAATCGCACCGGCTTTCGACAATCCTACACGAAATAACGGCCCTGGGGGCCGAATCCGGCGCGGACGGGATCGAACGAAGGACGGCATGGCTGGGGCGAAGAAAAGCGCGGGATTGTGGTTAAACTTTGAAGGCGGGCGGGGCCGCAATCTGGCGCCGGTCCTGCTGGCGGCGGCGCTTGGCCTCGGGGCCTGCGCCGAGGAAGGCCCCCGCGATCCGGTGCGCGGCACGGCGGTGAGCCACGGCATCGAGACCCAGCCCGAGCGGCAGGCCCGCATGACCGGGCGCACCGGCAACGATACGCGGATCGACCCCCGTTTTGCGGGCGCGGCGGTGGCGGACGAGCCTGCAGCCGCCCTCATCGCCCGGCAGGTGCTGGAGCAGGGCGGCAATGCCGCGGATGCGGCGACGGCCATCTATTTCGCCCTGTCCGTCACCTATCCGGCAGCGGCCGGGCTCGGCGGCGGCGGTATCTGTCTCGTTCATGGCGCAGGCGAAAAGACGGTCGAGACCGTCTCCTTCCTTGCCGCGAGCCCGCGTGGCGGCGGCAATGCCGCCATTCCGGGCAATGTGCGGGGCTTTGCCTATATCCATTCGCGTTATGGCAAGGCAGCCTGGTCGTCCGTCGTCGCCCCGGCGGAGCGGCTCGCCGCAACCGGCAGCCCTGTTTCCCGCGCGGGCGCTGCCCAGTTCGCCATCGCCTCGAAGATCGTGGAGGCCTCGCCCTCGCTGTCGAATGTCTTCGCGCCGCAGGGACGCCTCGCCGCGGAGCGCGATGTGCTGACGCAGCTTGAACTCTCCTCGACGCTCGGCCAGATCCGCGCGCGGGGCGCCGCGGGGTTTTATGCCGGGCCCGTCGCCCGCCGCCTCGTGGAAGGGGCGCGGAGCGGTGGCGGGGCCTTCGATGAAAGCGAGCTTGGCGATTACCGTCCGGCGGTCGCCACGGCGCAGAGCTTCGAGCAGGGGCCGATGAAGGTCTGGCTGCCTTCCGCCGATACCGGCGCAGGGGTCTTTGCCGCAGAACTCTGGCGCGAGGGCGCGAAATCCGGTGCGGCCGAACTCGCGGCCAGCGCGGACGCCGTGGCAGCCCGCCTCGGCACCGCGCCGCAGCCCGGCGTGAACTACGGTTCGACCTCCTTCGCGGCGATGGACAGGAATGGCGGCGCCGTTGCCTGCGCCGTCACCATGAACGGGCTGTTCGGCGCGGCGCGGCTTGCCGGCGACACGGGCGTTGCTCTTGCCGCCAACCCCGTTTCCGGTGCAGGACATGCATCCGCTTACCTCGCGCCCTTGATCCTCACCGGCCAGAGCGGCGAGATCGTGCGGCTGGCGGCTGCGGGCGCCGGTGCGCCGAAGGGCGCGGCAGCGGCGCAGCATGTCGCGCGGAGCTTCACCTCGCAGGAAGCGGCTGAGACGGCCTTCAATGCCGGTATCGCCGATCTCGCCTCGCCGGTGAATGCGGTCGGCTGTCCGGAAGGCGCGGGCGCGGCAAGCTGCCTGCTCGCGAGCAACCCGGAAGGCTTCGGCATGGGCGTGACCGGCATCACCGCGCGCTGAGAGAAGGGACACAATGAAAAAGGCCCGGCAAAGCCGGGCCTTTTGTCTTTTGCCGTGCGGGCTAGCGCCGCTGCCACCAGCCGCGCCGCGAGGGACGGTCGTCCTCGTCGTCGTCGGCAGCGGGTTTTTCCGCCTCGCCGATGAGAGGAATATCGGCCTCCGCTTCGGCGGCTTCGAGCACGGGTTCCTCTTCGGCTTCCACCGTTTCGGGCTCGTCGGGGCTTTCGCTCTCCTCGTCGCCCATCGCCTCGGCTGCGTCCTGCACGCTTTCGGTATAGGCACCTTCCTGCGCGGCCTCGGCGTCCCAGGTTTCCTCGTCGTCTTCCTGTTCCGCCTCTTCGTTCCTCGAATAGGAGAGGAACACCGGCGCTTCGCCCGTGGCAAGCGGATCGGCGCTGGTGAAGTCCTCAGCCGCATCCTCGCTCAGGATCGTATCCTCGTCTTCACTGGCGATGGCGCCTTCGGCCGTCGTGCCTTCGGCATCCTCGTCCTGCCGGCGGCGGTTGCGGCGTCCGCCACGGCGGCCGCGGCGGCGGCGCTTGCGCGGTTCCTCGCCATCCTCACCGCCCTCGGCGGTCTGCGCGGCGGCCTCGCCCTCGGCGCTCTCGTCCTCATCGTGATCTTCGTCGTCGCCGTTTTCTTCAGCGGTACCCTCGGCGGCAGCCTCGGTCTCGCCGCGCGCATCGGCTTCGCCATTTTCGCCATTGCGCTTGCCGCCACGGCGGCGGCGCCTGCGGCGGCGGCGCTGGCCGTCGGCCCCCTTGTCTTCGCCATTGTCGGCGCCGTCACGGGCCGAGGTTTCGGACTCGTCCTCCTCGTCCTCCACATCCTCGACTTCGGCGACGTCCGGCTCTTCATCCTCGGCATAGCCGCTTTCGATGTTGATCGCGCCCTGTGCCGGGCGCGTGCGCGTCAGCGCGCGGGCTTCGGCCGGTTCGATCTTGTGCGCGGAGCCGGCCAGCGTTGCGTCCGCCTCGACATAGACGGAGGTGCCGTAGCGCTCCTCGACATCGAGCAGGTTCGCGCGCTTCTGGTTCAGAATGTAGATCGCGACTTCCGCCGGCACCTTGAGCGTGAAAGCGGCGGCGCGGCCCTTGACCGCTTCCGCCTCGACGCTGCGCAGCACGTGAAGCGCCATGGATTCGACAGAGCGGACGAGGCCCGTGCCCGAACAATGCGGGCAGATGACGGTCGAACCTTCGAGCACGCCCGAGCGCATGCGCTGGCGCGACATTTCGAGAAGGCCGAAATGGCTGATGCGGCCGACCTGGATACGCGCCCGGTCATGCTTCAGACATTCCTTGAGCTTGCGCTCCACCGCCCGGTTGTTGCGGTTCTCGTCCATGTCGATGAAGTCGATGACGATGAGGCCCGCAAGGTCGCGCAGACGCATCTGCCGTGCGATTTCTTCCGCCGCCTCGAGATTGGTCTTGAGGGCGGTCTGCTCGATATTGCGCTCCTTGGTGGAGCGGCCCGAGTTCACGTCGATGGAGACCAGGGCTTCCGTCGGATTGATGACGACATAGCCGCCCGACTTCAGCGTAACGGTCGGGTTCAGCATCGAGTCGAGCTGCTGCTCGATCTGGAATTTCTGGAAGAGCGGCTGCTTTTCCTTGTAGGGCTGAACATTCTTCGCATGGCTCGGCATGAGCATGCGCATGAAGTTCTTCGCTTCCTTGTAGCCTTCATCGCCCTCGATCTGGACCGT
>PNMC01000173.1 GCA_013823365.1 Parvibaculum sp. | reverse complement strand
TCGCGGCGGCCGCGCGTCTTCAGGCTTGCAAGATCGGAGCCGGTGTTCGGTTCGGTGAAGACGGCGGTCGGCAGCACCTCGCCGCTTGCGATCTTCGGCAGCCACTTGTCCTTCTGGTCCTTGGTGCCGCCGCCGAGAATGAGCTCCGCCGCGATTTCCGAGCGCGTACCGAGCGAGCCGACGCCGATATAGCCGCGCGACAATTCTTCCGAGACGACGCACATGGATTCCTTGCCGAGGCCGAGCCCGCCGAACTCTTCGGGGATCGTCAGGCCGAAGACGCCGAGCTCCGACATCTGCGCGATCACCTCGAGCGGAATGTAGTCGTCCTTCAGGTGCCACTCATGCGCATGAGGCATGACTTCGGCATCGGCGAATTTGCGCATCTGGTCGCGGATCGCCTCATAGGTGTCCTCAAGGCCGGCATCGCCGAAGGTGGCCGCGCCACTATTGGCGGCAATGAACTCGGCGATCCGCGCGCGGACCTCCGCCGTGTTGCCGGCCGCGGTGAGCGTTTTCACGGCCGGTGCCGTCTCGAAAGCGGCGATGTCCGCTTCCGCAATGCCGAGGTCGCGCGGACGCACCGTCTCGCCCTGGCTCATCGGAATGCCGCCCGTCATCTGGGTCAGATATTCGCCGAAGGCTACCTGAACGATCAGGGCCTCGAACTCGCCGAGCCGCTTTTCCTCGGTCATGCGATGCGCATAGGCCGAAAGCTGGCGCAGCGCCTCGACATAGGTCGCCGTCCAGGCAAGGCCATGCGCCGCGAATTGCTCGCGCTCGATCAGCGCGGCCGAAACCTTGCCGTCCCTGGAGACTTTCGAAAGAACCGAATGCTTCGCCGCGGCGAGCAACCGGTCAGCCGCGTCCACGGCCTGTTTCGCAAGCGGCAGCAGGTCGGGCAGAAGGATGTCGGCGGCGGCGCGGTCGCTGTTGGAGGCAGGGGCTTGGCTCATGGAAGAACTCGCTTCGTGTGACTTGTAATCGGGGCCGGATGTGGCCGGCGCGGGACAGAGCAGCGGGCCCCGGCGTGGCCGCCCGGGAATAGCCCCTGCCTCTCAATCCCTATATATCTCTTAGCCCCGGCTCCGGCCAGCCGGAGGGCGATTCGTAAACGGGGACCACAGGGGCGGCAATGGACGGAAGCGGCGTCAAAGCCAAGGAATCCACCGACAGCACCAAGGTTGTCGGCCTTGTCATCGGGGCGCTGCTCGTGGCGCTGGCCGTTCTCATGCTGGTGCCGGTCCTTGCCGAGATCGTCGCCCGGACGGGCGACTGGGAGGCTTTTCTCTTTTCAGCGGTTATTACGGGCTTTGTCGGCGGGGTGCTCATGCTCTCCAACCAGACGGAAAGCCGCGATCTCACCCATCGCGCCACCTTTCTGGTGACGTCGCTCGGCTGGCTCTCCGTTGCGGCCTTCTCCGGCCTGCCTTTCGTCTTCTCGCAGGTGGACATGAACTATACGGACGCCTTTTTCGAGGCGATGTCCGGTGTCACCACGACAGGCGCGACCGTCATGACCGGGCTTGACCGGACGCCGCCCGGCCTTCTTCTCTGGCGCTCCCTGCTGCAATGGATCGGCGGGATCGGCATCATCGTGACGGCGGTCGCCATTCTGCCGTTCCTGCGCGTTGGCGGCATGCAGCTTTTCCGGACGGAAAGTACGGACAAGACGGAGAAGGTGCTGCCGCGCCCGGGCCAGATCGCGGTCGCGATCGGCGAGGTCTATCTGCTGCTCACGCTGCTTTGTGCGCTTGCCTATATCGTCGGCGGCATGACGCCTTTCGATGCGATGAACCATGCGATGACGACGGTCGCCACCGCGGGCTTTTCGACGCATGACGCATCTTTCGGCTATTTCGACAATCCCTTCATCCACTGGACGGCGGTGATCTTCATGATTTCGGGTGCTCTGCCGCTCGCCCTTTACGTACAGACGCTGCGCGGCGTGGGCGAGACGTTGTGGGACGATCCGCAGGTGCGAGGTTTCATCACAATTCTTGCGAGCGTTTCCGTTGTCATGGCGCTATGGCTCGCGGTGCGCGGCGACTATGGCTTCTTCGAGGCGCTGACGCTCACGGCCTTCAACGTTACCTCCATCGTCACGACGACGGGCTTTGCCAGCACGGACTATACGCTCTGGGGGCCATTCGCCATCATGGCCTTCTTCATTCTCATGTTCATCGGTGGCTGCACCGGATCGACCTCCGGCGGCATGAAAGTCTTTCGTCTGCAGATTCTCGCGATCCTGTTCCGCACACAGGTGCGCCAGACTCTTTATCCGCATGTCGCGCAGACATTGCGCTATGGCGAGCGCACGGTGAGCCGCGAGATCGTGTTCTCCGTCGCGCTTTTCGTGTTCGTCTATCTCGCGTCGATGCTCGTCGTCGCACTGGCGCTCGCCGCCTTTGGCCTCGATCTCGTGACGGCGCTATCCTCCGCCGTCACGGCCATCGCGAATGTCGGCCCGGGTCTCGGCCACGAGGTCGGCCCCGCCGGCAATTTCGCAAACATACCAGACGGGCCGAAGCTCATCATGGCCTTCGCCATGCTGCTCGGGCGGCTCGAGCTCCTCACCGTCCTCGTCATGTTCTCGAAGGACTACTGGGCGCGGTAAAGCTCGCAAGCTTGCGTTTCGACAAATTTTGACTACAGTGAATACAAGTAGTCATAAGGTGCAGCTATGCCGACCTCCGTTCGTCTCGATGCCGAGCTTGAGAAACGGCTTGATCTTCTCTCGAAGAAGACCGGCCGGACCAAGGCGTATTATTTGCGGGAAATCGTCGAGCGCGGTCTTGCGGAGATGGAGGATTACTATCTCGCGGCAGATGTGCTTGAGCGTATCCGCAAGGGCGAGGAGAAGACGCACCCGGCGGCCAAGGTGAGAAAAGACCTTGGCCTGGACGATTGAATATTCCGACACTGCCCTCAAGCAGCTCCGCAAGATGGACCGGCAGGCGGCCAGGCGCATCCTTAGATTATATGGATGAGCGCGTTGGTGGTGCGGCTGATCCGCGGTCACATGGCAAGGCCTTGACCGGGCCGCTCGGCAATCTCTGGAGCTACCGTGTCGGCGATATGCGCGTCATTTGCAGCATCGAGGATGGTGCGTTGCTGATCCTGGTGCTCGAAGTCGGCGACCGGAAAGAGGTCTATCGAAAGGCGAGAAGATAGGCGGGTTTCCTGCCAATCTTTTCACCGCCGTTCCTCTCCTCAAGCTGCCTTGTTGCCGGCCTCGATTGCGTCCTCAACGGTGCGCAGGCCCGGACGCGCGGCGGAAACGAGAACCGCCATGTTGCCCGGCAGGTGCTCGTTCTTCCACATCTTGTCATGCGCGAGCGGGATATCGGACCAGGGCAGCACTTCCGACATGCAGGGGTCGATGCGCCGCTCGATGACGAGCTGGTTCGCGGCCGATGCCTGTTTCAGATGCGCGAAATGCGAGCCCTGAATGCGCTTCTGGCGCATCCAGACGAAGCGAGCGTCGAAGGTCAGGTTGAAGCCCGTGGTGCCGGCGCAGAAGACGACCATGCCGCCGCGCTTCGTCACCATGCAGGAGACGGGGAAGGTCGACTCACCGGGATGTTCGAAGACGATGTCGGGATCGATACCCTTGCCGGTGATGTCCCAGATCGCCTTGCCGAATTTCCGCGCTTCCTTCATGAAGTCGTTGAATTCGGGCGAATTCACCTTCGGCAATTGCCCCCAGCAATCGAAATCCTTGCGATTGATGACGCCTTTCGCGCCCATCGACATCACGAAGTCGCGCTTTGAATCGTCGGAGATGACGCCGATCGCATGGGCGCCGGCGGTCGCGCAGAGCTGTACGGCGAAGGAGCCGAGGCCTCCGCTCGCGCCCCAGACCAGCACGTTCTGGCCCGGCGAGAGGATGTGCGGACGGTGGCCGAAAAGCATGCGGTAGGCGGTGGCGAGCGTCAGCGTGTAGCAGGCGCTCTCTTCCCAGGTCAGATGCTTCGGGCGCGGCATGAGCTGCTGCGACTGCACGCGGCAGAATTGCGCGAAAGAGCCGTCTGGCGTCTCATAGCCCCAGATGCGCTGGGTGGGCGAAAACATCGGGTCGCCACCATTGCATTCCTCGTCGTCGCCATCGTCCTGGTTGCAATGGATGACGACCTCGTCGCCCACCTTCCAGCGCTTCACCTTGGAGCCGACGGCATAGACGATGCCGGACGCATCGGAACCGGCGATGTGGTAGGGCACGTCATGGACGTCGAAGACGGAGATCGGCGTGCCGAGGCCCGCCCAGACGCCGTTGTAATTGACGCCGGCGGCCATCACGAGAACGAGCACCTCGTTCGAATCGATCTCCCAGGTGGGGAGAACCTCCACCTGCATGGCCTGTTGCGGCGGCCCGTGGCGGTCGCGGCGGATCGCCCAGGCATACATCTTCTCCGGCACATGGCCGAGCGGGGGAATCTCGCCGATTTCGTAGAGATCCTTCTTTTCCGCCTGCGTCATGATTCACCTCGCTCGCGATCCACTTCGCATCGCTGCGGCCCGTGCGAATTATTCCTTCGCATTTCTTTGCAGCTTCGATGCGCCCGGCCGGATCATTGGCATAGGACGCTGCGGAAGCAAGAATATTTTGCACTGCAGCATAAATTTCAGCACGGAAAGCGCGGATTTCGGCGCTTTCCGCCGGGATGTGACCGCCATGAAACAAAGCCGCCGCAGGGAGGTTCCCTGCGGCGGTCATGTCCCAGGCCGGGGCCGGGTCTTACCAAAGGCCGTGCTTCTGCACTTCGGCGCGGCCGACGACCATGTGGTGCACTTCATCGGGCCCGTCGGCAAAGCGCAGGTGGCGCATGTCGGTGTACATGTCGGCGAGCGGCGTCCATTGCGAGATGCCGGCGGCACCATGCATCTGGATCGCCTGGTCGATGATGAGGCAGACCTTCTCCGGCACCATGGCCTTCACCGCGCTCACATAGACGCGGGCTTCCTTGTTGCCCAGTACGTCCATCGCCTTTGCGGCCTGAAGCACGGCAAGGCGCATCGCGTTGATCTCGATGCGGGCGCGCGAGATGATTTCGAGGTTACCGCCGAGCTTGGCGATCGGCTTGCCGAAAGCTTCGCGCGTGGCCGAACGCTTCACCATCAGTTCCAGCGCCTTTTCGGCCTTGCCGATCGAGCGCATGCAGTGATGGATGCGGCCGGGGCCAAGGCGCACCTGGCTGATCTCGAAGCCGCGGCCTTCCCCGAGCAGGATGTTTTCCTTCGGCACGCGCACATTGTTGAAGCGGATATGCATGTGGCCATGCGGCGCGTGGTCCTTGCCGAAAACCTTCATCGGCCCGAGAATTTCGACGCCGGGCGTGTCCTTCGGCACGAGAATCTGCGACTGCTGCTTGCTGGGGGCGGCGTTCGGGCTCGTCTTCACCATGACGATCATGATCTTGCAGCGCGGGTCGCCGGCGCCGGAGATATAGAATTTCTCGCCATTGATCACCCATTCGTCGCCCTCGAGAACGGCGCTGGTGCACGTTCTTCGCATCGGAGCTCGGCACGTCCGGCTCGGTCATCGCATAGGCCGAGCGGATTTCG
>PNMC01000172.1 GCA_013823365.1 Parvibaculum sp. | reverse complement strand
GCAGTCGGTCTCCATGACCTACATGGTCAACCTGAAGCTCGACGAGAACGACGCCGAGCGCACCAGGGCCGCCGCCGGCGCCAAGGTGCAGATCGGCAAGGCCGGCCGCTTCGTCGGCCAGCAGGCCGTACAGCTTCATGGTGGCATGGGCATGACCGACGAACTCAATGTCGGCCACTACTTCAAGCGCCTGACCATGATCGACACGCAGTTCGGCAATGTCGACTATCAGCTGAAGCGCTACTCCGAAGCCGCGTAAGCCGCTTCAAGCTCAAACGATCAAGGCCGCTCCCCGGAGCGGCCTTTTTCTTTTGGCGCCTTTGCGCCGGCCTTTGCCGTAAAGGGCATCAGGCGCTGCGTGCCATCTGCCGTTTCGTCCGGAGCCGCTGAGGCGGCAACACGCATTCAGCCTGCGTGCCCTGGCCGAGCGTGCTCTTCAACTCGAAGCGTCCGCCATGCACGGCAAGCAGACCTTTCACGATGGAAAGGCCGAGACCCGACCCCTTGCCCGGCTGCGCAAGACCGGAGGCACCCTGCGTGAAGGCTTGCAGCACCTTCTCGATCTCGCTTTCCGCAATGCCCTGTCCGTTGTCGTGAATGCCGAACCGCATCTCGCCATTGTCTTCCATCCGCGCGAACATCAGCACCGTGCTCTCGGGCGGGGAGAACTTCACCGCATTGGTCATCAGGTTGATCCAGGTCTGGCGCAGCGCCCGCGCATCGCCATAGACCTGGGGCAGATCGGCATCGAACTGGGAGACAAGCTGAACGCGCTGCGCCTGTGCCCGGATTTCCACGATCCGGCGGCAGTCTTCCGCAAGCTGCGCGATATCCACCTCTTCTTCGGTGATCTGGAAACGCCCGGCCTCGATCCGCGACAGGTCGAGCACATCGTTGATAAGCCCGAGAAGATGTTGGCCCGACCGGTTGATGTCGTGCGCATATTCCTTGTAGGTCGGGATCGCATGCTTGCCGAAAATCTCCGACGCCATGACCTCGGAAAACCCGATAATTGCATTGAGCGGCGTGCGAAGCTCGTGGCTCATATTGGCGAGAAAGTGCGACTTTGCACGGTTCGCTTCTTCTGCGCGGGCGCGCGCGGCATCCGAATCCCGCTTCGCCTTGAATATCTGCTCGATGAGCGCGGACTTGTCTTCCCGCAGCGTGATCGAATGCAGCATGATCTTGTTGTGGCGGACGGTGAGCTGCGACAGCAGGATCGAAAACAGAACGAGGACGCCGGCAAGTGCGATGTGAATGGCGGTTCCGTAAAGCGACACCTGCACGCAGACGGCGATAATCACCGGAACGATCGAGGCATAAAAGGCCGGAAGATAGCAGGAGGTGATCAGGCATCCCGGCGCGAGGCAGATCAGAAGGGCGGTAATGACGAAGGACTGCAGGAGATAATTGTCCGGCACCCAGAAGAAATAGGCCGTCGAAGCCATGGCGATCGCGAAAAAGACGGAAGCCAAAATGAAGCGCCGCTCCCACAGCGCGACGTCGGAGGCGGCGGGCTCTGCCGCCGTGAAATCCGTCATCGTTTTCTTGTTGTAAAGGCCCGCGGCGAGGACCAGCACGACCGGAACGATGAGCCAGTACCAGGCGACCTCACCGGCGAAGCAGGCCGCATAGGGAATCATGAGCAGCGGAAAGGCATATGGCATGGGCAGCTGCTGCGCCTCCACCAGCATCCTCATCTGCTCGAGCCGGATTTCCGGGGACAGCTTCTCGCCGTTCGGCCCGCGCGCCAGGAACGAGGTCGCGAGGCCGCTCCAGCTCCGCTGACGCGACGTCTCCTTCGTCTGCCGTGCTTCCCCGGCTGTCATGCCATGCCCTTTCGGCCCCGCCATATTCCGGGGTCTGCTCCTCTGGGCAGCCGCGCCGGAATCCTCAACTGCCAGCCTCGTGCAAAAGTCTTAATAAGGTTTTCCGAGACATGGTTAAGGGCACATAATCCATGTCCCGCCGCGCCTTTTTTTACCGGGCGGGCAGGCTGTGCGATAAGTCAGCCAGAAAAATGCACAACAGAGAGGCAACCGAGGAATGAGCGATCCGCTGATTTTCGAACAGGATGGTCCCGTCGTAACGCTGACCATCAACCGGCCCGAAAGCCGCAACCCGCTTGGCGCGCCGGAAGATGCGGAGAACTTCTCCGCAGCCGCTGCCCGCATCAATGCCGACCGCGGCGTCCGCTGCGTGATTCTCACAGGTGCCGGCAAGGCCTTCTCGGCCGGTGGCAATGTGAAAGCCATGCGCGAGGGCGGCGACGGCTTCGGCGGCCCCGGCGTTCATATCCGCGAGCGCTACCGCAACGGCATCCACAGGATCGTGAAATCGGTCTGGGGCATCGAGGTGCCGGTCATTGCCGCCGTCAACGGCCCGGCCATCGGCCTCGGCAATGACGTCGCCTGCCTGGCCGATACGCGCATCGCCGCCGACAACGCCATTTTCGGCGCGACCTTCCTCAAGATCGGCCTCATCCCCGGCGATGGCGGGGCCTGGCTGCTGCCCCGCGTCATCGGCATGGCCCGCGCCTCCGAGCTCTTCTATACGGGCGACACGATCGACGCCGCCACGGCCAAGGAATGGGGCCTCGTCTCCGAAGTCGTTCCCGCCGCCGAGCTCATGGACCGGGCAAGGGCGCTTGCCGCGAAGATCTGCAATCAGGCGCCGGACGTATTGAGAATGACGAAGCAACTGCTCCGTCAGGGCACGCTGACGAACTTCGACACGATCATGGAAATGTCGGCTTCCATGCAGGCCCTGGCCCACCACACGGAGGACCACAAGGAGGCGCTGGACGCTTTCTTCGAGAAGCGGGCGCCAAGCTACAAGGGGTCCTGAGCCCCGTCAGGAATTGAACAGCACCGCCGTTTCTCGCGAACAGGCGGAGGCGCGGCCCGCATTGATGCGGGGGCGCTTTGCCCCTAAAGTCCCCGCAACAATCGGCACCGGGCCCCCCGAAAAGGCCCCGGCGAACATGGGAGCGAAACATGAGCATCATCGGAATCGTAGCGACCCTTCCGGTCCAGGCCGGCAAGGAAGCCGAATTCGAAAAGGTCTTCTCGGACCTCCGCGACAAGGTGAAGGCGAACGAGAAGGGCTGCCTCCAGTACGATTTCTTCAAGTCGAAGTCCGAACCCTCGACCTATATCGTCATGGAGCAGTACGCCACCCAGGCCGATCTCGACGCCCATGGCAAGAGCGACTATTTCCGCGCGGCAGGCCCGGCCCTCGGTGCGGTTCTCGGCGGCGCGCCCACGCTGCAATTCCTCGACAAGGTCGAGTAAGCGAACAACGGATAGCGCACATGGATCTCGCATTCAGCAAGGAAGACGAGACTTTCCGTCAGGAAGTCCGTCAGTTCATCGACGAGTGCTACACGGCGGAAATGCGCCGTCTGCATGCCCGTTCGAAGCATGGCTACATCACCAAGGAAGCCCATATCCAGTGGCAGAAGTCGCTGGCGAAGAAGGGCTGGCTTGCGCCCAACTGGCCGCAGGAATATGGCGGGCCGGGCTTCACCCAGTCCCAGAAATACATCTTCAATGTGGAGATGGGCCGTGCCGGCGTGCCGCACACCATCCCCTTCGGCCCGACCATGGTGGCGCCGGTCATCATGAAGTTCGGCTCCGAAGAACAGAAGAAGCGCTTCCTGCCCGATATCCTTGAAACGAACGTGCTCTGGTGCCAGGGCTATTCGGAGCCGGGCTCGGGCTCGGACCTTGCCTCGCTGAAGACCAAGGCCGAGGACATGGGCGACCATTTCCTCGTCAACGGCTCGAAGATCTGGACCTCGGTCGCGCAGTGGGCGGACTGGATTTTCTGCCTCGTCCGCACCTCGAACGAGGGCAAGCCGCAGGAGGGCATCTCCTTCCTGCTGATCGACATGAAGACGCCGGGCATCACCGTCGATCCGATCATCTGCCTCGATGCCACCTCCGCGCCGAACCAGGAGGTCAACCAGGTCTTCTTCCAGGACGTGAAGGTCCCGAAGGAAAATCTGATCGGCGAAGTGAACAAGGGCTGGACCTACGCCAAATACCTGCTCGAGTTCGAACGCGGCAATCCCTATTCGCCGGGCCTCTACAGCGCGCTCGACGAAGTGCGCGAAGTGGCGAAGGAAGTCCTCGTGGATGGCAAGCCCGTCGCCGATACGCCCGCCTTCAAGGCGCGCTATGCCGACATCCGCAGCCAGATCACGGCGATGGAGTTCACCGAACTGCGCATCTTCTCCTCGCTCTCGATCGGCGGCAATGTCGGTCCCGAAAGCTCGCTGCTGAAATGCCGCGGCACGGAGCTGCAGCAGGAAGTCTCGCAGCTCATGGTGGAAGTGCTGGGCGACTATGCGCAGCCGACCATCGAAAACGGCCTGATCGAGACGAACGAGCCGGAAGTGGGCCCCGAAGGCGCCTTCACCGCCGCGCCTTACTACTTCTCGCTCCGCAAGGCCTCGATCTATGCAGGCTCGAACGAAGTTCAGCGCAACATCATGGCGAAAGCCGTGCTCGGCCTTTGAGCCGAATGTCATCCGAAACGAAGCGGGCGCCGGTCACTCGGCGCCCGTTTTGTTTTGGTGCTGCGGCAACAAAAAGGGGAGCCGCACGGGCTCCCCTTCGATCTCTTGGGCCAGCGCGAATGGCTTACTTGCCGCCCGTCGCGAGCTTGAAGAACTTGCCGGTCTGCTCGCCGCCCATGAAATAAGGCGCGGCATTGGAGAAGTCGGCGATCTTGTCCCAGTTCTCGGCAACCTTCTCGGCGGTGAGGCCGTCGCGGCCGAGGAAGATGCCCTCGGCTTCTTCCATGCGCGCGGCGGCGAAGACGCCTGCGCCCGCGCAGAGGATCATGCCCGTCGGCGCCTGTTCCGAGACGAGGAACATCACGCCCGGCGACACGCTTTCCGGCGTCAGCATCTGCTCGGCTTCCGGCGGCATGAGATCGGAGGTCATGCGGGTATAGGCGACCGGCGCCAGCGCGTTGCAGTGAATATTGTTCTTCTGGCCTTCCAGCTTCAGCGTGTTGATGAAGCCGACGACGGCGAGCTTCGCCGCGCCATAGTTCGTCTGGCCGAAATTGCCGTAAAGGCCGGTCGAGGAGGCAGTCACGACGATGCGGCCGTAATTCTGCTCCTTCATGATTTCCCAGACGGCCTTGGTCGGCTTCACCGTGCCCATCAGGTGCACATCGACCACGAGCTGGAAGTCGGAAATATCCATCTTGGAGAAGGACTTGTCGCGCAGGATGCCGGCATTGTTGATGAGAATGTCGATGCGGCCCCACTGGTCCATGGTCTGCTTGACCATGTTGGCAACGCCTTCGTCATCCGTGACCGACGAGCCATTGGCAATCGCTTCGCCGCCCAGAGCCTTGATTTCCTCGACGACCTTCTTGGCCGCTTCCGACGAGCCGCCGGCGCCCGTACGGTCGCCGCCGAGGTCGTTCACCACCACTTTCGCGCCGCGCCGCGCGAGTTCCAGCGCATGGGACCGGCCGAGACCGCCGCCCGCGCCGGTCACGATGGCGACCTTGCCGTCAAAACGAATGCTCATGGGTAATTCTCCAG
>PNMC01000171.1 GCA_013823365.1 Parvibaculum sp. | reverse complement strand
CCCGGCAGCATCCAGTCGAGCAGAATGAGGTCGGGCGTCACTTCCCTCACGAGAAGTGCCGCTTCCTCTCCATCGGAGGCCGCAACGACCTTGTAGCCTTCCTTATCGAGGTTGTACTGGAGAAGGGTCGAAAGCGCCTCCTCGTCCTCGACGATCATGACCGTCGGCTTCATTCTGCGCTCGAACTGGCTCCTCTCGGGCTGGCCCTGCTCCTCAACCTCGGCAAGGGCCCGTACCTTCTCAATATTTTCCATCGAAGCCTGACCCTGTTCGCCGCGGCGGGCAAGCGTTATTCCCATGGAGGTGCCTCCTCTAGCTCTCTGCCTTCACGGCAGTCGTGCTGGTGGTATCGCTTTTGGGGCGTTCATCGGCCACCCATTCGCCGGTCACGAGATAGCTGACCGTTTCGGCGATGTTCGTCGCATGGTCGCCGATACGCTCGATATTCTTCGCCACGAAAAGGAGATGCGTCGAGACGCCGATCGTGCGCGGGTCTTCCATCATGTAGGTCAGGAGCTCGCGGAAGACGGAGTTGTACATGGCGTCGATTTCTTCATCGTCCCGCCAGACCTCCATCGCCGCCTGGGCCTCACGGCTCGAATAGGCGTCGAGCACATGCTTGAGCTGGCGCTGCGCGAGCCGGCCCATGCGCGAAATACCCTGGATGAGCCTGTTCGCGCCCTCGAAATCGTTCTGCAGCACGATGGCGCGCTTGGCGATGTTCTTCGCCAGGTCGCCGATGCGCTCAAGATCGATCGAGATCTTGATTGCGGCAATCGCTTCGCGAAGGTCCGTCGCCATGGGCTGACGAAGCGCGATCATGCGCACGGCATGGGCCTCGATGTCGGATTCGAGCGCGTCGATGCGCTGATCCTCGAGAATGGTGCGCTCGGCAAGCTGGCTGTCGCGCCGAGACACCGCCTCGATTGCCGCCGAAAGCTGCGCTTCGGTCAGACCGCCCATCTGGGCGATCTTTGCCGAAAGCGCATCGAGTTCCTCCTGGAAGGACTTCACAATATGCTGGGTCACGCCCTGATCTCCTGTTGGCCTCTTGGCATTTGCCGCAGAGCCCGGCTCAGCCGAAGCGGCCGGTGATATAATCCTGCGTGCGCTGGTCGCGCGGATTGGTGAACATACGCTCCGTCTCGTCCACTTCGATCAGATTGCCGAGATGGAAGAACGCCGCCTTCTGCGAAACACGCGCCGCCTGCTGCATGGAATGCGTCACGATGACGATGGTGTAGCGTTCGCGGAGTTCGTCGATCAGTTCCTCGACCTTGGCGGTTGCGATGGGATCGAGTGCCGAGCAGGGCTCGTCCATCAGGATGACATCGGGATTGACCGCAATGGCGCGGGCGATGCAGAGGCGCTGCTGCTGGCCGCCGGAAAGGCCGGTGCCCGGCTCGCGCAGACGGTCCTTCACTTCGTTCCAGAGGCCCGCACGCCTCAGGCTCGTCTCGACGATCTCGTCCATCTGCGAGCCCGCCTTGGCAACGCCATGAATGCGCGGACCGTAGGCGATATTATCGTAAATCGACTTCGGGAACGGGTTCGGCTTCTGGAACACCATGCCCACGCGCGCACGAAGCAGAACGGGGTC
This sequence comes from Parvibaculum sp., assembly GCA_013823365.1. Classification (GTDB taxonomy): domain Bacteria; phylum Pseudomonadota; class Alphaproteobacteria; order Parvibaculales; family Parvibaculaceae; genus Parvibaculum. The sequence goes on along the minus strand of PNMC01000171.1, from coordinate 4,092 downwards.
GATCTTCGGGTCGTAAATGTCGGCACCGTCAATCGCGATTGTGCCGGTTACGCGGCAAATATCGATCGTATCGTTCATGCGGTTGATGCAGCGCAGGAACGTGGACTTGCCGCAACCCGACGGGCCGATGAAAGCCATGACCTGCCGAGCGGGAATGTCGATCGACACATCGAACAGCGCCTGCTTCTCGCCATAGAAGACCGAGACCTTCGTCGCGGAGATCTTGGTTTCGTGACCGACGGGCATGACGGCGGCCGCGCTTGCGGCAGCGTCCTTTACAGTTTCATTCATAGCTGTTCCAGCTTCCATAGTGGTCTCGAACGACGCCATATCACCACCTTCTTTCAAAACGTTTGCGCATGTAAATCGCTATTGCGTTCATGCAGACAAGGAAGCCCAGCAACACGATGATTGCCGCCGAAGTGCGCGAGGTGAATCCGCGTTCCGGACTGTCCGCCCAGATGTAGATCTGGGTTGGAAGCGCTGTCGACGGATTGAACATCGAGTCGGGCGCCGCCGTGATGAAGGCGTTCATGCCGATGAGAAGGAGCGGCGCCGTTTCACCCAGCGCCTGGGCAAGGCCGATGATCGTGCCGGTGAGGATGCCTGGCATCGCCAGCGGCAGAACGTGGTGGCCGACGGTCTGCATCTTCGAAGCCCCGACACCGATAGCGGCTTCGCGGATCGAGGGCGGCACGGCTTTCAGCGCCGCACGGGTCGCAATGATGATCGTCGGCAGCGTCATCAGGGACAGCACCAAGCCGCCGACGATGGGCGCCGAGCGCGGCATCCCGAAGAAGTTCAGAAAGACCGCAAGACCGAGAAGACCGAAGACGATCGAGGGAACGGCGGCCAGATTGTTGATGTTGACCTCGATAAGGTCGGTCAGGCGGTTCTTCGGTGCAAACTCCTCGAGATAGACCGCCGCAGCGATCCCCACCGGGAAGCTGACGAGGAAGCAAACGAGCAGGGCATAGAACGACCCCACCAGCGCGCCACGGAGACCGGCCAACTCGGGAAAGCGGCTGTCCGCATTCAAGATCAGACCCCAGTTCAGGGGCGTAGAGATCTGGCCCCGCTCGACAAGCACGTCGTACCAGGCGATCTGGGCATCATTCACGCGGCGAAAGTCCGGCGGAAGATTGCGATCGATGACACCTTTGTGCAGCTGGTCGCCGATATCCGACAAGGGGAAGGTGATCGAGACCGTCCCCCCAATAAGCGAGGGGTTCGCGAGAATCTTGTCACGCAGCTGATACTGGCCGCCATTGCTGAAGAGCTGGCGCAGCTCGCGCAGTTCGCGTGGCGTGTCGACATCGGGGAATATGCGCGCGATCGAAGCGTTGAGCATGGTCTGGTAGGAGCCGCCGCTCGGATTGGCCGGGTCGACCGAACCCTCGGGCACTTCCACTTCGAATGTGACCATGGTCTGCGTTACCGCGGGCGCCGCTGTGACGAGGATCGTACCGACAAGCGTCGCGAGCATGCCAAGCGCGAAGACGATCGCCGCAATGCCATAGGCGCGCAGCCTCTTGTCGGCCAGGTGGCGGCGCTTCAGCCGCGCATCTGCCTCGAACCAGGCATTGCGTTCCTTGCGGGCTGGCTGTTGGGTCGTGTCACTCATAGCGTTCCCGATAGCGCTTGACGACCTGCAGGGCGACGATGTTGAGCGCCAGGGTCGTGATGAAAAGGACAAGACCGAGGCCGAAGGCGGCCAATGTCTTGGGACTGTCGAATTCCGTATCGCCGATCAGGAGCGTCACGATCTGCACGGTAACCGTGGTCACGCCTTCGAGCGGATTGGCAGTGAGTTTCGCCATGAGACCCGCAGCCATCACGACGATCATGGTTTCGCCGATGGCACGGCTGACCGCGAGGAGAACGCCGCCGACGATACCGGGAAGCGCGGCAGGGAGCAGCACCTGACGGACCGTTTCAGCCTTGGTCGCGCCGAGGGCATAGGCACCATCGCGCATCGATTGCGGCACGGCGGAGATCGCATCGTCTGCAAAGGAGGAGATGAAGGGGATGAGCATGATGCCCATGACACCGCCCGCCGCCAGCGCGCTATTCGAGGCAACGCTCAATCCCATGGACGTGCCGAGGTCGCGGATAAAGGGCGCCACCGTCAGGATCGCAAAGAAGCCGTAGACGATGGTCGGGATGCCCGCGAGAATTTCGAGCAGGGGCTTCACGAAGGAGCGCACGCGCTTGTCCGCATATTCGACCAGGTAGATCGCCGAGAAGAGACCCACGGGGAGCGCGACGAACATCGCGATAGCGCTGATGAAGATCGTGCCCCAGAAGACCGGCACAGCACCGAAGGCGCCGGAAGAGCCCACCTGATCCGCCCGCATGGCGATCTGCGGGCTCCACTCCATCCCGAAGAGGAAGTCGAAAACAGAGACCCTGCTGAAGAAGGCCATGCTTTCGATGACAAGCGACAGGATGATGCCCAGTGTCGTCAGGATCGCGAGAATGGAGCAGACAATCAGAATCCAGCGAAGGATGCCGTCGACGCGGTTGCGGGCACGGAATTCAGGGGAGACCCGCGAACGAGCAAAGCTCATGGCGGCAATTGCAACGGCCAGGGCCGCGACCACCATGGCGAGAGAAGCCGTGCCGCGCAGCGCATTATAGCGCTCGGCGGCCGCGATCAGGGCGGGATCGGGAGTACCGAAAATCCGTCCCCCCGCGATGCTCTTGATTTCGCTCAGGATGAGCGACATGCGCGAGGTTTCCACACCATCCGTGATGTGGGCTGGAAGACCGGCGATCAGAAGAGTGTCGATGACCGTGCTCTGCGCGGCGAGCCAGACGAGAACAAGAAGGAAAGCGGGAATACCGCATGAAAGCGCAATGAAGTAGCCGTGATAGGCCGGGATCGAATGCATGCCCTGCCCGGTGCTCTTCAGGCTGGCTGCGCTGGCGCGACCCCAGAGATATCCGATGAGAGAAAGGATCAGGACAATCGCAAGGAGGGATGTAGCTGACATCGGAAGTCCTGACTAAATCTGCAATCGACAATCGCTTGAAAGTCCACCCGGCGCCTTCCGGCGCCGGGTGGCCGATTTGTGCCTTACTTCTTCGGAGCCGGCATGTTGACCGCGTCATTGGCGGCCTTCTGCGCTTCGGCGCGGCGGTCGGCGGAGAGCGGGATCAGACCGCGCTCTTCGAGATAGCCGCCCGGTGCCATCGAGTCATCGCTGGTGTATTCGGCGATGAACTCATTGAGGCCGGGGATCACGCCACGGTGGGCATTCTTCACATAGAAGAAGATCGGGCGCGAGATGCCGTAGGAACCGTCGGCAATCGTCTCTTCCTTCGGCTCGACGCCGGCAACCTTGATGCCGAGCAGCTTGTCCTGGTTTTCGTAGAGGAACGAATAACCGAAGATGCCGTAGGTATTCGCGTCGGATTCGAGACGCTGCACGATCAGGTTGTCGTTTTCGCCGGCTTCGATGAACGGGCCATCGGTGCGCATGCGCTGGCAGGTTTCCTTGTGGGCATCCTTGTCGAGCGCCTCAATAGCCGGGAACGCCTTGCAGCCTTCTTCCATGACGAGCTCAACCCAGGCGTCGCGCGTGCCGGATGTGGGGGGCGGACCCATGACCGAGATCGCAATATTCGGGAGCGACTTGTCGATGTCCGACCACTTCTTGTAGGGGTTGTCGACGATCTTGCCATCGACTTCGACCTTCGCGGCGAGCGCCTGGAAGAGCTGTGCCTTGGAGAGGTCGAGCTGCTGGCCCTTGCGCGACACGGCCATCGAGAGACCGTCGAAGCCGAGCAGCACTTCGGTGATGTCCGTCACGCCGTTCGACGTGCAGAGTTCGTATTCGGAAAGCTTCATCGCGCGCGAAGCACCCGTCACGTCGGGATGGCCCGTGCCAACGCCGCCGCAGAAGATCTTCATGCCGCCGCCGGTGCCGGTCGATTCGACGACCGGAGCGGGGCTGCCCGTCTCGTTCGCGAACTGCTCGGCGGCAGCCTGCGAGTAGGGGAACACGGTCGAGGAGCCGACAACTTGGATCTGGTCGCGGGCATGCGCAACGCCGGCTACCGAAAGGGCAGCGACGGCAACGGTCGCGG
>PNMC01000170.1 GCA_013823365.1 Parvibaculum sp. | reverse complement strand
AAGAAGCTTGGTCGAGATCGAGGCGGCGTGGATCGCGGGCATGACGAGCACATTCGCCGTGTCGGTCAGCCGGCAGAAGGGATAGAGCGCCATGGTCTCGCGGTTGAGCGCGACATCGGCGGCCATCTCGCCGTCATATTCGAAATCGACCTTGCGGGAATCGAGGATCCGCACTGCATCGCGCACGGTGGACGGCCGCTCATGCACATGCGTGCCGAAGCTCGAATTGGCGAGCAGCGCGACGCGCGGTTCATAGCCGAGACGGCGCGCAACTTCGGCGGCCTGCGTCGCGATATCGGCAAGCTCTTCCGCCGTCGGCATTTCATAGACATTGGTGTCGGCGACGAGCACGGTGCGTCCGCCCGCCACGACAAGCGTCACGCCGATGGGGCGCTTGTCGTCCACCGCGTCGATCACGCGGCGCACTTCTTCCAGCGCCACCGAATAGGTGCGCGTCACGCCCGTCACCATGGCGTCCGCATCGCCGCGCTCCACCATCACGGCGGAGAAGATGTTGCGGTCGTTGCTCACAAGGCGGTGGCAGTCGCGATAGAGATAGCCGTTGCGCTGCTGCTTCTCGTAAAGGAAGTCGGTATATTCCGGCACCTTCTCCGAAATGCGCGCATTGCGGATGTCGAGCCCGACGCTCGCATCGAGGCCGATCTGCGCCATCGTATCGCGGATCTGCTCCTCGCGGCCGACAAGGATCGGATGGCCGAGGCCCGCATCGCGGAAGGCGATGGCCGCGCGGATCACGCGCTCTTCCTCGCCCTCGGCGAAGACGACGCGCTTCGGGTCGCGGCGCACCTTGTCCATGATGACCTGCAGCGTGCCGGCGGTCGGGTTGAGGCGGGCCTGCAGCCTGTTCTTGTAGGCCTCCATGTCGACGATCGGCGCGCGCGCAACGCCCGTATCCATAGCCGCTTTCGCGACGGCCGGCGGAATTTCGCGGATGAGGCGCGGATCGAACGGCACGGGAATGATGTATTGCGGGCCGAAGCGTGGGCGCTCGCCCTGATAGGCCGCCGCCACTTCGTCCGGCACGTCCTCGCGGGCGAGCTTTGCCAGCGCTTCCGCGCAGGCGATCTTCATTTCCTCGTTGATCGCGCTCGCGCGCACATCGAGCGCGCCGCGGAAGATGTAGGGGAAACCGAGAACGTTGTTCACCTGGTTCGCATAGTCGCTGCGTCCCGTCGCCATGATGGCATCGTCACGCACCTGCGCGACTTCTTCCGGTGTGATCTCGGGATCGGGATTGGCCATGGCGAAGATGATCGGCCGCGGCGCCATCGCCGCCACCATCTTCGGCGTGAGCGCGCCCTTGACCGACAGGCCGAGGAAAACATCGGCGCCTTCCATCGCTTCTTCGAGCGTCCGCCGGTCCGTCGTCACCGCATGGGCCGACTTCCACTGGTTCATGCCTTCGGCGCGCCCCTTGTAGATGACGCCCTTGGTGTCGCAGAGGATCGCATTGTCATGCGGCAGACCCATCGCCTTGATGAGTTCGAGACAGGCAATGCCCGCCGATCCCGCGCCGTTCACGACGACGCGGATATCCTTGATGTCGCGCTTGGTGAGATAGAGCGCGTTGATGAGGCCGGCCGCCGTGATGATCGCCGTGCCGTGCTGGTCGTCATGGAAGACGGGAATATCCATGAGCTCGCGCAAGCGGCTTTCGATCACGAAACAGTCGGGCGCGGAAATATCTTCCAGGTTGATGCCGCCGAAGGAGGGCCCGAGATAGCGCACCGAATTGATGAAGGCGTCGACATCCTTCGTATCGACTTCAAGGTCGATCGAGTCGACATCGGCGAAGCGCTTGAAGAGGACGGCCTTGCCTTCCATGACGGGCTTGGAGGCGAGCGCGCCGAGATCGCCGAGACCGAGGATCGCCGTGCCGTTCGAGATCACCGCGACCAGGTTGCCCTTGCTCGTATATTCGTAGGCCGCATCGGGATTTTCCGCGATGGCGCGCACCGGCACCGCAACGCCCGGGCTATAGGCGAGCGACAGGTCGTGCTGTGTCGCCATGGGCTTGGTGGCGTTGATTTCGAGCTTCCCGGGCTTTCCCTGGGAATGGAAGAGGAGCGCTTCCTCGTCGGTAAACTGGCGGCGCTTTTTGCTCATTTGTCTGGTCCGGCGTGATCGGCAAGCGGGCAGGGCATGATGCCCCGGTATCGGAGCCCGCTTTTTAGGCTGGCGACCGGCCAATAACAAGCGAACTCCGTTGATTTTGCGTGTCCTTGCCACGCTTTCCGGGGCCCGTCCCCCTTCTTTCGGGGGTCATTTTGGGCGCCGTTCCGTCTTTCAGCCCGCGCCGGTTCTGATACTCTCCGGCCCCATGTCCGAACGCGCCGCTTCCTTTCGCCACGAAAATACGCCCGCCGCAGCTATCCCTGCGGAGGCCACTCCAATGATGGCGCAATATCTGGAGATCAAGGCGGGCTGGCCGGATGCGCTGCTTTTCTACCGGATGGGCGATTTCTACGAGCTTTTCTTCGAGGATGCGGTTGCCGCTGCGGAAGCGCTCGATATCGCGCTGACGAAGCGCGGCAAGCATCTCGGCGAAGACATCCCGATGTGCGGTGTCCCCGTCCATTCCCATGACGTCTATCTCGAGCGGCTGATCCGCAAGGGCTTCAAGGTCGCCGTCTGCGAACAGGTGGAAGACCCGGCGGAAGCGAAGAAGCGCGGCTCGAAATCGGTCGTCGCCCGCGCCGTCCAGCGCCTCGTCACGCCGGGCACTCTCACCGAGGAAACCCTGCTCGATGCCCGCACGCACAACTATCTCGCGGCCCTTGCAAGGGTAGGCGCGGAGGAGGGCTTCGGTCTCGCCTGGGCGGATGTCTCGACCGGCGATTTCGCGGTGACGAGCGTCTCCGCCTCGGGCCTCGGCGCGGAGCTTGCGCGCCTCGCCCCCGGCGAATTGCTGATCGCCGAAGGGACGCGCCCCGAGGACATGACCGGGCTCTCCGCCACGCTGACGGCGCTGCCGCCTACCCGTTTCGATTCCGGCCATGCCGAACGGCGGCTGAAAGCGCATCTCGGCGTCGCCGCGCTCGATGCGTTCGGCGCCTTTTCCCGCGCCGAGCTCGGCGCCATGGGCGCGCTGCTCGACTATGTGGAGCTGACGCAGGTCGGCCGTATGCCGGCGCTCATGCCGCCGCGCCGCGTTGCCGCATCGGACACCATGGCGATCGACGCTGCGACCCGCGCCAATCTCGAACTCGTGAGGACGCTGCAGGGCGAGACTTCGGGCTCGCTTCTCGCCGCCATCGACCGCACGGTGACGGGCGCGGGCGCACGCGAACTCTGCGCCCGCCTTTCCGCGCCGCTCACCGATCCTGCCGCGATCAACCGCCGCCTCGATGCCGTCGAATGGCTCTTCGAGGCGCGAAGCCTCCGCGCCGATATTCGCGCTCACCTGAAATCCGCGCCCGATATCGCCCGCGCCTTGTCGCGCCTCTCGCTTGGCCGGGGCGGCCCGCGCGATCTGGCCGCCATCCGCGACGGGCTTGCAGCCGCGCATGCGCTCGCCGCCGCCCTTGAAGCATCGCCGCCCGCGATCCTTCCCCTGCCGGAACTGATCGGCGCCGATTGCCGCGCGCTCGCGCAGGTCGCATCGCCCCTTCGCGCGCAGCTTCAGGCGGTGCTCGCAGATGAACTGCCGCTTCTCGCCCGCGATGGCGGCTTCATCGCCAAAGGCGCCAGCGCGGAGCTCGACGAGACCCGCGCGCTCCGCGACGATGCGCGAAAGCTCATCGCCGGGTTGCAGGCGAAATATGCGTCGGAGACCGATATCGCCGCGTTGAAGGTGCGCCACAACAATGTGCTCGGCTATTACATCGAAGTGCCGCCGCGCCATGGCGAGAAGCTGACGAAGGAACCCTTCTCGGCCGCCTATATCCACCGCCAGACCATGGCGAACGCGATGCGCTTCACGACGCCGGAGCTCGCCTCGCTCGCCAGCCGCATTGCGGAAGCCGCGGGCCGCGCGCTCGAAATCGAACTCGCCCTTTTCGATGAGCTCGCCGCTGCAACGGTTGCGGAAGCTGCGGTTCTGTCGCGCGCCGCCGAAGCCCTCGCCGCGCTCGATGCGACATCGGCTCTCGCCGAAATCGCTTCCGAGCGGCGCCATGTGCGCCCCCGCGTCGATCAAAGCCTCGCTTTCGCGGTCAAGGCCGGGCGTCACCCGGTGGTCGAGGCCGCTCTCGCACGCACCGGCGAGCAGTTCGTGCCGAACGACAGCGATCTCAGCGCTGGCGAAGGCGGCAGCAAGCGACTCTGGTTGCTGACCGGCCCCAACATGGCCGGCAAGTCGACCTTCCTCCGCCAGAATGCGCTCATCGCCATCATGGCGCAGATGGGCGCTTTCGTGCCGGCGGATGAGGCTCATATCGGTGTGGTGGATCGCCTCTTCTCGCGCGTCGGCGCGGCGGACGATCTCGCGCGCGGGCGCTCGACCTTCATGGTCGAGATGGTGGAGACGGCGGCGATCCTCAATCAGGCCGGCCCCCGCTCGCTCGTGATCCTCGACGAGATCGGCCGCGGCACCGCGACCTATGACGGATTGTCGATCGCCTGGGCGGCGGTCGAGCATCTGCATGAGGTAAACCGCTCGCGCGCGCTTTTCGCCACGCATTATCACGAACTCACCGTGCTTGCCGAAAAACTCCCGCATCTCGCGAATGCGACGATGAAGGTGAAGGAATGGAAAGGTGACGTCGTCTTCCTGCATGAGGTGGGCCCGGGTGCTGCCGACCGTTCCTACGGCATTCAGGTGGCGAAGCTTGCAGGTCTCCCCGCCCCCGTCATCGCCCGCGCGCAAGCCGTGCTCTCCGCGCTCGAAAAAGGCGGCGAGGGCACAAAGACCGCAAAGCTCATCGACGACCTGCCGCTCTTTTCGGCAAGCGCGAAGCCGGATGCCGCGGCGGAGGAAAGTGCGGTGGAGCAGGCATTGAAAGAGCTCAACCCGGATGAACTCACGCCGAAAGAGGCGCTGGAGTTTGTCTACAGGTTGAAGGGAATGTTGCGGGACGAGTAGGCGTTTTTCGTTGTAACCCGATAACGTCATGGCCCGGCTTGTCCGGGCCATCCACGTCTTGGCGGCGAATGAAAAGGAAGACGTGGATGACCCGCCTGAAGCGGGTCATGACGAAGGGGGGGATGAGGGAGAACCCTACTTCCTCGCCACGTAGATGCACTCGTCGCGGAGAAGCCCCCATTTGACTTCTTCTTCCGGTTTCCGCCGATAGGCCTCCACCTTGAAGCCTGCTTCCTCGAGCTTCGTCGCGAAGTCGCGGCCATAGAAGCGCTTGTGGTCCGTACCGCCGAAATGGACGAAGCGCTCGTCCGGATCGGTGATTGCGGGGTTCTCGTAGGTCTCGTCCCGCGACAGGTTGATCGGCACCGAGAAGAAGCCATAGCCTCCCGGCTTCAGCACACGGAACATTTCCCGCATCGCCGCCTTGTCGTCGTCCACATGCTCGAAGACATGGTTCGCGATCACCACGTCGAAGCTGTTATCCGGACGGTCGATCTGCGTGATGTCGAGCTGGAACCGCGCGATCGGCGAATAGAGATCGGCAGGCTCATAGCCCGGATTGTTCTTCATCGCCCGCATCAGCCATTTCTCGGGACCGAATTGCAGGATGGTCTTCGTCGAAAGGTCGATGCCGTGATCGTCGAGATAGAGCTGCAG
>PNMC01000169.1 GCA_013823365.1 Parvibaculum sp. | reverse complement strand
GGTGTCCACAAAGACTTTCACTTCCGCGCCGCTCTCCTCGGCGAGCCAGCGGGCCACCTGTTTCAGGCGTTTCTTGACAAGGTCGTGGTAGTCGCGATTGCGCGCATAGACGGAGATCGCCGCGCGGTCTCGCCGTTCGAGCAAGTCGAGCGGGTCGTTCTCCGGCCCGTAATTCATCGCAAGCATGATGACGGATTTTGCATCCGGCCAGAGCGTCAGCGGCGCGGCGCGGCGGGCGGCGGTTTCTTCCATCCAGCCCATCTGTCCGTGGCGGCCGAGGGCAAGCCAGTTGTCGAGCCTTGCGGGAAGATCGCTTCGCGCATCGGCACGCGCGATGCCGATATCGTCGAAGCCCGCCTCTTTCGCGCGGGCGATCAGCGCCTCGCGCAGTTGCGTTTTTCCGCTCCGGCTCTCAGAAGTCGAGATTGGCATAGAGTTTCGGCGGCGGCATGCCGGGCACATGATCGGCGAGGAGACCGCGGAAGGCGGGTCGCGACTTGATCTTCGCATACCAGTCCTTCGCGCCCTGATACTGGCTCCATGGCACATCGCCGACATAATCGAGACAGGAAAGATGCGCGGCGGCGGTGAGATCGGCGAGGGTCAGCTGATCGCCCGCAAGCCAGTTGCGTTCCTCCATCAGGTAGCAGATGTAGTCGAGGTGATAGCGCAGATTATGCAGCGCGGCGCGCACCACCACCATGTCGGGCGCACCACCACCTTCGTTTGCGCCGAGAAAACGGCGCGTCACCTTCTCGAAAATCAGCCCGTCCGACACTTCCACCGTGAATTTCCGGTCGAACCAGTCGACGAGGCGGCGCATTTCGGCGCGCTCGCGCGGGTCGGCCGGCATGAGCTTCACATCCGGCAGCGTCTCTTCGAGATATTCGGTGATGGCGACCGCGCCGGCGAGCGCCGCGCCGTCTTCCTCCACCAGCACCGGCACTTCGCCTGCCGGGTTCATCATCAGAAATTCGCGCCGGCGTTCCCAGTCGCGCTCTTCCACAAGCTCGAACTCGACATTCTTTTCCGCGAGCGCAAGGCGCACCTTGCGGCAGGCAGGAGAGATCGGCAGGTGATAGAGCTGGCGCATCTGTTCTTTTTCTAGTTGGTGCCTTTGCCTGCAGCATCGCCCGCCGCAAGCTCCTCGATGATCGGGCAGTCCGGCCGCTCGTCGCCATGGCACTTCCGGGTAAGAAGCGTGAGCGTATCGCGCATGGCTTTCAGGCCTGCGATCTTTTCGTCGATCTCGCCGATATGGCCCTCGGCAATCGCCTTCACATCGGCGCTGGAGCGTTCGCGGTCGCGGTAAAGCGCGAGGAGGTCGCGACATTGCGCGACGGTGAAGCCCAGCGACCGGGCCCGCGCGATGAAGCGCAGCGTATGGACATCCTCGTCCGAATAGGCGCGATAGCCGTTGGCGCTGCGATCCGCGCTGTCGATCAGCGCGATATCCTCATAGTAGCGAATGGTCTTGGCGGGTACGCCTGACCGCGCCGCCGCCTCTCCGATATTCATGGGCGTGCCCTCAGCTCGCCTTGGCGCGCTCGAACTGGCCGGTCTTGCGGAAACGATAAAGATAGGTTGGCAGCACGACTTCGAGCACGGTCGGCGCAACACCCAGACCCTCCAGCGTGCGGCCTTCCGTCTTCGCCGCCTCGCTCACCACATTGTCGGCGCGAAGCAGGCGCACCTGGTCCGGCGTCAGCGGCGGGTTGGGCAGGAACTGCGTAACATAGGACATGAGCGTTGCAAGCGGCGCAGGCAGAGGTGCCAGAATGCGCTTGCGGCCCGTAACGCGCAGCATGTCTTCCATCAGCTCACGGAAGGTCTTCACTTCCGGTCCGCCGAATTCGTAGATGCCTGCAGGCGCGCCGCGCTCCAGAAGCCGCGACACGCCTTCCGCGACATCCTTCACATAGACGGGCTGAAGCCGCATCGTGCCGCCTGCGACGAGGGGCAGCGCGGGCGAAAGGCGCGCCATGGCGGCGAAACGGTTGAAGAAATCGTCTTCCGGGCCGAACACGATCGAGGGGCGGACGATGGCCGCGCCGGAGAACGCCTCGCGTACCGCAGCCTCGCCTGCTGCCTTGCTGCGGGCATATTCGGAAGGGCTTTCCGCATCGGCGCCGATGGCCGAGACATGGAGGAAGCAGCCCACACCCGCTTCGCGCGCCGCGCGGGCGATGCGGCCCGCGCCTTCCGCCTGCACCGCCTCGAAGGTCTGGTGACCGGTCTCGTGAAGAATGCCGACAAGGTTCACCACGGCGGCAGCGCCTTCGACGGCGGCCCGCACCGAGGCATCGTCGCGGATATTGGCCTGAACGGGCTCCACTTGGCCGACCACGCCCATGGGGCGGAGAAACAGGGCGTCGTTCGGCCGGCGCACGGCCACCCGGATGCGATAGCCGCGCCGTGCCAGCGCCTGAACGATATGGCGGCCGAGAAAGCCCGACCCGCCGAAAACCGTCACCAGCCCGCCTGCCGGGAGCGTGCCTGTCCTGTTGTCCCGGTCCGCGCCGTCCACGCTCATTTTGCCTTGCCTCGCCTGCTTGCCGTCCTGGCGCGGGCGGCCGCCTCGCGCCTTGTCGCTCCCTTGATAGCCCAAGCGGGCGGCGCGGCAAAGGGCGGCAAAATGCGCCGCACCGCCCTCCCCAAATTCGAGCTCTCCATTGACATTGTTGCGGGCCCTATTTAAGCAACGCCTCACGTGCCCAGGTGGCGGAATTGGTAGACGCACCAGCTTCAGGTGCTGGCGCTCGCAAGGGCGTGGAAGTTCGAGTCTTCTCCTGGGCACCAACTCATTTCTCCCCTCTCCGGGGTCAGGCGGAGCCGGTCCATGGCGATCACGCTGCACAAGGGCGATCTGCCGGACGGGCTCGATTTCGGCGCCAGCGTCGCCGTCGATACCGAAACCATGGGGCTCAACCCGGAGCGCGACCCGCTTTGCGTGGTTCAGCTCTCGGCGGGCGACGGCAATGCCCATATCGTGCAGCTCGACCGGGGCACCTATAACGCGCCCAATCTGCGCGCGCTGATGGCGAGCCCGGACGTTCTCAAGATCTTCCATTTCGCCCGGTTCGACGTCGCCATGCTGCAGCGCTATCTCGGCATCGTCACGGCGCCCATCTACTGCACCAAGATCGCCTCGAAGCTCGTGCGCACCTATACGGACCGCCACGGGCTGAAGGATCTTGCCCGCGAACTCGTGAATGTCGACATGTCCAAGCAGCAGCAAAGCTCGGACTGGGGGGCGCGCGAGCTCACCGAGGCGCAGCTCGCCTATGCGGCCTCGGACGTTCTCCATCTCCACGAGATCAAGGCCGTGCTCGACGGCATGCTCGCCCGCGAGGGCCGGACGGAGCTTGCCCGGGCCTGCTTCGCCTTTCTTCCGGTCCGCGCCGCGCTCGACCTTGCGGGCTGGCCCGAGGAAGACATTTTCGCACATTGATCCCGGCCTGTTGCGGCTCCCGGCCGGCAGGGCGGTTCGTTGACGCATTACGGGGCTTCCGCGCATACTGGCCGCTGTTTCGGGGGGCACGCATCACGGGCGACTACCTGTCCGGGGTGAAGTGGAGCAGCAAGGCATGAGCGAAGGGACCGGCGACGAGCGACCCGGCGCCGGCACGGCGAGGCGGGTGCGAGGCGAGCCGGGCTTCGAGCCGCGGGTGCCGCCACGGCCGGACTCGAACCGCTACAGCAGTTTCGTCTCCATCATGAAGATCGCACTGCCGCTCGGCGCAGTGCTGCTTTTCGGCGTGATCCTGTTCTATTCCGGTGCCTTCGAACGCAAGGACGATCTCGATATCGCCTTCCGCGAAATCGACCGGCAGCCGGGCGACCTGCGGATGGTCAGCCCCCGCGTCGCCGGCATGACATCGGACGGCAATCCCTATCTCGTGACCGCCGACAACGCGACGCAGGACATTTCGCAGCCCAATGTCGTGACCTTCGAGAACATCCATGCCGACCTGAAGCTCAATCAGGAGGAGGACTGGATGTCGCTCACGGCGCGCAGCGGCATCTACAATTCCGAGCAACAGACGCTCGACCTTGAGCAGCAGATCGACATATTCACGACCTGGGGCTACGAAATGCATAGCCGGCAGGCGACGGTCGATTTCGAGCGGGGGGAACTGCGAAGCGAGAGCGAGGTCGAGGGCCACGGGCCCCTCGGCACCCTGCGGGCCGACCGGATGAGAGCCGAGCGGGCAACGCAGGTGCTGCGTTTCGACGGCAATGTGCGAATGCTGATCCTTCCGGGTCAGCGGAGCGAAGGGGACGAATGAGAATGGGCTGGAACCAACAAATGTCAGGCCGGGGGGCCGCGATGCTCCTTGCGGCGGCGCTTCTTCTGCCGGGGGCCGCATGGGCGCAGCAGGGCTTTCGCTCCGATCCCGACAAGCCGATCGAGGTCGAGGCCGATGCACTCGAAGTCGACGATTCCAAGCAGACCGCCACCTTTTCCGGCAATGTCCGCGTGGTCCAGGGCGATATCCGCATGAAATCGGACCGGGTGACGGTGCATTACGATGGCGGCGGCCAGGGCAGTTCGCGGATTTCGCGGATCGCCGCTTCGGGCAATGTCCTCGTCTCCTCGCCCGACCAGCAGACCGCGAGCGGCGAATGGGCGACCTATATGGTTGCCAGCCGCCATATTGAAATGGGGAATTCAGTGGTGCTGCGGCAGGGTGAAAACGTTATCCGCGGCTCGCGCCTCCATGTCGATCTCGCAAGCGGCCAGGCCCGCGTCACAGGCACGGAAAACGGCGGAACCGGGCGGGTTCGCGGCCTTTTCCAGCCCGGGAGCAACTGACCCGGGCGAAAGAAAGCTTGGTTAATCGCTTCACTTCATACAATTTTAATGCCAAGTGACGTTTGATGGCATTGATTAAGGAAGTGGGGCCGCATGTCGGACAATTCGGGCATCATCGCGCAGGACGCAGCAAGCCGCGCCGCCAGGGATGGCGGTCCGCAGCTCGTCGCCGATAATCCGGGCCTCGCCGTCGAAAAGATTGGCAAGAGCTTCAAGGGCCGGCCGGTCGTGCGCGGGGTCAGCTTCCATGTCCAGCGCGGCGAGGCCGTCGGCCTGCTCGGCCCCAACGGCGCCGGCAAGACCACCGTTTTCTACATGATCACCGGGCTCATCCCGCCCGATTACGGCTCGATCTATCTTGATGGCGAGGACGTGACGGACCTGCCCATGTACCGCCGGGCAAGGCGCGGCGTCGGCTATCTGCCGCAGGAAGCCTCGATCTTCCGGGGCATGACGGTCGAGCAGAATATCCGCGCCGTCCTCGAAGTGGTCGAATCCGACCGCGACCGGCGCGAGGCGGAGCTTGACGATCTGCTGGCGGAATTCTCGATCACCCATCTCAAGCGCACGCCCGCCATCGCGCTTTCAGGCGGCGAGCGGCGGCGCGTCGAGATCGCGCGGGCGCTGGCAACGCAGCCTTCCTTCATGCTGCTCGACGAGCCCTTTGCGGGCATCGACCCCATCGCCATCGGCGATATCCGCGATCTCGTGGCGCATCTGAAGGATCGCGGCATTGGCGTGCTGATCACCGATCACAATGTGCGCGAGACGCTCGAACTCATCGACCATGCCGTCATCATTCATGGCGGCACGGTGCTGATGGAAGGTTCTCCCTCCGAGATCGTCGGCAATGCCGATGTGCGTCGGCTCTATCTCGGCGAAAGGTTCAG
>PNMC01000168.1 GCA_013823365.1 Parvibaculum sp. | reverse complement strand
TGCCGCTCACTTTCGGCACCTTCTTCGGCTACTGGTTCATGGAGGTGCTGCAGATCGGCCTCACCGTGGCCACGCTGCCGGTGATGGTGCTCGCGGTCGGTATCGGCGTCGACTACGCCTACTATATCTACAACCGCGTGCCCTATTACATGGGCGAAGGCATGACGGTGAGCGATGCCTTCCGTCAGTCGCTGCAGGAAGCCGGCATGGCGACCTTCTTCACCGCGCTCACGCTGGCGGTGGGCGTCTCCACCTGGGCTTTCTCCGACCTGAAGTTCCAGGCGGATATGGGCTTGCTCCTCGCCTTCATGTTCATGGTCAACATGGTGATGGCGGTGAGCGTGCTGCCGGCTCTCGCGGTAACGCTGGAAAAGCTGTTCCCGCGCAAGCGCCCGGTCGCCCGTCAGTCGGCGCCCGTCCACTGAGGCAGGCGCATCTGCCAAATGAAAAGGCCGCCGGTTTCCCGGCGGCCTTTTTCGTTTGGGGGTGGCCCGTTCAGGCTTCCGGCGTATAGCGCACCGGCATCTCCTTGATGCCATAGATGAAGTTCGAGCGAAGCCGGCGGATCGGCCCCGAAACGTGAATGTCCGGGAAGCGCCGCAGCAATTCCTCGAACAGCACCTTGAGCTGCAATTCGGCAAGCCGCGAACCGAGACAGAAATGCTGTCCGGCGCCGAAGCCGAGCTGTGTTGCCGTATCGGGTTTCGTATAGCGCGTCACATCGAAGCGATAGGGATCGTCGAAGGCATCCTCGTCGCGGTTCGCGGATGCGTACCACATCACCACCTTGTCGCCTCGTCTGATCTTCTGCCCGCGTATTTCAGTGTCCTCCGTCGCTGTGCGGCGCATATGGAGCACGGGGCTCACCCAGCGCACGATTTCCTGCACGGCGCTCGGAATAAGCGATGGGTCGTCGAGGAGCTTCTGCCGTTCCGCCGGATTTTCGGAGAGCGCAAGAAGCCCGCCCGAGATCGAGTTGCGCGTTGTCTCGTTGCCGGCCACGACCAGCAGGATGAAGGTGCCGATATAGGTCGGGAAACTCATCGACTGGCCGTCGATCTTCGAATGGGCCAGCATGGAAATGAGATCCTCGCCCGGTTGCTCAAGCCGCTGCTGCCAGAGTCCCGCCGAATAGGCCGCCATCTCCGACAGGCATTTGTGCATATATTCGTCGGAGACGCGTAGCTCCGGGTCGTCCTCGCCCACCGTCGCATTCGACCACTCGAAGAGCTTCGCGCCGTCGCTTTCCGGCACGCCGAAAAGCTCCGCCAGCACTTCGATCGGCAGGGCGGCGGCAATGGCGGAAATGAATTCCGCCTCGCCCGTCTTCGGCAGATTGTCGAGAAGCCGCGTCACGCGCGCGCGGATGCGCTCTTCCATCCCGGAAATCCGCTTCGGCACGAAACCCGGCGTCACCATGCGCCGGTAGCCCGCATGCGCCGGCGGGTCCATCGAGATCATGCTCGCTTCGGTCGCGTTCCCGTCGATCTCGTTCTCGTTGAAGATGCGGTGCCCGCCCATGTCTTTCGCCGAGGAGAAGACCCTGGGATTTTTCGAGATCGCCTCGATGTCGTCATAGCGCGTGATCGCCCAGAAGCCGGTGCTGTCGGCTTCCGGGTTCCAGTAGACGGGCTCTTCCGCCCGCAACCGGCGGAACACCTCATGGTGCTCCTCGCGCAGATAGAGATCGGGATCTTTCAGATCGGGCTTGCCGCCAAGATCGATCGCCTGAGCCTTTGGCCTGAGCATCGTGAACTCCTCCCCTTATTCTTGTTGGGAGAAGTCTAAGGCTCATTGCCCCGCAGGCTCAAGCGAGCGGAAAGCCGACCGCCGCTTCGAGATCGCGAAGCGCCTGCTGCGGCGAGACGACCTTGATCGTCGTCATGCCGAGCGCCTTGGCGGGTTTCAGATTGATGCCGAGATCGTCGAGATAGACGCTTGCCGCAGCGGAAACGCCAAGCGCCTCGCAGGCCATCTGGTAGATGCGCGGATCGGGCTTGCGAATGCCGATCTTGGAACTCTCGATCACGTGGTCGAAAAGCGACATGACTTCGGCAACGGCTTCTGCCTTTTCGGCGCTGCGCGCCATGCCCGCGCCCTTGCCCGCCGGCACATTATTCGTGATGCAGCCCACCTTCGCGCGTTCCTTGCAGCGCTTCAGCGCCGTCACCATTTCAGGCCTTATATCGCCCGACAGAAGCTCGATGATGTCGCGGCCGGGAATGCGGCTGCCTTTCGCGGCGGATTCCTCGGCAAAGAGCCTGTCGAACTCGTCGAGCGAACATTCGCTGCGCTCGAACAGCGCCCAGGCATTGGTGTCGGGATTGGTCGCGTTGATGCCGCGAATGAAATCGGCCGGCAGGCCCTTCTCGCGCTCATAGCGGTTGAATGCCTCGAAGGGGCTCGATGTCAGCACCCCGCCGAAGTCCCAGATGACAGCCTCGACCATGTAAGTTCCTCGCCTTGCGAATGTCGTTTGGCGGGAACCTACACGTTCGCGGGGAGAAGAGCCAAGCCGCGTTAGCGCGACTTGACCATGCAGTCCTGTCCGGCTGCCTTGAGCTTGCCGCAGGCCGCGTTTGCTGCAGCCCTGGTCTCGAAACCGGCGGCCCGGACGCGGTAGAAGACGCCCCTGTCGCCGAGGTCGGCCCGCTCGATATCGAGCGCATGGCCGCCAAGGATCGCGCCATGTTTCGCCTGCAGGGCGTCCCAGGCGGTTCTCGCCGCCGCTTCCTCGCGCAGCGCCATGATCTGCACCACAAAGGCGCCGCTGCTGGCGGTCGCCGTTGCGGTCGTGGCCGGGGCGGCTGCGGCGGGAGCGGGGGCCGACGCAGGTTCCTGCGCGGCCGAAACGGGCGCGCTTTCGACGGTTCTGCTTTCAACGGGCGCCGGGGCGGCGGGCGCCGGGCTTTCCGGGGCCGCCTGCGGCTCGCCGCGCAACTCGGCAAGCGCTTCCGCGGCCGGTGCGGCTTCCTCTGCCGGCGCGGCGGCCGTCTCCGCAGGCGCCGGCGCGGTCTCCGCGGCCGTCTCCACCTCCGGCGCGGCAGGCGGCGGGGCCGCGGGTTCGGGCTGCGCCGTCAGATCGGGCGAAACCGGGGCCACGCCTGTGCCGCTGTCATTGAGCGAGAAGGCGACCAGCACGCCGACAAGCAGCGCCATGCCGATAAAGGCGAGCGCGATCACGCGGCCGCGACCGCCGCCATCCTCATCCTCGGGCGTATAGATGATCTCGGGTTCCGGCGGCCTTGGCCGCTCTTCCTCGTCCGATCCGTACATCTCCGGCCTCTCCGTGGCGGAGCCCTCATAGAGCCCCGGGGCAGGGCCTTCTTCTACACCGATTCCGGTCAGATGCGGTTGCCGCCCTGCGGCCAGCGTCACGCGCGAAACCGGGTCCACCGAAGAAGGCTCCGCTTCACCCTTGCGCGCAAGGAGGTCGCTCGTCAATGAGGCAGGCTTCCTGGCCATCAGGCAGCGCCCCTGAGCACGCTGTCCGGCGTCCCGGAAAGCTGGGCTCCGGCAAGGGAAGCGGCGGCAAGCGGCGAAGTTTCGCGCCCCTTGAGGCGGGCATCGAGGAAGGCCCAGAGTTCGGCCACCTCATCGGGAGATTTGGTCCCGGAGCCGATTTCCATCACCGTCCGGCCATCGATCATGCTGGAGGCGAAATCGATTCGCTGATGCAGGATCGAGGGCGCCACGGCGCCGTGATGCGACAGCGCGATCACCGCCTCGGTGGTAATGCGGGCACGGGCGGAGGCGCCGTTTACGGCGAAAACCAGCGGCTTGCCCACTTCCTCGCAGATCCGGACGGTCGCGCCCGCCGCGCGCAGGTCATGCGGGCTCGGCCGTGTCGGGATCACCACAAGGTCCGACAGGGAGATGACATGGCCGATGGTCGAGGTGATGGCCGGCGGCGTATCGATGACGACAAGCTTCACGCCGCCATCCCTGAGCCGCGCGATATCGGCTGCGAGCCCCTCGCTTGATGTACGCACGAAAAAGGGCCTCTCGGCGTCGCGCGCGTTCCACCATTGCGAAAGAGACCCCTGCGGGTCGGTGTCGATAAGAGCGACGGGCCCGGCGCCCTGGCGCTCGGCCTCGACGGCGATATGGCCGGCAAGCGTGGTTTTCCCGGAGCCACCCTTCTGGGACGCGAACGCGATGACGTGCATGGCTTATTCCCGATGTCCGGCCGCCCGCTCAAATCCTTTGATCGCGGCCCCAAAAAAGACGCGCCGACCGCTATCGGGAAAGAGCTTTCGCGCTCCCGCGATCCGCCGGCATCTGCGTGATCGAATATCGAAAAGGCCGAATCAGCCCCCGCACCGAGAGTAATGTGTGACCCAATTTGGCTCAACATGTGGAGGAGAAAAATGCCGCCGCCACAATAAAATGTGTTGATGGGGACACATGAAGCGGGGCGCGCAGGCCTAAAGCCGCCCGGCCTCTGCCACGATTTTCACCATCGCGCCCGTCAGACGGGCAAGATCGCCCTCATCGATGACAAGCGGCGGCGTCGTATAGACGATATTGCCGAAGGGCCGGATCCAGACGCCTTCCTCCACGAAGCGGCGCTTGAGGAAGTTGAGCTCGCCCATCTGTTCCAGTTCGATGACACCGATCGCGCCCTTCACGCGGACGTCGCGTACCCCGGGCAGGCCCCGCGCCGCTTCAAGCTCCCGCACGAGTTGTGCCGAGATCGCCGCCACCTGGTCGAGCCGGGGCTCGCGTTCGAAAAGATCGAGCGAGGCGTTCGCCGCCGCGCAGGCAAGCGGATTGCCCGTATAGGTCGGCCCATGCATCAGCGCGCGGCCCGCATCCTCGCCGAGAAAGGCCTCGAAGACCGGCGCGCGGGCGATCGTCGCCGCAAGCGCCATCGTTCCGCCCGTGAGCGCTTTCGACAGCGTTACGATATCGGGCACGATCCCTGCCTGCTCGCAGGCGAACATGCTGCCCGTGCGGCCGAAGCCGGTGAAGATTTCATCGAGGATCAGCAGCACATCATGCTTGTCGCAGAGCGCGCGGAGCCTCTTCAGTGTTTCGGGGCCATGGAAGCGCATGCCGCCCGCACCCTGCACCAGCGGCTCGGTGACGATGGCGGCAACTTCATGTGCGTGCTCCGCGAGGAATTTCTCGAGTGCCGCCGTCTTCTCTTCATCCGTCGGCAATTCGCAGATGAATTGTTCTGCGATCGCCCCCTTGAAGAGCGTATGCATGCCTTCATCGGGATCGCAGACCGACATGGTGGCGAGCGTGTCGCCGTGATAGCCGCCCTTGAAGGAGACGAAGCGGGTGCGCCCGCGCCTGCCATTGTTGATCCAGTACTGAACCGCGATCTTCATCGCGATCTCGACCGAGACCGAGCCCGACTCCGAAAAGAAGACATGGGCAAGGTCGCCCGGCAGCTTTTCCGACAGCCGGGCGGCAAGACGGCAGGCCTGCTCATGCGCGAGCCCGCCCAGCATCACATGCGGCATCTTTTCGAGCTGGCCGATCACGGCTTGGCGAATATGCGGATGGTTGTAGCCATGCGCTGCCGTCCACCAGGATGAAATCCCGTCGATGAGTTCGCGCCCGTCCGACAGCGTCAGGCGCACACCGTCGCTTTTCACCACCGGCAGCGCCATGGGCGTGGTCTGCATCTGCGTATAGGGCAGCCAGAGATGCGGCGCGCCTTCGATGAGCCAGGCGGGCGGGTTCTCGGTCAGCGGATTGAGCGGCGGAACGGG
>PNMC01000167.1 GCA_013823365.1 Parvibaculum sp. | reverse complement strand
GTTTACGACGGTTGCATGACAGTTTTGCGAAGGTGACGAAAACCTGAATTTTACTATTGGGGCCGGGGCTCGGGCGCAAGCGGCAGAAGCACCGAGAAAGACGAGCCCTTCTCGAGTTCGCTCTCGATCTGCAAGACACCCTGATGCCGGTTCACGATGTGCTTCACGATGGCGAGACCGAGCCCGGTGCCGCCCCTTGCGCGGCTCGTCGCGGCGTCGACCCGGTAGAATCGTTCGGTGAGGCGCGGCAGGTGCTCCTTGGGGATTCCAGGCCCGTAGTCGCGTACCGTGAGGCGCACATAGGGCCGGCCGCCCTTTTCCGCGCGGTCGAGCGAAATGTCGATCCGCTTGCCCGAGCGGCCATAGCGCAGCGCATTGTCGGCGAGGTTCTGAACGACCTGGGCGAGCTCTTCCCGGTCGCCAAGGACTTTCGGCAGGCCGGCGGGCGCAGCGATGCCGATCTCGACGCCATGCTGTTCCGCCATCGGTCTCAGGCCATCACTCACATCGTTCACGACGCCGGATATATCCACCGCATCCGACGGCCGGACATGCTCGCGCAGTTCGATGCGGGACAATGAGAGCAGATCCTCGATCAGGCGGCGCATGCGGCCTGCCTGATCGGCCATGATGGCGAGGAATTTCTCGCGCGCTTCGGGATCGTCCTTGGCATGGCCGCGCAGCGTATCGATGAAGCCCGAGAGCGAGGCGAGCGGCGTCTTCAACTCATGGCTTGCGAAGGCCACGAAATCGGCGCGCATGGCTTCCACGCGGCGCGCCTCCGTCACATCGCGCAGCAGCACAAGAACGAGCCGCCCCGCGCCGTCGTCCTCGCCGCCGCCGACCGGCGCCACATAGGCGCTGTAGTTGCGCTGGACGGGCACCGGCACGGCATATTCGATGGAGCGGACGACGCCATCGAGCGACACGCTCTCGATCGCGGCGATGAGCGGCGCACTGCGCAGCACGGTCGCGACATGGCGGCCCGCCGCGGCCTTTCCGACCTGGACCTCGGCGGCTTCATTGGCGAAGGCCACCCGGCCCGAGGGGTCGAGCACGATCAGCGGGTCCGGCAGCTTCTGCAGCAAGGCGAGCGCCGAACCGCCCGCCCCCGGAATGCCGCCACCCTTTTCCCCGGTGCCTCCGCCGAGACGTATGGGCGTGGTTTCACCGACCACCATGAGGCGCGTCGCCGAAATGCCGGCCAGCACCATGAAAGCGGCAAAGGCGGCGACGGGATGCAGAAGGCCGGTTACGGCAAGCAGGAAGAAGATCACGGCGGCGGATATGACGAAACTGCGGGTGCCCGTCCAGCGGGACAGAAAATCGCGGAGCCAGACCCTGCCCCGCACCGACTTGCTGCCCCCGTCCGCCGCCGTCATTTTTCCCGTCTGACTCCGAAATGCCGCCTCACGCCAAGGTGGTAGCACTTGAGAGCGGATTTCGCGACGACAATCCGGTGAACTTCGCCCCTGACCGCCGATGCGTGCCCGGCATGCGCGCTTTCCGCGCCACGAAAATCGACCGGAACGGCAGGTGACATTCGTATGAATTTCCCTAGGCTAGCGCCCGATCGACAAACGGGGCACACGGGGCTTTCATGACCGATATAAAGGGCAAACTCGCCATCGTCACCGGCGCGGCAAGCGGCATCGGCCGCGCGACCGCCATCGAACTCGCAAAGCGCGGCGCGCGGCTCGCCATTTCCGACCTCGACAGGACCGGACTTGCCGAAACCGCGCAGCGCATCGAGGCGCTGGGCGGCAAGGCAGCGACCTATCTTCTCGATGTGGCGGACCGCGATGCCGTCTATGCCTTCGCGCAGGACATCGAGAGCGTCCATGGCGGGGCGGATATCGTCATCAACAATGCAGGCGTCGCGCAGATCGCGCGGGTCGAGGAACTCACCTATGAGGATTTCGAATGGGTGATGAATATCGACTTCTGGGGCATGGTCTATGGCACCAAGGCCTTTCTGCCGCAGCTCCAGGCAAAGGGCGCAGGCCATATCGTCAATGTGTCGAGCCTTTTCGGCCTCGTCGCCGTGCCGAGCCAGGCAGCCTACAACTCCGCAAAATTCGCGATCCGCGGCTTCACGGAGGCGCTGCGCCATGAGATGAAGGGCACGGACATCGCCGTTTCCTGTGTCCATCCGGGCGGCATCAAGACCAATATCGTGCGCAATGCCCGCTTCCTGCAGAGCACGCAGGCCACCGTGCGCGAGGAAGCGGCGTCGGGCTTCGACCGCCTCGCCCGGACCACGCCCGAGCGCGCCGGCGAGGTCATCGTGCGCGGCATCGAGAAGAACAAGCCGCGCATCCTGATCGGCGCCGATGCGAAGATCATCGACTGGCTGCAGCGGCTGATGCCCGCCTCCTATGGCAAGATCATGTTCCGCCGCGAGGTTGGCGTGCTGAACGGGCAGGCGGAGAACGGTCCGGCCGTGTGAAGCGCGTTGCCAATTCTTCACGGGCCCGCCCTTGAAACGCCACACTTCATGATTACATAGGTTCTCAAGCGCGAGGGTCGGCGAGAGCGGGCCCCGAGGGAGCAGAAGCCGGATGTACGTTTCTGCACCCGATCCGCGCTGCCTTTCGAGGCCGCCGAAGCCGCCCCTAGCCGGGCGGCTTTTTCGTGGCCGGCCTTCGGCCCGCCCGGTTTGGCGGTGCCCGCGCTTCCGGTTAATCTGCCGTCACATAATCTTCAGACAGAGAAACGGACGACGCAGAATGGTTGACAGCGCAAGCTCCCTTATCGGCCCAGCCTCGCAATTCTATATCTCGCAGCGATTGCGGCTCCACTATGTGGACTGGGGCAACGAGGGCGCGGAGCCGCTGCTGCTCATTCATGGCGGACGCGACCATTGCCGGAACTGGGACTGGACGGCGGAGGCGCTGCGCGACCGCTTCCACATTCTCGCGCCGGATCTGCGCGGCCATGGAGACAGCCAGTGGATGATCGGCAGCTCCTACGACATCAACGACTATGTCTGCGACATTGCGCAGCTCATCCACCAGAAGGGCCTTGCGCCGCTCACCATCATCGCACATTCGATGGGCGGGGCGATTGCGCTGCGCTATACCGGGCTCTATCCCGAAACGGTGAAGAAGCTCGTCGTCATCGAAGGGCTCGGGCCCTCGCCCAAGATGATCGCCGAGCGCAACCAGATCAGCGACGATCAGCGCATCCGCAACTGGATCGACGAGGTGCGCAAGCTCTCCTCGCGCCTGCCGCGGCGCTATGAATCGATCGAGGAAGCCTACAAGCGCATGCAGGGCGAGAACCCGCATCTCTCGCCCGAGCGCGCGCGGCACCTCACCGTGCATGGCGTGAACCAGAACGAGGACGGCACTTACAGCTGGAAGTTCGACAATTATGTCCGCGCCTTCCCGCCGATGGGCTTCGACGAGGAAGCGACGGTGAAGCTATGGGCGCGCATCACCTGCCCGACGCTTCTCATTCGAGGCACGGAAAGCTGGGCGAGCGATCCTGTGAAGGATGGCCGCGCGCAGCATTTCCAGAATGCGAAGGTCGTCAATGTCGAGGGTGCCGGCCACTGGGTGCAGCATGACAAACTCGAGGAATTCCTCGCACTGGTGAATGATTTTCTGGAGGCGTGAACGGGGGAAATGCTGGCGCAGGCGTTCTGTGTCCGCCAAACCTCAACATGTCATCCCGGGCCTTGTGCCCGGGACCCACTCGCGGCCAGTCTTGCCGCAGCGTGGATTGGGCCCCGGCAACAAGTGCCGGGGTGACACTCTTTTTATTAGTGGAACAGATCAATGAGGGAGGCTGTGCATCGCGGCTCCTGCCTGTGCGGGACGATCCGCTTCGAGATCGAGGCGCCGCTCGGGCCCTTCGGTTTCTGCCATTGCAACACCTGCCGCAAGGCGAGCGGCACGGCCTTCACGGCGAATTCCTCCGTGCCGCGCGACAAGGTGCGCTTTCTCTCCGGCGAAGAGACGATCCGGCGCTATGAGTCGAGCCCCGGCAAGTTCCGCTGCTTCTGCCCGAATTGCGGCTCGCCGATCTACAAGGAGGCGGCGGAGCTGCCGGGCATGATCCGCATCCGCCTCGGCATTCTCGACACGCCGGTCGGCGACAAGCCCCGCGCCCATGCCTTCTGGAGCGAGCGCGCGGACTGGTACGACCTCAAGGGCGACATGCCGGTGTTCGACACCTGGCCTGCGGTGCTGACGGAGAAGTAGGGGAGCGCAGAGCGGGCAGAGACGTACGAACAATCGCCCCTCTTTTCACGTCATGACCCGGCTTGGCCGGGTCATCCACGTCTTTCTTTTTTCATGCCGCAAAGACGTGGATGGCCCGAATAAATCGGGCCATGACGACAAAAATTGAAGTCAGAAACGAAACCAATCCCTCCTCGGGACCGCCGCCTCAGCCCCGCGCCTTGAGCGCCGCGAGCGTCTCGGCCGAGACCGGCGCGCGCATGGCGCCGGCGAGGGCATCGAAAAGCGAGGAGACGAAGAGCGCGCGGCCCGCTTCGTCATGGGCGGCGTCCTTGCGCCGCGTCCAGAGCGCGAGCGAGGTCAGCGTCATTTCGATCATCATGCGCTGACGCATGATCGCGATATCGGGCGGCAGATCGCCGAGCGCCGCGATGATGAGCCCGTTCGCGCGGTTGATGCCTTCGAAGCCGCTGCGGATCGCGACGATGGGCAGGTCGAAATCGGGATCGTTCAGCGCCTGCGCCGCGAAGCGCACGAAGCGCACGCCTTCTTCCGTGTCGAGAAGTTCGGTGAGCGGCTCGAAGGTCGCCCGCAGGATCGCGTTGATATCGTGCTCACGGCCCGAGCCGATCAGCGCCTCGACGCGCTGAACGCGTACCCGGTCGACGGCGCTGGCGCGATCGGTGAAGATCGCCTCGACGAGACGCTGCTTCGAGCCGAAATGATAATGAAGGGCGGATTCGTTCCGCTGCCCGGCGGCGGCGTTGATCTCCTTCAGCGTCACGGCATGAAGCCCGCGCTCGCCGAAAAGCTGCTCGGCCGCCTGCATCAGCCGACGCCGCGTATCCCCGCGCCTGCCCGGCTTCTCGCCCGATTTCTGCTCATCAACCGTATCGCTCATACCGGCAGCGTAATGAAGGGCATTAGGGGAGGCAAGGGGGAAGCGTCCTATTGCAACTACTTCTCTGGAAAGCAACGCTCGGCTCTTTCTGAGAGTTTCGCGCAGAAGTCCATACAGTCACCAACGATCTTCCTCGCATCCTCCGGCGCGGTTGACGACATTGACTTCCCTATCGAGTAGGTCGCCCCCGGTTCAAGGGTGTGCGCAAAGGTTCCCCTCGCGGCGCAGAGTTTTGTTATTGACCCAGCAAAGCGGAGTTCCGCATCGCTATCGATTCCGACAGGCGTCAATACCTTCCTAAGGTAGGGCGTATCAAAGCCGTGGTTGTTATGTATAGCTGACGAATGGGCCTGCTTTGCTTCATCAATACCCATCCTAAGCAAATCGAAAACCCGAAGCTGATCTTGCTCCGGATCTTCTTCGCACCTAATTCTGATCTGATAAAAGCTCACAAGCGTCAAGAGCGGGCGTGTGAGTTCTTTTTTTGTCTCCCACCGACCGATGGCCTCGTGCATTACGGCAAGAGAAAGCGACTCCACATAGTCTTCGAAAGCAGCGTGCGCCAGCACACAGAATGCTTTTGTCGCATGTCCCCATTCATCGGGCCCCGAGCTAGGCTCCGCGGGCAGATAAGGAACAACGAATTTCTGATCAAGCGTTGTTATATGCTCGCTCAATCT
>PNMC01000166.1 GCA_013823365.1 Parvibaculum sp. | reverse complement strand
TGCCTATCTGACGGGCGATGATGCCGAAGACGTGCATATTTGGTTTGGATATGCGGTGGCGGGCGTCATTCTCTTCCGCGCCGGCTGGGCGGCGGTTGGCCCCAAGCAGCTCGGCATTTCGCGGCTCTTCCCGGACCTCATGGAGCTCGCCAAGGTGCGCCGCATGAACCATCCGATGATCAGCCGCGCTCTGCTGGCAGGCATCGTCATCAATCTGCTGTTGGCGACGGGCACCGGACTCCTCATGGAGCCGCCGCCGATCGGATCGTTTGCAGCGGAGATGGCGATATCTCCCGCCTTCGCCGACAAGGACGATAGCGATCGCAACCGCGACCATGACAGGGAACGCGAAAGCAGGGGCGGCGAGGCGCTTGAAGAAGTGCACGAGACGACGGCGAACCTGCTCGTGCTCTTCGTTGCGCTCCACGTCGCTTATCTCTTCGCCTTCAAGCGGCCGATGGCACTTTTCATGCTCTTCCGGCGGAACGCCTGAGCGGCGTCAGAAGAAGGCCTGAATACCCGTCTGCTCGCGGCCGAGGATCAGCGCATGAACGTCATGCGTGCCCTCATAAGTGTTCACGGCTTCGAGATTCATCGCATGGCGGATGACGTGATACTCATCGGAGACGCCATTGCCGCCATGCATGTCGCGCGCGACGCGGGCGATGTCGAGCGCCTTGCCGCAATTATTGCGCTTCATCAGCGAGATCGCGGCGGGTGCGGCCTTGCCCTCGTCGAACATGCGGCCAAGCTGCAGGCAGCCCTGAAGCCCGAGCGTGATCTCGGTCTGCATGTCGGCGAGCTTCTTCTGGATGAGCTGGTTCGCGGCGAGCGGCCGGCCGAACTGCTTGCGGTCGAGCGTATATTGCCGCGCGGCGTGCCAGCAGAATTCCGCAGCGCCCATCGCGCCCCAGGCAATGCCGTAGCGCGCGCGGTTGAGGCAGCCGAAGGGGCCCGCGAGCCCGCGCACATTCGGCAACATGTTCTCTTCTGGCACGAACACATCCTGCAGTGAGATTTCGCCGGTGATGGAGGCGCGCAAGCTGAACTTGCCTTCGATCTTCGGCGTCTCGAAGCCCTTGAAGCCGCGCTCCACCACGAAGCCGCGGATCGTGCCGTCATCGGTCTTCGCCCAGACGACCGCGAGATCGGCGATCGGCGCATTGGTGATCCACATCTTCGCGCCGTTGAGCAGATAGCCGCCATCGACGGCTTTCGCCCGCGTGACCATCGAGCCGGGATCGGAACCGTGATCGGGCTCGGTGAGGCCGAAGCAGCCGACCCACTCGCCTGTGGCGAGCTTCGGCAGATATTTTTCGCGCTGCGCCTCCGTGCCATAGGCATAGATCGGATGCATGACGAGGGAGGACTGCACGCTCATCGCCGAGCGATAGCCGCTGTCGACGCGCTCGACCTCGCGCGCAGCAAGGCCGTAGCTGACATAGGAGAGCCCGGCGCAGCCATATTTCTCGGGCAGCGTGATGCCGAGCATGCCCTGCGCGCCCATCTCGTTCATGATTTCGCGATGGAAGATCTCGTTGCGGTTCGCTTCCTTCACGCGCGGGAAAAGTTTCTCCGTGCAATAGGCGCGGGTGCTGTCGCGTACCAGCCGCTCTTCTTCCGTCAGCTGTTCGTCGAGCAGCAGGGGGTCGGCCCAGTTGAAGGGCGCGAGCGGCGGGTTCGGCTTTTCGCCGGAGGCGGGATTGGCAGCGGCCTGGGACATCGGAAATCCTCGTAACGCAGGGGAAGGCTTGGTCGCCGCTTCATATAGCAGGCAAGGAGCGGGGCCGCATCCGGCTTGTTTGGGGCATTTCACGGGGCCGGGCGCCCGGCCTCGCGCGTATAGGCGGTCATTTCGGCGGCCAGATGGTCGAACATGAGGCGCATCCGGCGGCTGGTCTTCAGGTCCTCATGCATGGCAATCCAGACATCGAGCTCGAATTCGATGGCGCCGGGCAGCACGGGAACGAGGTCGGGATAGCGTTTCGCCAGCGGATACTGGCACATGCCGAAGCCCACCCCGGCCTTGATTGCCGCGAACTGACCGAAATCGCTGTCGCAGCGAAAGGAGAACAAGTCGCGCGAGATCGGAAAGCCGCCGAGATCCTTGAGCCGCCGGATCGAGGACTCCCGGTCGAAGCCGACGATCGGACATGTCATGACCTCCTCCATCGATTGCGGCATGCCGTAGCGCTGGATGAGGTTCTTGTGGGCGTGGAGGCCAAGGCCGATCACGCCGCATTTCTTCGCGACCAGCGAGGATTGCGTCGGCCGGATCATGCGGATCGCAATGTCCGCATCGCGGCGGATGAGGTCGTCCGTGCGGTTCGAAAGCACGAGCTCGACGGCGATGCGCGGGTGCTCTTCCTGAAAACGCGCCAGGATCGGCGGCAGCACTTCCGTCGCGATCATCTCGCTGGCCGTGAGCCGCACCGTGCCCCGGTCTTCCTCCGCCTCGCCGGAGGCGGCGCGCTGCAAGGCCTCGGCCGCCATGGACATGGCTTCGGCATGGGGGACGAGGGCAAGGGCGAGCTCCGTCGGCGCGAGGCCGCCCTGCGAGCGGGTAAAAAGGGCGGTGCCGAGCGATTGCTCGAGGGCATCTATATGGCGGCCCACGGTCGGCTGGGTCAGGCCGAGCAGCCGCGCGCCGCCCGAAAGGCTGCCCTCCCGAACGACCGCGAGGAAGGAGCGATAGAGTTCCCAGCCGGGCGAAGCGTCAGTCATACGAAAATGTATATAGGAAAGCCGGATTTAGGCAATTCATATTCGAATATGAATACCCCATTCTCCCTTCATCGCAACGCTGAACGGGAGACGGAAACATGGCAGCGACGGCACTCATACTCGGGATTACGGGCGGTTTCGGCTGCGAAATGGCCCGCGCGCTCCGCCAGCATGGCTGGCAGGTCCGGGCCATGCACCGGAAGCCCAAAGCGGCCGCTCGCACCCTTGGCGATATGGGCTTCATCGACTGGGTGAAGGGCGACGCGATGAACGCGGGCGATGTCCGCGAGGCGGCGGAAGGCGCCGGCCTCATCGTTCATGCCGTGAACCCGCCCGGCTACCGCAACTGGGCCGGAACCGTGGTGCCGATGCTCGACAACACGATTGCGGCGGCCCGCGAAACCGGCGCCCGCATTCTCTTTCCCGGCACGGTCTATAATTTCGGGCCGGATGCCTTCGCGCTGATCGCCGAAGACGCCCCGCAGAACCCGACGACGCGCAAGGGCAGGCTCCGCGTCGAAATGGAGAAGCGCCTCAAGGCCGCCTCATATGAAGGCGTGCCGGTTCTCATTCTCCGCGCAGGCGATTTCTTCGGCGGCGCGCGGCCCGGCAACAACTGGTTCGCGCAAGGGCTCGTGACGCCCGGCAAGGCGCTCCGCGCGATCAGCTATCCGGGTCCGCACCATGTGGGTCATCACTGGGCCTATCTGCCCGACATGGCGGAAACGGCGGCGCGGCTGCTGATGCGCGGCGATGAACTCAATCCCTTCGAGGTGTTCCATTTCGGCGGCCACTGGCTCGAACAGGGCATAGAGATGGCGGATGCGATCCGCTATGCGAGCCGCAATCCCGATCTCAAGGTGAAGCGCCTGCCCTGGTTTGCGCTGACGCTTCTCTCGCCCTTCGTCGAGACGTTCCGGGAGATGCGCGAGATGCGCTACCTCTGGCAGACGCCCATCCGCCTCGACAATTCGAAGCTCACGGCGTTTCTCGGCCGCGAGCCCCACACGCCGCTCGATATGGCGGTGACGGCATCGCTTGCCGGTCTCGACTGCCTGCCGGAAGAAGCGGCACGGCAAACCCCTGTCCTCGCGTAACGCTCCCCTCGAAATCTCCCACCCATTGAAAGGAAAACACCATGTCCCGCACAAACCGTCTCGAACAGGCCTTCTCCTTCCTCGCTCTCGCTGCCCTTTCCTTTTATGCGATCGGGCTTATTCAGATGACGGCGCAGAACTATCTCATCTGACGTCGAAATAACGGGCCAGATCTTCCGGTATGGGCATCGGCTTGATGGCGCTGACATTTGCACGCCCCGTATTGCCAAGGGGCACGGCGCCGACAAGCGAACCCGCCGAGCCGATGATACGGACGATCTGGCCCAGCACTTCTTGCGCATCGCCCTTGCGCCAGCCGGCCTTCAGCATCCACCAGTGATTGACGACATGCGGGATGTAATTGCGCTGGCCGAGAATATGGGCGCGTTCGAGATGCGCCAGGCAGCGGTCATAGTCCCGCTCATGATAGAGCGCCTTCGCGATGGTCATTTCGGCGTCATAGGCCGCGCGCAGTTTCGGGTTCATGGGAGGGCTCCTTCAGGATTTTGAAGGAAACCTAGGTGCCGCTTCCGTTTCCCGCTTGAACGAAACGGCTATGCCGCGCCACGGCCTGCGGATTGATGCCGAACATGTCGCGGCAGGTGCGGCTCAAATGAGCTGAATCGGAGAAACCGGCGGCATGGGCGGCTTCCGTTAGCGAAACGCCGGAAAGCGCCCGCGTCATGGCGTCGCCGAGCCGCAGCCAGAGCAGATAGCGGCGCAAGGAAACGCCGGTCTCCTGCCTGAAGAGATGGGTGAGCCTGCTTTCGGAAAGCCCGAGCGCCGCCGCTAGCTCGCCAAGCGTCGCGCGCTTCTCGGGAAGGGCGCGCAGCTTTTCCTGAAGCGCCGCGATGCGCGGATCGAGCGCGCCAGGCGGGCGCGCACCGGGCGCGACAAGGGCGAGCGCCTGCGCGGGCGATGGCAGTTCCGCTTGCTGGCAGAGGGCGCGCAGCCGCTCCGCATCGCCGGCAGGCAAGGGCGCAAAGGACGCGCCGCCGAGGAACCGCTCCCTTGTCGCGCGCGAAGCGGCAAGTTCCGGCTCGGCGAGCAGCACGGCGACGTCACGCCCAAGACTGTCGAGCCGGTGTTCCGCCTCCGGCGCGACGATGACGCCGTCATACATCTCCGCCGTTCCGCCGCATTCGAAACGGAAGGGCCCGGAAAGCCCCACCGCGATCTGCAGCGCGTGGTGGCGATGCGGTGCAACGTCGATCGCCGCGCCCCTGATGAGGAGCGACATGTCCTCGCGCGAAATGCGCAGGCCGGAGATGTGTGGCGCGTCGGTCATGCGCCTATTGACGGCGAGGAGGTACCGCAAGGCAAGCACATAGAAAAAAAGCGGCGGGATCGCTCCCGCCGCTTTCGTTCGCCTGAGT
This sequence comes from Parvibaculum sp., assembly GCA_013823365.1. GTDB lineage: Bacteria > Pseudomonadota > Alphaproteobacteria > Parvibaculales > Parvibaculaceae > Parvibaculum. Next base: position 583 of record PNMC01000166.1, on the reverse strand, counting down.
CTGGCGATGATTACTCCGCCGCGGCCTTGACGGCGGCAAGCGCCTCCGGCGGCATGCGCTCGGCGAATTCGCGGCAGGCCTGCACATATTCGCGCTTCATCCGCTCCACGAGCTCGGCGACGGGCGGCGCATCCTTGATCTGGCCGATACCCTGGCCCGAGCCCCAGATGTCCTTCCACGCCTTCTGTTTCATGTTGCCGCCCGAGCCGAAATTCATCTTCGATTTGTCGGCTTCCGGCAGATTGTGCGGGTCGAGCCCGGCCGCCGCGATCGACGGCGCGAGATAGTTGCCGTGAACGCCGGTGAAGAGATTGGTGTAGACGATATCGTCGGCGGCATGGTCGATCAGGTTCTGCTTGTATCCCTGTTCGGCATTCGCCTCCGCCGTGGCGACGAAGCGCGTGCCGAGATAGGCAAGATCGGCACCCATCGCGAGCGCACCGGCGATGCTCCAGCCGTCGGACATGGCGCCCGACAGGATCACCGTGCCGTTGAACCACTGCTTCACCTCGCGCACCAGCGCGAAGGGCGAGAGCGTGCCGGCATGGCCGCCGGCGCCGGCGCAGACGAGAATGAGACCGTC
>PNMC01000165.1 GCA_013823365.1 Parvibaculum sp. | reverse complement strand
TAGCCGACGCAGCCGGCATAGGGTCCGCGCTTTTCGAGTTCGAGCTCGTCGATGATTTCCATGGCACGCACCTTGGGCGCGCCGGAGACGGTGCCCGCAGGGAAGCCCGCGACAAGCGCGGAGATCGCGTCATAGGACGGGTGGAGGTCGCCTTCTACATTCGAGACGATATGGATGAGGTGCGAGGTGTACTGGAGTGCGAAACGCTCCGTCGCCTCGACGCTGCCGATCTTCGAAACGCGGCCGACATCGTTGCGCCCGAGATCGAGCAACATGAGATGTTCGGCACGTTCCTTCGGGTCGGCGAGAAGCTCGGCGGCGATCGCCTCGTCCTCGGCGCGGTTCTTGCCGCGATGGCGCGTACCGGCGATCGGGCGGATCGTCACCCGGTTGTCCCGGACACGGACCAGAATTTCGGGGCTTGAGCCGACGATGGAGAAGTTCTCGAAATTCAGGAAATAAAGAAAGGGCGACGGGTTGATCCGCCTGAGCGCGCGATAGAGAGAGAAGGGCGGGAGCGTGAAGGGCGTTTCGAAACGCTGCGACAGCACGACCTGGAAGATGTCGCCCGCAGCGATATATTCCTTCGCACGTTCCACCATGCCGAAATAGGTCTCGCGCGGCGTATTGGAGCGGGGCTCGGCAAGCGCCGCCACATCGGCATCGCGCGCGCCATGCGGCAGCGCGCGGTCGAAATCGGCAACGACATCGGAAAGCCGTTCGCTCGCCCGTGCATAGGCTGCCGAAGCGCTGACATCGGCTTCCGGGCGCACCGGCGTGACGATGGTGACCTCGTCCTTGACGGAATCGAAGACGCAGATGACGGTCGGGCGGATGAAGATCCCGTCGGGAAGCCCGAGCGCATCCGGATTCTCGTTCGGCAGATGCTCCATCAGGCGCACCATGTCGTAGCTCATATAGCCGAAGACGCCGGCCGCCATGGGCGGCAGTTCTTCGGGAAGCTCGATCCGCGATTCCTCGATGAAGGCACGAAGGCTCGCCAGCGCGCCCTCGGCGCAGGGTTCGTAGCTGTCGGTCTCGAAGCGCGCCTTGCGGTTGATCTCGGCGCTGTCGCCGCGCGTGCGCCAGATGGCGTCCGGCTTCAGACCGATAATCGAATAGCGGTTGCGTGCATCGCCCCCTTCGACGGATTCGAGCAGGAAACTGTTCGCCTTGCCCTCGGCGATCTTGAGCATGGCCGATACCGGCGTCTCCAGATCGGCGACGAGCCGCGTATAGACGACCTGCGGGCGGCCTTCCTTGTAAACGGCTTCGAAGGAGCCGTATTCCGGGGAGATCATCGCGCGTTATCCGCCGCTGTCAGACGCTGCAGAAGGCCCTGATTGATCTTCACACCGGCCTGGTTCTGATAGCCCACGACAAAGGTCTGAAGCATGTCGGCGCCGATCGAATCCGTGACATTGGCCAGCGCATCCGCATAGGCCTGGGAGGTCTTGTCGACATCGGGAACGCGGATCGAGCGCACCTGCATCAGCACGATGCTGTCGCCGACACCGACCGGCCCCCATGTGAAGCCGCCTTCGGGCGCCGCGAAAAGCTTTGCTACGGCGCTGCGCGAGAACGTGTCGTTCTGCGCATAGCGCTGGATGCCGGGCATGGTAAGGACGCCGCGGTTGAGTTCGCTTGCGATGGTCTCGAAGCTCTCTCCGGCATTGCCGCGATCGGCAAGGCGCTGCGCAATTTCCTCAAGCGCGGCCTCGCGCTGGCGGTCGGTCCACACCTTCACGATTTCGTCGCGCACCTCGTCGAGCGGCTTCATCGCCGCCGGGGTGACGGTGTTGATCTCGACCCAGTAATAACCCTCCTTGCCGGTATCGAGCGGCGGAATCTGGTCGCCTTCCATATTGTCGAAAACGGCATCGAGAAGGCCGGGCAGCTCGGGCAGTTCGGCGGTTGCGCCCTCGCGCGTCCGGCCTTGCCGGGTGACGCCCGTAAAGTGGCGGACTTCGATGTTGAAGCGCTCTGAGATCGAGTCCAGTACCTCGCCGCCCGCCCGTGCGTCTTCGATGTTGTTCTGGATGTCGTAGATCTGCTCGCGCGCCAGTTCGAGCTTGAGCGAGGCGAGGAGCTGTTCGCGCACGCCCTCGAAAGTGCTGGGGTTCCCGGGTTCGATTGAATCGGTGCGGAAGATTGCCCAGCCAAGCGGGCCGCGCACAGGCTCGCTCCATGCGCCGCTCTCCGTCGCGAAGGCCGCATCGGCCAGAACCGGCGAGAGGAGTTCGTCGCGCGTGACATTGCCGAGGTGAAGATCGGCCTCGTCGAGCCCGATCTCTCCGGCGATCTCGGAAATGGCCGTTCCCTCGCGCAGGCGGTCGAGGGCGGCTCGTGCATCGCCTTCGCTCGGGAAGGTGATCTGAACGAGCTCGCGCCGCTCCGGCACGTCATATTCGCCGCGCCGTTCCTGATAGGCAGCCTGAAGCTGATCGTCGGACACTGAAATCGTGTCGAGAATGTCCGCCGGTTCGATCTCCATGACCGAGAAATCGCGCGTTTCCGGCAGCGTGAAGGCCGAGGAACCGGCTTCGTAAAGAGAGGCGATGTCTTCCTCGGAAGGTTCCGGAATCTCCGTCACCAGCGAAGGCGGCAGAATGATGTAACTCGCAACACGGCTTTCCTCCTGAAAACGCAGGATGGTGCCGACCAGCGCTTCCGGCGCCGGTATGCCCGCCTCGACAACGCCGGCAAGCTGTGCCCGGAGCATGCCCTTGCGGCGCTGCTCGATAAAGCGCTCTTCGGAGATGCCGTTCTGTCGCAGAACCTGCCGGAAAACCTCGCGGTCGAAGCGCCCGAATGCGCTCTGCAGGTTGGGGTCCGTGACGATATCGAGGCCGACGGCTTCGTCGCCGATGGCAAGGCCGAGATCGCTGGCCGCTTCGTCGAGCGAAACGACCGAAATGAGGCGGGAAAGGGCCATCCGGTCGGCGCCGAAGCGAAGCGCCTGCTCGCGGGTGAGGGGCTGGCCGAGCCGCTCGGACATGCGGTCCATTTCCGCGCGGAATTCGCGCTCGAAAGTGGCCGAGTCGATCTTCTGGTCGCCGACCTCCGCGACGGCATCGTCGCTGAAGCCGGTAAAGATGTCGGCGATGCCCCAAACCGCAAACGCGATCACCAGAATGCCGACAATGGCAAAGCCGATGATACCGGAGGCGGTTTTCCGCAGACTGTCGAGCATGTTCGGTCTTTCTGTCCCCCCGCCTGGCCAGGGCGGTTCATTCGTTGGCTAAGGTGCGGAAGCGGCCTGCCTGCCCCCGCGACAAGGGCGGCATGATAGGTGCGAGGGCAGGGGGCCGCAAGCGGCCCGGCGGGGCTTTCCGCTTGATTTTCCTTGGAAAAAGCGGGAGCCGGCGCCGGGCGGCAAGGCCCGTCCGATGCCTAGGCCTGCACGCTGTAGATGGGCGGCAGGCCGAACTCGACATAGACCCGGATACTGGCCTGAGTCGCTTCGACGAGAGCCCACATGGCGACGAAGCTTGCGGCTGCCCAGAGCGAGAAGGCGAAACGCGCGCCGAGCAGATGGGGGCTTTCGTCATGAACCGTCGCGAAGATCAGGGTGAAGAAGGCGACCTGGAAGGACGGCAGGATGACGACAAGTGCCGCCAGAACATCGTCCGGCGGGTGGGAGCCAAGGGAGAGGCCGAGAAAGGCAGCGAGCGCGGCAACCGTGCCCGCGCTGCGGCCATGCTCGACGATCCTGTAGACCTGGGCGATAGACATAATTCTTCTCCATTCCCCCTCCGCCCATGCGAAGGAGGTCAAGTGTTTTTCAAGTATTCGCAGTCCGGAAAGAGGCATAGTTTTACCGTTTGCACCCGCGCGATTTACGCGGGAACAGCGCCCGGACTTCCGGATATGTAGTGGTGACGCCGGATCAGCGCGGCGGCGCGCGGATTTCGAGCCTGGGGCCGGCGAAGCGGTTCAAGTATTCGAGTGGCATGGGAAAACTCCGGTACGCGTCTGGTTTCGGTGACCGGAGTTCTGAAAACACAAGAGCCCCGATCTGGTGGATGGGGCTCTCAAAACGTCGATTTTGCAGGCTAATTCAGCGCGTGCGCAAGCGACCCGGCCCCGAAGGCGAGTAACCCCAAAAGGTGGCCTCTACGGCCATGTGGAATCGACGGTTTTTCATGAGGCGCAACCTACACGCATGCCTATTACTTGCCAATCGGATAGTCATCGCAATGAAACTTTCGATGAAACTGTGTTCTATTTCCCTCAGGTGTATCTCACCCATGCGCAGGCGCCGCGTCCCGGTACCTTGGCGCGGACACCGGCCATCTGCTAAACGGACGCAACCCAACTCGATGCGGAGAGCGGAATAATGGCGCGCGTGAAGGCACTGGTAGCAGGCAACTGGAAGATGAACGGGGCGAAAGCCTCGAAGAAGGAAGTGACCGCGCTGGCGAAGAAACTCGCCGGCAAGGCAAAGCCCGCCTGCGACGTGCTGATCTGCCCGCCCGCCACGCTCATCGCAACGCTGAAGGAGAGCGCAAAAGGCTCGAAGATCGCAATCGGCGGTCAGGACTGCCATGCGAAGGAGAGCGGTGCGCATACCGGCGATGTCTCGGCCGAGATGCTGAAGGATGCGGGCGCGGCCTTCGTGATCGTCGGCCATTCGGAGCGCCGGGCCGATCATGGCGAAACCGATGCCGCGGTCCGCGCCAAGGCGGAAGCCGCACATCGCGCGGGGCTCACAGCCATCGTTTGTGTGGGCGAAACCGAAGCGGAGCGGGACAGCGGCGCCACGCTGAAAGTGATCCGCGGCCAGCTGAAGGGATCGCTGCCCGATGGCGCGACGGCGAAAACGACGGTCATTGCCTATGAACCCGTCTGGGCGATCGGCACAGGCCGCACGCCGACGCCGGACGATGTGGCGAAGGTTCATGCCGCGATCCGCAAGGCGCTCGAAGCCCGTTTCGGTGCGGAAGGCACGAAGATGCGTATTCTCTATGGCGGCTCCGTGAAGCCCTCGAATGCGGCAGAACTGATGACGGTGCCGAATGTGAACGGGGCGCTTGTTGGCGGCGCCAGCCTGAAAGCGGAAGACTTCTGGGGAATTATCTCGGCCTACGCCTGAGGGACGGGCGTCGCTTGAATTGCGGCACAGGCTCTGTATCAATCGGCCTGCCGGGGGGCAGCGACACTGCAGGATCCGATGGACGCCGCCCCCGAGTTCAATACCAGCGAGAGCTTTAGGTTTTTCGACTATTGGCGCGGGTTGCCTCGCGAGGGCACGGTAGTACCCGACAGGCGCCACTTCGATCCGCTGGCCATTCGCGACCTGACGCCGATGATGGTGATGGTCGAATACCAGACACTGGAACGCGCTGAATTCCGCTATGCCGGATCGAAGCTCACCGAGATTCTCGGCTTCGACCCGTCACGATGGAATTATCTCGAACTGCTGAAGGAAGAGGCCTTCCAGTCCTTCTTCGCCGCCAGCGAGGCGCTTATCGGCTATCCATGCGGGGGACGCTTCCCGATCAAGGTGCAGGCCGCGACGGGCTATGTGCTTCAGTGCGAGGCGCTCGACCTGCCGCTCTACAATGAACGTTCGGCGAGCTGGATCATCATGGCGCTGATCAGCGTCGTTGAAGTTGCAGGACTGCACACGGAGAAGGATTTCCGGATTCTCGATATCGGCGAGGGGGAATGGATCGATATCGGAGCGGGCGTTCCCGGGGCATAACGACGCTGAAATTGGCGGGATACCGCCGTTTTTCGGGATTCCTTGTAATTTCCTCCGGAAGCGCCTATATCCCTCCC
>PNMC01000164.1 GCA_013823365.1 Parvibaculum sp. | reverse complement strand
CGCGAAGGCTGAACTCCGCAAGCTGATCGAACAGGACTGAGGCGCAAAACGGGGGGGCTTCCCACGCAAGGGAAACCATCATCGCCGCAACTTTTCGTTCCGAAGCTCGTCACCGCGCTCCGGGAAGGCTATCGCTTCGCCGATTTCCGCGCGGATTTCATTGCCGGTCTCACCGTCGCAATCGTCGCCTTGCCGCTTGCCATGGCGCTCGCGATCGCGAGCGGCACCACGCCCGACAAGGGGCTCATCACGGCGGTTGTTGCGGGCTTCCTCATCTCCGCGCTTGGCGGCAGCCGCTTCCAGATCGGTGGGCCGACCGGTGCCTTTGTGGTCGTCGTCTTCAATGTCATCGCCGTTCACGGCTATGACGGGCTCTTGATCGCGACCGCGATGGCCGGACTCATGCTGATCGGCGCAGGGCTCCTGCGCGCGGGCACATTCATCAAATATATTCCCGAGCCCGTCGTGACGGGCTTCACCGCAGGCATTGCCGTCATCATCGCGGCAAGCCAGGTGCGCGAGTTTCTCGGCCTCACTCTCGAGAACGAACCTGCTCCTTTCATCGAGAAGCTCGGAGCGCTTTCCGGCGCGCTCGGCACCATCTCGCCTGCCACTATCGCCGTCGGCATGGCCGCCCTCATCCTCATTCTCTGGCTCCGCGCCACTCGGCCCGCTTTGCCGGGCTTTCTGATTGCGGTCGTGCTGTCGGCCTTTTTCGTCTGGCTCTTCGCGCTGCCGGCCGAAACCATCGGCACGCGCTTTGCGGGGCTTGAACCTTCCTTCGCGCTTCCCGCCTTCCCGGACGTGACGATGGATCGCATCGTCGTGCTTTTCCCGAGCGCCTTCACCATCGCCTTTCTCGCAGGCGTCGAGTCGCTTCTCTCGGCAATGGTTGCGGACAGCATGACGGGCCGCCGCCACCGCTCGAATACGGAGCTTGTGGCGCAGGGCGTCGCGAACTGCGCTTCCGCCGCCATCGGCGGCTTGCCCGCGACGGGCGCCATCGCGCGTACTGCGACCAATATACGCTCGGGCGCGCGAAGCCCCATTGCGGGCATGTTGCACGCCCTGTTCCTCCTCGCCTTCATGGGTCTCGCCTGGCCGCTCGCCACCTATATTCCGCTAGCGGCACTGTCGGCCGTCCTTCTCGTCGTCGCCTGGAACATGAGCGAGATCGACAAGTTCCGCCACATGATGCGCGCGCCGATAGGCGACAGGGCGGTTCTCCTCATCACCTTCGCGCTCACCGTGCTGGTCGATCTCACCGTCGCCATCGAGGTCGGCGTGGTGCTCGCCGCTGTGCTCTTCATGCACCGCATGTCGGAGGCGGTCGAGGTGCAGGCCGATCTGCATCTCGTCGAGGAAGATGTGAGTGACGAGAGCCCCCGCGATTTCCAGCCCATGCGGGAATACGACCTGCCGCCGGGCGTTGCCGCGAGCCTGATCCGTGGGCCTTTCTTCTTCGGTGTTGCGATGCGGCTCGGCGAAACGCTGGAGCGAATCGGCACGCCGCCTAAAGTGCTGATCGTGCGTCTGCGCGCCGTGCCGATCATCGACGCGACGGGCGTCACCGCGCTCGAAACCATGATCGATCGCTGCGAGAAGAATGGCACGAAGGTCATCGTCACCGCGCTGCAGCCGCAGCCCGCCCGGGTGCTTGCCGACATGCATGTGCTCGACCGCGTCACCCGCGCGCCGGACTTCGCCGCCGCCATCGAGATGGCGAGGGAGATGGTGAAGAACTGAGACGGCAAGGGACTCGCCAACCATAGGTGTCACCCCGGCGAAAGCCGGGGTCCACGGCCCTTGCGAGGTGTGCGGGACGTCAGATGGATCCCGGCTTTCGCCGGGATGACATCCTTGTATTTGTGGACAGCAAGGAAGGGCTAGCCCAAGAGCTTTCCCGGATTCATCACGCCTTTCGGGTCCATCTCGCGTTTCGTTGCTTTCAGGAGTGCAAAGCCGATCTCACCCTTTTCCTCGCCGAGCCAGGGTGCATGGTCGAGGCCGACGCCATGGTGATGGCTGATCGTGCCGCCATTCATCACGATCGCGTCCGAGGCGGCGCGCTTGATCGCCTGCCATTGCTCCACTTCGCGGTCGAGCTGGCGCGGGAAGATGAAGGTGAAATAGAGGCTCGCGCCGTCGGGATAGGAATGGCTGACATGGCCCATCACGATACCGCGCGCATGCTGCTCGGGCATATGCGCCGCCATCGCTTCGGCAATCGCCGCCGTCACCTTTTCATGCAGGTTTGCGATGTTCGACCAGCGGGTGGAGGTTTCGAGCGTATCGACGCCGACGCCCCGGTCCATCATCGGGTCGCGGATCGCCGGGCTGTCGAAGCGGCCGTGATACCAGCGTTTGCCGGGCCCTGTGCCGAGCGCGAGCGCACCCTGCCGCTTGCAGATTTCCTCCGTCTGCTCCTGCGCCCAGATCACCGTTTCCTTCGGCCCCTCATGACCGATCAGCATGAGGCAGGGCGCTTCGTTGAAGCCCTTCATCTTGAGATAGGCCGATTGCAGCTTCGATTTCAGCCCGCCGCTGCTGGAGGATGAGAAGGTCTGGAAGAAATAGGTTTCCGGGGCATCGGAAAGACGCACCATCGCGACCGGAATTTCCGCGTGGTTGATGCGGCGCGCGGCCTCCACACCGGCGGCGAAGCTCTTGAAGAGATAGCCGCGATAGTCCTTCCGCTCCGGCAGGTCGTGGATCTTCACCGTCGCTTCCACGATCACGCCGAGAATGCCCTCCGAGCCCGCGACAAGCTGGTTGAGGTTCGGTCCGGCTGCGCTTGCGGGCGTTGCCTCCGTCGTCCAGAAGCCCTTTGGCGTTGCGAGCTTTGCCGAGACGAGCCACTTCTCCGCCTTGCCGTAGCGGTTCGACTGCTGACCCGCGCCACGCGCGGCGATCCAGCCGCCCAGCGTCGAATAGGGGAAGCTCTGCGGATAATGACCGAGTGTCACGCCATGTGCCTGCAGTTGCTCTTCGAGCTGCGGCCCGTAAATGCCGGCCTCGATCCGCGCCGTCATCGACACCTTGTCGATCTGGATGATGCGGGTCATCAGCGTCGTGTCGAGCGTCAGCACTGCGCCGCCGAGCGATTTCGCCATGGCGTTGACGCCGCCGACGACGGACGATCCGCCGCCGAAGGGCACGAGCGCGATGTCTTCCTCCGCGCAGAGCTTCACCACGGCAAGCGCCTCATCGGCGCTGCGCGGATAGGCGACCGCGTCCGGCGCCATGTCGAGCTTGCCCGCGCGTATATAGAGAAGGTCGTGGTAACTCTTGCCGCGCGCATGGAAGGCGCGTTCGTAGTCATCGGTGCGAAGCTGGTTCGGGCCGACAATGCCGCGAAGCCTTTCAAGCACGGTTTCCGAAATCCGGCAGCTGGGCAGCCGGATCGAAGACAGCGGCACGGACGGCGTCGCAGGCAGGCGCGAAAGGCCGAGCGTCTCCTGAATCCAGTCCCATTTGGGCGAATCCGAAGGCAGCGGGTTCTCCTGCTTCACAGGGCCCCAGCCGTTCCAGCGCAGCGTCGTGCGGTCGATGGTCATTGTTCTTTGCCTTCTTCTGTTCAGCAGCGCAGCGCGATTGCGCCGGGGAGTATCTCGAAATGCGCGGGCAGCCGTCCGGGCCCCTCGCCGTCCACATCGATAAGCACGGGCTCGGTTCCGAGCGGCACCGCCGTCACCGTCCGCGCGCGTGTCACCGTCACTTTCGGTCCGTTCACATGTGTGCCGTTGCGCAAGTTGCCGCTGCCCGTGAGTAAATCCCAGAAGCCGAGGTCGCGCATGATGACAAGGTCGAACAAGCCGTCATCGGGCTCGGCGTCCGGCGCCACCATCATGCCACTGCCGAAATAGCGCCCGTTCGCCACCGCGGCGAGGCCGATATTCGCAACGGTCTCGAAGCCCTGGTCGGTGGTTATGCGCACGGGCCGGGCCTTGTGCCGCAGCGCCGTCACGAGCGAACCCCATGTGAAGGCGAAATTGCCGCCGAGCGATTTCTGCCAGGTGGCGTTGTTCACCGCATGCACCGTTTCGCCCGACAAGCCGAAGCTGGCGATATTGTTGAAATAGCGGTCCTTCTCCTCCCCGTCATGGGCGATGAAGGTGAGGCGGCCAATATCGATTTGCCGTGTGGTTCCTTGGGCGATGCGCTTCACGCCTTCGGCCGCATCCTGCGGGAGGTCGAAGGTGCGGCGGAAGTCGCCGCCGGTGCCTGCGTTCAGCACGGCGAGATGCGCATCGGGGTTGATCTGCGCGCCTGCCTCGAAAAATCCGTTCACCACTTCGTCGATGGTGCCGTCACCGCCCACCGCGATCACGAGCTGCGCATTATCGTGAAGTGCCTGCCGCGCGAGTTCGGCGGCGGGAAGGTAGTGCGGCGTCGAGGGGCCGCCCGTGAAATGCGTGCGGATGGGCCCCAGTTCCTTTTCCAGCGTTTCCGCGATCACGCGCCAGGCCCGGCCGGTGCGGCCGCCGCCCGAGCGCGGGTTCACGATGGCTGCAACATGCGGCATCCCCCCGGCCATGATCTCCTCCCCCGTCTTGTTTTCGTTCTCAGACCGTATCGAACTGCCGCACGGTTTCGGCTATTTCGCGCGCATGTTGCGTCTCGTCCCAGCCGAGTTCGCGGCGCATCAGTTCGGCGGCCTGCGCGATCGCGGGCACGCCTGGGTGGCCAAGCGTGCCGAGCCCCGTGCGGCGGAAGACGACATCTTCGAGATGAAGCGCCATTTCGTGCCGCACGGCATGAACCACCTGCGCGCCGATGACATTAGTTTGCGGCGAAAGGCGGCGCAGCAATTCCTCGCGCTCGCCTTCCTGCGCTCCTTGGCGCTCATCCGCCGTCGCCAGCACTTCGTCGATCCGGCTGCCATAGAAGTCGACGAGGTTTGCGACGATCTCGGGCGCGAGATGCGGATATTTCTTCTGCGCGCGTTCGACGTAGCTTTTTAGCCTGCCGATCTCGCCGCCATAGACCGGCGTGCAATGCGTCTCGCAAGGCGCCGTCTGTCCGAGCTTCTTCAGCGCAAGGTCCACCACCTGTTCGGCGAGGTGGCGCGATGTCGTCCATTTGCCGCCGATGGCGGAGATCAGACCGTCGATCGCTTCTTCGGTGCCATGGTCGAAGACTTCCGCCGCGCGGCTTGCATTGTAGCTATCCTTGGGAAGGGGAGAGCCCTCCACCTCCTGCGGTGTCGTGTCGACGAGCGGCCGCAGCCCCGCATAGAAATGCAGCACGTCCTTGCGGGTCAGGTTCAGGCCCGGCAGGCCATCATTCACGACGATCAGGAAATTCTCGATGTCGCGCTCCGTCACGCCGAGATCGTCCGGGTCTTCCTCGAACACGGTGTCCGTCGTGCCGATGATGGTGTGGCCGCGCCAGGGGATGACGAAGAAATGCCCTCCGAGTTCGGATTTGATGGCGAGCGCATTGCTGCCGGAAAGATCGCGCGTGATAATGTGGATACCCTTGGAGCGGATGAGGCGGCGCGCCGGCGTCTCGTCCACCAGCGCCATGGTCTTGTCGGCCCAGGGCCCCGCCGCATTCACGACCACGCGGCCGCGGATCGCGTACGTTTCGCCCGTGAGCTTGTCGAGCACGGTGACGCCGGAGACTTTCACGCCACGTTTCATCGAGGCTTCGGTCGTGAAGCCCGTCACTTCGGCGTAGTTCGCGGCACCGGCGCCATATTCCGCCGCGCCTTCGATGCATTCAAGGCAGAGCCGTTCCGGCGCGTGCATCTGGCAGTCGTAATAGATCATCGCGCCTGTCAGG
>PNMC01000163.1 GCA_013823365.1 Parvibaculum sp. | reverse complement strand
CCTGCCCTTCTTTATCGAGGGGCCCGCAACGCCGCGGCCCGTGCTGGTGGCGATGGGCTGGACCATCGTCATCCTCACGCCGCTCGCCGTCTTCCTCGTCTGCTGGCGCGTGGCCGAGCCCGCCCACGTGAAGGTCTCGCGCCAGGTGCCGCTCATCGAGGGGCTGCGCCATGTCGGCAAGAACGGGCCCATGGTGCGCGTGCTTGCGATTGTGCTGATCGTTACCGGCGGCGAAGCCTTCCGCAACGCGCTCTCGCTCTTCTTCATGCGCGACTATATCGGCATCACCGGTGTCGGCATGCTCTATCTCTATTATTTCGCGGCGGGTCTCCTTGCCATTCCGGGCTGGCTCTGGCTTGGCCGCAAGATGGGCAAGCACAAGGCCTTCGCCGTCTGCATGACGGCGGCAGCGGGCCTCTCCACCATCGCCTTCTTCCTCGTGCCCGGCCAGACGCAGATCTTCACGGCGATGTTCGTCGCCAAGGGCCTCTGCTTCGGCGGCTTGCAGTTCCTGCCGCTCGCCATGCTCGCCGATGTGGTGGATGTCGATACCGCACGCTCCAAGGGCAAGCGCGCCGGTACCTTCTTTGCCATTTCCGGCATGACGACAAAACTTGCGACCGCCTTCGGCACCGGCATCTCGCTCAATGTCGTTGCCTTTTTCGGCTTCAACCCGGTGCCGGGCGTCGTCAACGGCCCGGATGAGATGTGGTGGCTCGCCTTCGCCTATGCGGTGATCCCCTCGATCTTCTTCCTTGCCGCGCTCTATCTCACCTGGACCTATCCGCTGACGGCGGAACGCCAGAAGCGTCTGCAGCGCCTGATCGAGCGCCGGAACATTCGCCTCGCGCAGGAAGCCGCGATCAATCGATCCGCGGATTGAGAAAGCCTCAATTTGAGCCTTTCCGGAACCCTTGGCTTTGGGTTTCGGAAAGGCCCTTGCCCGCGCTATCATCCTCTCAACAAGAAATATGAATGTTGAGGAGGAAATCATGGGCGAAGTGGATCTCGTTATCCGGGGCGGCATAGTCGTGGACGGCACAGGCGGGGCGCCGCGCGTGGCCGATGTGGCGGTCGACAAGGGCGTCATCGTCGAGGTCGGCACGGTCGCCGCAAAGGGCCGCGAGGAAATCGACGCGAAAGGGTTTCTCGTCACACCGGGTTGGGTCGACATTCACACGCATTATGACGGGCAGGTGACATGGGACAGCCGCATGACGCCGTCCTCCATCCACGGCTCCACCACCGTCGTCATGGGCAATTGCGGCGTCGGTTTCGCGCCGGTGCGCAAGGCCGATCACGACCGCCTTATCCGTCTCATGGAAGGCGTGGAGGATATTCCGGGCGCTGCGCTCCATGAAGGTCTCTCATGGCAGTGGGAAAGCTTCGCCGACTATCTCGATGCGGTTGAAGCGCGCGAACGCGATATCGACGTGGCGATGCAGGTGCCGCATGGTGCGGTCCGCGTCTATGTCATGGGCGAGCGCGGCGCAATGCGCGAGGCGGCGACGGATGCCGAAGTTGCCGAAATGCGTGAAATCGTCCGCGACGCGATCAAGGCGGGTGCCATCGGCTTTTCTACCTCGCGCACCGTCGCGCATCGCACCAGCGATGGCGATTTGACGCCGACCATCGGCGCTGCCGACAAGGAAATGATCGCGATTGCCGAAGGCCTGAAGGAAGCGGGCGCCGGCGTCCTCCAATGGGTGTCCGATTTCCGCGAGATCGATCACGAGTTTTCGCTCGTCGAAAAGCTCGTCGAGGTCTCGGGCCGCCCCCTGAGCTTCTCGCTCGTCCAGGCGGATGTGATGCCCGACCAGTGGCGCGATCTGCTTGGTCGCCTCGATAAGGCGGCGGCGAAGGGCCTGCCCATCAAGGCGCAGGTGCAGGGCCGCCCCGTCGGCCTCATGCTCGGATTGCAGGGCTCGGTTCATCCCTTCCTCACGCGGCCGAGCTACCGAACGATTGCCGACAAGCCGCTGCAAGAGCGCGTTGCCATCATGCGCGACCCGGCCTTCCGCGAGCAGCTTCTTTCGGAAAGCCTTGAGCCCGGCCACCCCTTCCTCAATTCGCTGGCGGGCGCCTATCACAAGATGTTCGAGCTCGGTGACCCGCCGAACTACGAGCCCTCGCCGGAAGAAAGCATCGGCGCGCGCGCCAAGCGCGACGGCGTGAACCCGGATGCCATCGTCTACGACATTCTGACGGCGAATGGCGGCCGCAATTTCCTCTTTTTCCCGCTCCACAATTACTACGACTTCAGCCTCGACAACGCGCTGACCATGATCCGCAATCCGAACACGCTGTTCGGCCTGTCGGATGGCGGCGCGCATGTGGGCGTCATCTGCGATGTCAGCGTGCCGACCTACATGCTCACCCATTGGTGCCGCGACCGCTCGCGCGGCGAGCATCTCGACATTCCCTTCGTCGTGAAGAGCCAGACGCGCGACACGGCAGAGGCCGTCGGCCTTCTCGATCGTGGGCTGATCGCGCCCGGCATGAAGGGAGACCTTAACGTGATCGACTTCGAGCGGCTGCGTCTCCTGCCGCCGCACATGGTCTATGACCTCCCGTCCGGCGCGCGCCGTCTGATGCAGGAAGCGGAAGGCTATATCGCCACTATTGTCAGCGGCGAGGTGATCTACCGCGATGGCAAGCCGACCGGCGCGCTGCCGGGCAAGCTCGTGCGCGGCCATCAGCCATCGCCCCTGCGCACCGCCGCCGAATAGCGCCCTTGAAACGCCTCTGCATTCGCGCCACTCTCAATAACCGGCGCTGCGTGACGTCCGGTGGCACATACATTCGAGGCATTCGATCATGAGCGATAATCGTAGGAAGCGTGGAGCGGCCGTCGGCCGCAGTGTCGCGTCGCGGAGCAAGACGGCGTCGCGCAGGGCGGGCTCCGTTCCCGCGGCCAAGACGACGCCTCCGCTGAGCGAGGCCGAGCTTTCCGAGCGGACCGGCGGTAACCCGGCGGCGGGCAAGAAGACGGCGAAGAAGGCATCTGCGAAAAAGCCTGCGGCGAAGAAGACCCCCGCAAAGACACCCGCGGCGAAGAAGCCCGCAGCCAAGAAGGCGGCCGCGAAAAAGCCCGCCAAAAAATCGGCAGGCAAGGCATCGAAACTGTCGCCCGAGCGCGCCAAGCTGAAGAAGCAGCTTGAAAAGCAGGTGGCGCAGCTTTCGAAAGAGGTCGACAAGGCCGAGAAGGAAGCCAAGAAGGCGCTCAAGCAGGCGGAAAAGCGCTATTCCGGCCTCCTGAAGCAGCTCAAGACCGACCGGGCAAAACTCCGCTCCCGGCTGGCCGAGCTCACCAAGCAGGGCGAAGGCGCGTTCGACGAGATCAAGACCGGTGTCGAAGGCGCCTACAAGGAACTGTCGGAAGCGGTGGTCCGGGCCTACGGCCACTTCCGCTAAACGGCACGGCATCGAAGGCGCGGGCGGCAGTTTGCCTCCCGCGCCTTTTTGCTGCTTGCCTTTCGCGGGCGCCGCCTTGCGCATCGCCCCGGCCTATGGCCTCCTTGCCGGATAGTGACACTCAGAATGACAACAGGGGGACTTCCATGAACCGCGTTCTCGCGCATACCGGCGCAAGATATCCGATCGTCCAGGCGCCGATGGGCTGGATCGCGCGCTCGCAACTTGCAAGCGCCGTCAGCCGCGCGGGCGGGCTCGGCATCATCGAAACCTCGTCGGGCGAGACCGAAGCCTGCAAGGCCGAAATTCTCAAGATGCGCGACCTCACCGACGCGCCCTTCGGCGTCAACCTGCCGATCCGCTTTCTGAAGGACGATGCGATGCTCCGCTTCGTCTGCGAGGCGGGGGTGAAGTTCGTGACCACCTCGGCCGGCAGCCCTGCAAAGTTCATCGCGCCGCTCCACGATGCGGGCATCACCGTCTATCACGCCGTGCCCACGGTCGATGCGGCGATGAAATGCGTCGAAGCGGGGATCGACGGCCTCGTGGTCGAGGGCACGGAAGGCGGCGGTTTCAAGAACCCGGAGGAAGTGGGCACGCTCGTCCTGCTGCAGGCGATCCGCGCGAAAAGCGATATTCCGATGATTGCCGCTGGCGGCATCTGCGACGGCAAGGGCATGGCGGCGGCCTTCGCCCTGGGGGCCGAGGCCGTGCAGATGGGCACGCGCTTCGTCTGCTGTGCCGAAAGCCCCGTCCATGCGAACTACAAGCAGGCAATCGTCGACGCGAAGGAAACCGGCACCTATGTGCTGAACAAGAAGTCGACGCCCTGCATCCGCGCCTTGAAGACGAACCGTACCTCGGCGATCCATGAGGAAGGCTTGATGCCGCCGGACACCTTTGCCCGCATCCTCGATCTCTACTTCGGCGGCGACATGGAAGCGGCTGTCGGTCTTGCCGGCGAAACGGCCGGCCTCATCACCGGGGTGAAGAGTGCGAAAGAGATCATCGACGACACGATCGCCGAGTTCTTCGCCATCACCTCGCGCATGGGGACGCTTGCAGCAGCGCGAAATTTCGGCTGAAGCCTCAATGCAGAAGGCGGGGCATGGCCTCAGGGAAGGAGGGGCCCTGACAGGCCGAGCCGAATATCAGCCCCGCCGCCGAAAAGGCGAGCGCCAGCCGCTGCGCAGGAACCCAGATCGGCGAGGCGCCGCTCGGCGCCGTCGCCCAGGAAGGATCGAGCGCCGCGCCCGGCGTTCCATCGCGGCGCTGCAGCGCAGCCGTGAAGTTCAGCAGACGGACTTCGTCGCTCGTCAGCACCCGCCAGCGCGGGCAAGGGATGGAGAGAGGCCGCTGCACCGTAAGCGCGAGGACCGCCGCAAGCTCGGCCACGATCGCCGGGCCGTCCGGCATCTGCAGTGCATCGAAGGCGCGCTGCAGCAGGTGGGATTTCGTCTCCGCGCCCTCCGCCGTCACGCGCCACTGGACCCGCAGGCTCCAGACGAGAAACTGCTCGGCAAAGCCAAGCTCGCTCAGCGGCTGGTCCGGCGCATAGCGATGGACCGGCTCTGACGAGTAGGCTTCGAATTCCTTGATGGCGGCTTTCATGGGGGCACCTCGGCTGGCGGCGATTCCGGTTGGGAAAGAGTGGTGCAAATGAGAATGAATCGCAAATAAAATCTCGTCCAGCGTCCGGATGCCGCGGCGGGCCCGCTTTATGGGAACTGAAATTCCCCGCGGAAATCCTCGGATTTCATTGACAGGGGGGGCCCCCCTCGCTACATACCCCTCGAACGCAATCGCACGTGCCACTGGCCAATCCGGTTATGTAACGGCGTACGCGTCTCTTTGGACAATTTCGGCGGCATGCCTTGGGCATTGTTCGGTTACCTCCGCCGGGTTTCGAGGGAGATTGCATATGTCCGGTTCTAGTCTGAGGGGCTGAAGCCCCGGATCAAACCGAGCACGTCCGTTGCTTTTTTCCGCAACTTAAGGCGCGCAAGTCCGGCGAGCGATCGCAGCCGGACATCGGAAACCGTCAAGGTTCTTTCGGGAACCGCAGCAGCGTTCACCCACGCAAAGACAATTCATCCGGCCCGGAGCGGAGCGCGACTGCGTTATCCCGCGGGCCTCGTCCATCTACTGGTTGGGGAGTGGCACTTAAAATGACCGAATCCAATGCCCTCTTCCAATTGGGGATCGACTTGAACAACGTTTCAAGCAAGACCCAGGCGGAAGTTCTCGAGTTTCCCGTTCACGCCGTTGCCGACAAGGCCGCGGATCGATGCACCACGTCCGATGAAAGAAAGGACTTCTTCATCGAGCGCGACGGCAAGCGCTTTGCCGGCACGCATCTCATCATCGACCTGATCGGCGCGAGCCGGCTCGACGATCTTGAGCATATCG
>PNMC01000162.1 GCA_013823365.1 Parvibaculum sp. | reverse complement strand
AAATCCTGCAGCGCTACAAGTCGCTCCAGGACATCATCGCCATTCTCGGCATGGACGAACTGTCGGAAGAAGACAAGCTCGTCGTCGCCCGCGCCCGCAAGATCGAGCGCTTCCTGTCGCAGCCCTTCTTCGTCGCCGAAGTCTTCACCGGTTCGCCGGGCGTGCTCGTCGACATCAAGGATACGATCAAGGGCTTCAAGGGCCTCTGCAACGGCGATTACGACCATCTGCCGGAAGCCGCCTTCTACATGGTCGGCACGATCGAAGATGCGATCGCCAAGGCCGAGCGTCTTGCCAAGGAAGCCGCGTAAGACCGCGAAGCCGGACGAAGGTAAAAGCGAATGGCTGAGAAGCTGAGTTTCGATCTCGTGTCGCCCGAACGGCTGCTCCTTTCCGAGGACGTCGATATGGTGACCGTGCCCGGCAGCGAAGGCGACATGGGTATCATGGGCGGCCATGCGCCGGTCATGTCCACGCTCCGCCCCGGTGTCATCGGTGTGCATGTCGATGGCCAGCCCGAGCGGCGCTATTTCGTGCGTGGCGGCTTTGCGGAAGTGACGCCTGCCGGCCTTACCATACTCGCCGAGCACACGGTGCCGCTGTCGGAACTCGATGCCGAGGCGCTTTCGCGCGAGATCGCCAATGCCGAGGAAGATGTCGCGGATGCGAAGTCCGACGAGACGCGACAGCGGGCGCAGGAAAAGCTCGACCAGCTCAAGGCGCTTCGAGAGGCGATCTGACGCCTTTTGGCCGAATTTCAGGGGGCGGCTTCCGGTCCGGAGGCCGCCCCTTTCGCTTTTCCGGGACGGATTGCGCGTTCCGGCGGCGGGCCCTGCGCCACCGCGCCGCTCTTAACCCCGGCGGATTTCGCTTTATATTGCTATTGTGACACAAGACGCGACGAACGGACCCAAGCCATGAGCCGTCACTGGACGCTGGATGACATCAGGTGGCAGGACTTCGACCCCACAAAGGTCGATGCCGACATTCTGCGCGCCGTGAAGGCGGCGGCGATGGTCGAGTTCAACGCGCCCGATTATGTCACCTATCTCTGCAACGTGTTTTCCGACCGCCCGGATGTGAAGGAAGCCATTCACAAATGGGGCGCGGAGGAAGTGCAGCACGGTCAGGCGCTGGCGCGCTGGGCGGAGCTTGCCGATCCCGGCTTCAGCTTCGACGACGCCTTCAAGCGCTTCCGCGAAGGCTATTCCATTCCGCTCGATGCGATCGAAAGCGTGCGCGGCAGCCGCGGCGGCGAGCTCATTGCGCGCTGCGTGGTGGAGAGCGGCACGTCGTCCTATTACACCGCGATCAAGGATGCGACGGACGAGCCGGTGCTGAAGCAGATCGCGAGCAATATCGCGGCGGATGAGTTCCGCCACTACAAGCTCTTCTACGAACAGTTCACCGATCTCGGCGAGACGCCGCCTTCCATCCTCGACCGGATCCGCGTCGCCATCGGCCGCGTGTCGGAAGCGGATGATGACGAGCTTGCCTGCGCCTATTACGCGGCGAACACGCCGGCGGACGGCAGCGTGCCTTACGAGCGCGTGCATTTCGCCAAGGCTTACGAGAAGCGGGCGCTCGGGCTTTATCGCCGTCAGCATGTCGACCGTCTGGTCTCGATGGTCGGCAAGGCTGCGGGACTGAAACCGCATGGCGCGTTGATGCGTGCGGTTTCCGGGCTCGCCTGGCGCTATTGGCGCTTCCGCAACTGGCGGCTCTCCCGCGCCGGTGTCTGATCAGGCCGCCGGAACGGGCGTCGCATCGCCTCTCATATAGAGAAGGTGAGGTCCCTCGCCTTCCACGGCAGCGCCGGCAAGAGCGGGCGCCGTTGCTGCGGGTGCGGTGCCGAGCGTGTCGCCCTTTTCGATCCGCGCGCCGCGCGTGACGGCGATCTCCGCAAGTCCTGCAAGCGTGACGCGGCCAAGTCCGGTTTCAAGGATCACCACGCCGAGATAGCCTTTGAAGTGCCCGGCATAGAGAACCGTGCCGGCCTCTGGGCTCGGCATGCGGCAGCCTTCGCTCACGGGCAGAAGGCCCTCCGTCTCCGCCGTCCGCGTGCAAAGCGCGGCCATGATTTCAGGCAGCGCCGCCGACGTCGCGGTGAGGCTCGCAAGATCGGCGCAATAGGCAGCATAGGCATTCTCGCCCTCGACCTGCCCGGTGCCGCGCAGACATTCGCCGAGTGCGGCGAGGGCAAGATGAGGCGGCCGCTCGAGCGGCACCGGCGGCGGCGCCGTACCGGCGACATAGGCATAGGCGCCGGCATAGGCATCGCCTATCAACGTACCGGTTTCGCCGCGCCATTCACTCAGGATCAGGAAAAGTCCGCCTGCTGCGACACAGCCTATGGCGGTGCGAGTAAAGATGGACATGACATCCTCTGCGCAGTGTGCCCCGGATGTGTGACCCGGCGGCAATGCCCGCGTACCCCGCTACAGGGATTCAAAGCACTAAACGGCGCCGGACGCCAGCAAAACAACGTGTACCGACATATCCGGACAAATCTCCCTTCCATAACCCACGGAATCCGCGCTAGGCTGATCTCAGGTACTGGTTCGGGGTACGGCAGGGGCAGGAATGTGTCATGCCGTTTTCATCGACGCGAGATGCCGAGCATTACTGGCGGAGCCGTTTTGGCGGGCCAGCGGCGAGAAATGTCAGCGCCTTTCCAGGCCGCAAAGGCGGCCCGGGCGGCATTCCCGGCGGCTTAGCCGACAACGAAACAGCGATTTCTCCCGGCGGGCGGGGCGCCTCGTTTCGCGAGACGGCGCCTCTTGAAAAAGCTCCCCGCGGCAAGAAACGTCTCTTCAGAAACGGTTTTCCCGCTCTCCGCCGCAAGAGCCTGCGAGCTGCATTGGCGCTCGGGCTCGGCGGTCTGGCGGCGCTCGTTCTGGCTGTGTCGCTGCCCGGCGGCAAGAGGGCGCCGGTCCCAGTGCCCGAAGCGGCCGAGGCCGCCCCCCCGGTGACATCCTTTGCCACGCTGCTGCAGAGCTTTCTCGAAGCGCATGAGGCGAGCATCGTCGCGCTGCGAGGCCTGCTCCTCACGGATGGAGACGGATTTCGTTCGGAGTGGCTCGATGCGATGCGCCGCAAGCAGGCGGCGCTCGATGCGCTCGATGCGGATTCGGCAAGCTGGACGGACGGTAAGAGGCTTGTCGAACTCGAAGAGGCAAAGCGCATCGCGGCGCGGCTTCTTGCCGAGGAACGCGCGGTGGCAGCGATCGCGGGCACGCCGAACCGCTATCCCGGGCTGCAGCTTTTCAGGGAGGATATTCTCCCCGCTCTCGGCGAGGCGCAGGAGATCGCGAGTGCGGCCATGAGCTCGATGCTCGCCGTTTCCACGCCGGACAATGTCGGCCCCGTCGGACCTTTTGCGGCGTTTCGCGGCGATCTCGAAACCATGCGCGAGGAGCTGTCGCACTATATGGCGGTGCCCGCGAAAACCTCTCTGCCGTCTTTGGCGAATGAGGAGAATTTCGATGCGTGGCGGCGCACCCTTGTTGTCATAAAGGCCGATGCGCCGGGCGAGGCGCAGCCGAAGATCGACCGGCTGATCGAGCTTCTGACCCTGACCCAGGAAAAGCTGCAGCGGATAGTTACGCTCAAGCAGGGCGAAAGATGGGATTACGCATCCTTCGCATTCCAGACGAGGGTGATGCCGCTTGCCGCCCGGCTCGACGGGATCGTTCTTGGCTGGAAGGTGCAGCCGGGAGCGCAAATGCGCTAGTCGCCGGGCTTTGCCAGCGGCCCGAGTTCGCGCAGCAGCTGTTCATAGACGCCGCGCTTGAAGGGCACGATGAGGTCCACGAGTTCATGGGCCGGCACCCAGGCCCATTCGCTGAATTCCTGGTGATCGTCGGCGGCGATGTCGATGTCGCTGTCATCGCCCGTGAAGCGCAGGGCAAACCATTTCTGTTTCTGGCCGCGATACTTTCCCTTGAGGGCGATGCCGACGAGATGCGGTGGCAGGTCGTAGGTGAGCCAGTCCTTCGTCTCGCCGATGATACGCGCCTTGTCCGTGCCGATTTCTTCCTTCATTTCGCGAAAGGCCGCTTCGCGCGCATCTTCGCCCTCGTCGATGCCGCCTTGCGGCATTTGCCAGGTGAGTGCTGCGCCGGTCAGTTCCTGAGCGCCGCCCGCGCCGTTGATGCGATTGCCGACCCAGACGAGACCGTCCCTGTTGATGAGCATGATGCCGACGCAGGGCCGGTAGGGCAGGGTTTCGGGATCGACGGGCCTGCCATCTTTCGAGCTGCGGGGCAGATGTTCGGGCATTCACTTCACTCCGCGGCGGCCGTCACGGGCACCAGCACGTAACCTTCATCCTTCAGCTTCGCCGCCCACTGCGCCAGCGCGTCGACGGTGACCGGGAAGCCGGATGCAATGCCGACCGCCATGCCGCTTTCGGCGGATACCTGCTGCAACATGTCGAGCGCATTCGCGATCACTTCCGGGCTCTGCACCGGATCGACGATCCGCGTCGCCTGTACGGCGGGCAGGCCCGCCTCGCGCGAGAGCGCGGGTGCGAGGCTTCGCGCGGAAGCGCCATTGTCCACATAGAGGAGGCCCCGCGCGCCGAGCGCGGCGAGAACGGGTTTCAGCGCCGTCGAGGAGGCGGTGAAGCGCGCACCCTGATAGTTCATCACGCCCGCATAACCCGTGAAGCGGCTCATCAGCCATTCGAGGCGTGAAATATTCTCCGCCGTGTTGCCGCCCGTCAGCAGCGTGTGCGGGCCGGGATCGTTCTGCGGATAGCCGAAAGGTTCCATGGGCAGTTCGAGGAGCACCTCGTGTCCCGCCTCGCGCGCCTTGTCGATCCATTCCTGGAGCCGCGCGCCATAGGGGGCGAAGGACAAGGTGACTTCCGGCGGCAGGGTGGCGATGGCATGCGCCGTCGCACTCTCGCTGATGCCCATGCCGCTCACCACGAGCGCGATGCGGCGGTGCGCCTGTGTGCCGGCGGGCACGGGGCGCGCATAGACCTCGGAGGGCCTGCGCCCGTCCCGCGCGATCCGGGGCAGCGGGCCCTCTGCCGTGGTTTCGACCAGGGCAGGGTCGGGCGAGGGCGCGAGGGCGATGACGGGCAGCTCGGCGGCGGGCGGTGCTGCGGGCTCGCCAAGCGTCTCGGCGCCGGTGATCCTCACCTCGCCGGATACATCCTGCTCGGCTTCCAGATCGAGGTTGCGGGCGGCGTCGAGGAGCGCCTGTTCCTCGGCGGTCGGGGCGTCGCCGGCATCCAGCGCGACCTGCGGATCGGCCGGTGCGTCGAGCTCGTCGCCCGCCATTTCGCCGGGCCCGGCGGGCTCTTCGGAGTCGGCCGGGGATTCGGCCGGGGCGGGGGCCGCCGGCTCTTCCGGCGCGGTGAGCGCGAGGCGTGCGACGGGCTCGCCTGCGAGCCTGCTGTCGGCGAGGAGAAGCCAGGCCAAGGTGCCGCCATAGACAAGAGCGACGATCATCGCGGCGGCGCCGAGAATGCGTCCGCCGCGAGGGCCGCCTTCGTCCTCCGGCTCTCCGTACTGGTCCGGGCCGGAGCCGCTCGCCGCCATATTCGCCACCATGTTCGACATTCGTCTCCGGCTGGCCCGGGCCGTATGCGTCAGTTGGCCATTGCGCTCGACGTACGTCCGCCGAGGAATGCCGCGTCCTGCCTGACGCCGTTCAGAAGGTCGATCGCGTAGAGAAGCTGCTTGTCGTCGGCCTTGTCCTTCGGGACGAAGCTGTCGGAGCCGGCCACTTCCTCGCCATCGTCGGAAGCGAGGTGGCCCGGCAGGGAGCTTTCGCCGATGCCCGCGGCCTTCTTCCTTTCGTCCGGATCGGTCTGATGGACGACGATATCGGGG
>PNMC01000161.1 GCA_013823365.1 Parvibaculum sp. | reverse complement strand
CCCACCGAAATCCCGCCGAAGCCGACGCCGTGATAGCCGCGCTCGCGGCCGATGAGCCGCGTGCGCGAGGCCTCGCCATTCGCGCGGTGATAGGCAATCGCGATCTTGAGCGCCGTGTCGGCCGCTTCCGATCCCGAATTGCAGAAGAACACATGGTCGAGATCGGCCGGCGCCAGCGCCGCCACGCGGCTTGCCAGCTCGAACACCTTGGGATGCGCGAACTGGAACGAAGGCGCGAAATCGAGCTCGCCCGCCTGCTGCTGGATCGCCTTCACGATCGGCTCGCGGCAATGCCCGGCATTGGAGCACCAGAGCCCCGCCGTTGCATCCAGCACCGGCGTCCCGTCCGGCTTGTAGTAATACATGTCCTTCGCCCGCGAGAGCAGGCGCGGCTCCCGCTTGAACTGCCGGTTCGGCGTGAAGGGCAGCCAGAAGGGTTCGAGATCGTTCGGCGTGGTTTCGGCGCTCATCGCGGGCCTCCGTTCAGGATTTTCCGCGATTGAAAGTCCGGGAGCACCGGAAAGCAAGCTTTCTCCTGCGTGACTCTGGAGTGCCTGTTTAGTAAAATAGACAAATGGCAGGGGATTTCAGGCGTGCGCATGGTGCCGGCGGCGAGGCCGGGGCAGGCGAGGGCGAAGCGCAAGGGCAGGATATCGGCGTGCGGCTCCGCGAGCTGCGCAAGATGTATGGCCTCTCGCAGCGCGAATTGGCCAAGCGCGCGGGCGTCACCAACGGCACGATTTCCCTCATCGAGCAGAACCGCATCAGCCCCTCCATCGGCTCCCTGAAAAAGGTGCTGGGCGGCTTCCCGATCTCCATCGCGGATTTCCTGACGCTCGACCTCAAGCCCCGCGCCAAGGTCTTCTATGCCGGGAAGGAACTGCGCGAGATCGCGGGTGGCGATGTTTCCTTCCGCCTTGTCGGCCGCGACACGCGCGGCCGCGCCATCCAGATGATGCATGAGCGCTACAAGCCGGGCGCCGATACGGGCGAGGAAATGCTCTCCCATGCGGGCGAGGAATGCGGCATGGTCATTTCCGGCGTGCTGGAGCTCACCGTCGGCGGCGAGATCCGCCGCCTCGTGCCGGGCGATGCCTATTATTTCGACTCGCGCCTCCCCCACCGCTTCCACAATCCGGGCACCGTGGATTGCGTCGTCGTCTCCGCCTGCACTCCGCCGAGCTTCTGAGCGTTACGGCGCTTGCGCAGTAGTTCGGTGGGATGCCGGCCTGTAGGCAGTTTCATAAACCCAAATCCGTCATGGCCCGGCTTGTCCGGGCCATCCACGTCTTTCTTTCAAATGCGCGGCAAAGACGTGGACGGCCCGAATAAATCGGGCCGTGACGAATTGGGGGTTATAGGCACTTTGAACGTGAGAAGGTTACTGCCCCTCACGCCGCCTGCGGCTTGTGGAACTGCACATTCGCCGGCGGCTTCGAGAAGTCGGGCTTCTCCGCCGTCAGCGCATTGAGCGCCTCTTCGCGATCCGCCGCGCTGAAGCTGCCGGTCGTGAGACAGAACTCCACGAAATTGCCGTTCGGGTCTTTCGTGTAGACCGAGTGGCACCAGTTATGGTCGATCTCCAGCACATCGAGCCCCGCATCGAGCCACTTCTGGCGCCGCCGCTCGAGGTCCGCCCGGTCCTTCACATCGAAGGAAATGTGGTTGATATGGTCGGGTACGCCGGCGGCCTTCGAAAGATTGGTTTCGAAGCCTTCCGTCCCCGGAATATCGTGCATCTCCCAGAAGGCGATGAATTTCGAATCGTCTTCCATCCGGTAGAAGAAATGCTTCGCCCAGCCGCCTTCCGGCGCCGGTCCCACTTCCACCTTCACGAGCTCGAAGCCCATCACGCCTTCGTAGAACGCATGAATGGCCTTCATGTCGCGCGCGGCAAGCGCCAGATGATGATAGCCCATCGCTCTATTCCTTCCCTTGTGTGTCGACCATGGCCATGACGTCGTTGGAGCTTCCCTTCGGCGCCGCAATCTCGACAACGCGCTCGTCCACATCGTCATATTCGAGCCTGAGCGCACGCGACATCGTGGCATGCATGTCATAGGTCGTGGTGATGTAGGTGAATTCGAGGATCTCCTCGTCCGAGAGATATTTCTTCATCTCGTCGAAAATCGCCTCCGGCACGCGGCCCCCCTGCAGCACCAGGCAGTCCGTATAGGCGAGCAGCGCGCGCTCCACCGGCGACCAGCAATCCGCGATCGGCCAATGCGGTATCGCCGCGATCTGCTCCTCGGTGAGCCCCACATCGCGGCAGGCCTTGCAATGCTGCGAAAACACGAACTGCGAGCCGCGCGCAAAGCCCGCGCGGATCTGCCCGAGCTCGCGCAGCTTCGCATCGAGCTTGCGATTGGGGCTGCGATAGAACTGGAAGCCCTCGGTCGTGTGGCGGAAGGCGTCCGGCACCAGCGCGAACACGGTCCACCAGTTGCCGGGCGTCCCCGTCGCCGTGCCCGGTTCCTTCACCGGGTCGCGCTCGCCGAACAGCATCTTGTAGAGTTGTTGCGCGAAGGGATCTGCGTCCGCTTTCGCGACCTGCCTCAGTCTCGGCATGCCTAACCTCCCGTTGCATGACCGGGAAAATGTAAGATAAACTGACAAAAACCTCAAGCGGAGTTTTTTCGATGGCGCGAAAGCCCGGCCTTCTGATGGCGCGGCTCCTGAACCGCTTCATCTGGTTCGACGCGGCGCTGCAGAAAAGCCTCGATTTGCGCGGCCATGGCGGCGTGCGCCGGCTTGAATCCATGTGCATGGTCTATGTCCATGCCGGCATCCGCCGCCCGTCGGAGCTTGCGCGTCTTCTCGGCGTCACCCGCCAGTCGGTCAATACGGCGCTGCGCGAGCTGGAAGCCAAGGGCCTTGTCTATCTCGAGCCCGATCCCGAGGATGCGCGCTGCAAGCTCGTGCATTTCGCGCCCGAAGGTGCCGCCATGCGTGAGGAAGCGCTCGACATCGTGACGGCGCTCGAAACCGCGCTCGAGGAAAATCTCGGACGCAAGGCGGTGGACGATCTCGCGCGTCTCGTCAGCGCCGATTGGGGCGAAGCCCCGGTCATCGGCAATAAAGCCGGCGGCAGGGCGAAGCAGGAAAGAAAGAAGAAAAGCGCATGACAAGCCTCGACGAACGTCTGAAACAGCCGGACCTCATCGTCGCGCCGGGCGCCTATGACGCGCTCTCCGCGAAGATTGCCGCGCAGGCGGGCGCGGAAGTGGTTTACATGACGGGCTTCGGCGTTGCGGGCGCAGGCTTCGGCCTTCCCGATATCGGCCTTGTCAGCGCGGCGGAGATGATGGAGCGCGTCCGCGTCATCGCTGCTGCCGCCGCGCCCGTGCCGCTCATCGCCGATGGCGACAATGGCCATGGCGGCCCCTTGAATGCCGCGCGCCTCGCCCGCGCCTATGAGCAGGCAGGCGCTGAGTGCATCCAGATCGAGGACCAGGTTTTCCCGAAACGCTGCGGCCATATGGAAGGAAAGGAAGTCGTCGCCATCGATGAGGCGGCGGCGAAAATCCGCGCAGCGGCGGACGCGCGGGCAGAGAAGAGCTTCAAGATCATGGCGCGCACGGACGCCCGCGCCACCCATGATCTCGACGAGGCGCTCCGCCGCGGCGATGCCTTCTTGAAGGCCGGCGCCGACATTCTTTTCATCGAGGCCCCGCGCGACGAAGCGGAAATGCGGAAAGTCGCGGACAATTTCAAGGGCGTCCCCCTCGTCGCCAACATCGTCGAAGACGGCAAGACGCCCTATCTCGGTGCAAGGGAGTTGGAGGCGCTCGGTTTCAGGATTGCGCTCTTCCCCGTCTCGGCGCTCCTCGCCGTCACCGCCCGTCTGCAGGGTGTCTATGCGACACTCCTGAAAGGCGAGGGCTTGCCTGAAGCCGAGCCTCGCGTCACCTTCCAGCGCTACAATGAACTCATCGGCCTGAACGACATGCTCGCCGATGCAGCGGCGATAAACGAGAAGACGGGGAAGTAATGCCGAGCTGGGCGAATATTCTGAAGCGGATCGAGGCGGGCGAGATGGAAAAGGCGCCGCCGCATGTGACGGCGCTCAATCTCTATGCGGGCAAGCTCACCGTGCTCGCGCCCGGCCGCATTCGCTATGACTGGCCGGTCGACCCCGCCTACATGAATCCCGTTGCCGTCTTCGGCGGCTACCTGGCCACGCTCGCCGACCAGACCTGCTCCTTCGCGCTGATGACCATGCTGAAGGACGACCAGAACTTCACGACGTCAGATTTGCAGATGCACTTCTTCCGCCCCGTGACAAACGGCATCCTCGCCTGCGAAGGCCATGTCATGAACGTCTCGAAAACGCAGGCCTATGTGGAAGCAACCTTCACCAATAGCGACGGCAAACTGGCATTGAAGGCAAGGGCGGTGGAGCGGATCATTCCGGCGTGAGGGGGAGGCGATGCAGAGCGGGACTGAATTCCTCGAGTTTGCATTCTCAGCCATTATCGCGACTTCCTTGCCTGTATGGGCAATCGGTGTGATCGCTATTCTGTTGTTGCACAGGCAGTTGAAGAACAGACATCCAGCAATATGGACCGAGGTGGGCGGGTCCATTTTCAATCAATCTCTTGGGAAGGAAATCCGATTCTGGAAATTCCTGTTTAGTTCGCAGCACACCTTCATGGAAGACGCCCGTCTGTCGAGGCTTGTGGTTCTGGTTCGTATTTTTTGGATCTGCTTTGCTTTCCTGTTCCTGGCGGGGTGTCTGGTAATTGCCTTGATGCAAATCGGGGTTAGTCATGTCGTGAAAGTTGAGCCCGCGCGGATGGGGGGAGACGGCGACACTCCATTGAGTGTGTCCAATAAGGTGTCGTATTTGTTCGATATCGCTCTTGGCCTGACGCTCATCCATCTCGCCACGGCGCATTTTTTCATGAGGTATATGCGGCGCAATCATAGAGAAACTTGGGAGGCACTCGGCTCGCCGTCGCTATTCCTCAACAACACGCCCATGAACAACATACGGACGACCAAGTTCTTGTTGACCCGCCGGCACCGGACTTTGGACGATTCCAGATTGAGCCTCTATGTCTACGTGATCCGGCTACAGTGGGCGTCGGTTCTATGCCTGGTTCTGGTGCTCGCCGTGTCGGCTTTTTCATCGGGCGAGTAATCGCTCCGGAAATGGGCCATCCCGGCGCCGGGAAGAGACAAAAACAAACATGTCACCCCCGGGCTTGACCCGGGGGTCCAGGGCCGCACCCTCCATCCCCTAAAATCGTCATGGCCCGCTTTATGCGGGCCATCCACGCCTTTCTTTCTTCCTGTTTGAAAACTCCGACAAGTCCGTCATTGCGAGGAGCCGCGTAAGCGGCGACGAAGCAATCCAGAGCGGCAAGCTCATCACCTGCCGCTCTGGATTGCTTCGCTTCGCTCGCAATGACGAAGTTGAGTATCGCAAATCTGCAGAACGGGCGCGGATTGGCGGACTTTTCAAACAGTCTCTAAGTCAGCCAAGGCGTGGATGGCCCGGACAAGCCGGGCCATGACGATTATAGGGGCATGGGAAAATGACGGGGACGACATTGTGTTTTTCCGCGGGAGACCGCCACAAAAAATAAACTTATCCCCCTCCCTTGCAGAGCCCCCATATTAGCTCCACGCACAGCAATGAAAGCGCGCCCGCCGCCCGAGGCGGCGAACGCCCCTCTATTGGAGCCAGTCTTGGATCATGCCCTGCGAAGCCCCGGTCGCTTCAAGCCGCCCGAGCCAGTCATCCACCCGCGCCTTGAACACCGCATCCTGCGGCAGGAGATAGGCCTTTTCCGCCTGCGTGAAGGGCGCGTCCGGGTTCGTCGCGCAAAGCCCGTCATAGTCGCGCTCGACGATCCGCGTCTCGATCGCATCGGTGATCATCACATCGGCGCG
>PNMC01000160.1 GCA_013823365.1 Parvibaculum sp. | reverse complement strand
TCCGGTTAGGGGAAGGGCTTCATCCTTCATCGTAATGAATCGCCGTTTTTGCCCGGAGAGGCACGCTTTTCCGGGCCTCCCCGGCTGGCGGCCAACAGGCAAATGGCGCAAACTCGCCGCGTCCAAAACACGATTCACCGGGAGTGACCTCCTTGGCCGATCCGGCGCTCGCAAATACCGGCGAAGAGGTGGCGGAAGAGACCCTGTCGCCCGGATTCGTCCGATCGGTCGTCGACGCGGTGGACCGGGCCGATCCCAAATCCGCCCGCGAGCTGGTCTTGCCGCTGCGCGCCGCGGACCTCGCCGAACTCCTCGAATTGCTCCGGACGGAAGAGCGGCAGGACCTTGTCGGCATGCTCGGCGCGGACCTCAATCCCGAGGTCCTGAGCGAGCTCGACGAAAGCGTCCGCGACCATCTCATCGAGATTCTCGATCCGAAGGACATCGCGGCGGCGCTCACCGAAATGGATTCGGACGACGCCGTCTATCTGCTGGAAGACATGGACGAGGACGAGCAGCGCCTCATTCTCGACCAGCTTCCGGCGAGCGACCGCGCGGCGCTCGAACAATCGCTCGATTACCCCGAATACTCCGCCGGCCGTCTCATGCAGCGCGAGCTGGTGGCGGTGCCGCCGTTCTGGGATGTGGGCCAGACGATCGATCATTTGCGCGAGGCCGACGAACTGCCGGAGGAGTTCTACGAAATCTTCGTGGTCGACGCCGCCTACAAGCCGATCGGCACCGTGCCGCTTTCGCGTGTCATGCGCACGAAGCGGCCGATCAAGATTTCCGAGATCATGGAAACGGAGCAGACGCTGATCCCGGTCTCCATGGACCAGGAAGACGTCGCACTTCAATTCGGCAAGTACGACCTTATATCGGCGGCTGTGGTGGATGAAGCGGGCCGGCTTGTCGGCGTCATTACCGTGGACGATATCGTCGAGGTCATCAGCGAGGAGGCGGCGGAAGATATCCGCCTGCTCGCGGGCGTGGGCGAGGAGTCGATTTCCGACACGGTCATGCAGACCTCGCGAAGCCGCATTCCATGGCTCATGGTCAATCTTTTGACCGCGGTCGTCGCGGCTTCGGTTATCGCCCTTTTCGATGCGACGATCGAACAGATGGTGGCGCTCGCCGTGCTGATGCCGATCGTCGCCTCGATGGGCGGCAATGCCGGGACGCAAACCATGACGGTGACGGTGCGCGCGCTCGCGACCCGCGATCTCGTGAATTTCAATGTCAGCCGCACCATCATCCGCGAATTCTGGGTCGGCATCCTCAATGGCGTGTTCTTCGCCGCCTTGCTCGGGGTGCTGGTCGGTCTTGTTTTCGGCAATGAATGGCTCGGAATCGTGTTCGGGAGCGCTATGATGATCAATCTGGTCGTCGCGAGCCTTGTCGGTATCCTGGTGCCGCTCGGCCTCGACAAGCTTGGGACCGATCCGGCCGTTTCGTCCGCGGTTTTCGTCACGACGACCACGGATGTCGTCGGCTTCTTCGCCTTTCTCGGGCTTGCGGCGATAATCCTGTTCTATTGAGTGATGCGGGGAGGAAAGTTGTGAAGATGAGCATCGTTCCGGTGGCGAGCCGCTGGATGGCAGCGGCTGTCATTCTGGCCGCAACCTCCATTCCTGCGATGGCCGCCGGCTGGCGCGAGGGCTCGCCCATGACGAGCGGACGCGCATTCGCCGGTGCGGCCCTTGTCGGCACGGAGCTCTATGTCGTCGGCGGCGACAGTACGTCGGGCCCGCGCACCGATGCGGAGGTCTACGACATTCGCGGCGACATCTGGCGTTCGGCGCCGGCCTTGCCCACGGGTCTGCAGCAGCTTGGTGTGGCGCAGTTCGGCGGCAAGATCTATGTCGCTGGCGGCTACGAAGCGCAGCCTGTCGAGCGGCCGCAATTCGGCCTGCTGGATCCGCTGGATACCGCTGCTCCCGCATCCGAGGGCGATACCGCGAAGGGCTGGGTTTACGATCCCGCTGTCGGTACATGGATCGGCATCGCTGCAATGCCTACGCCTCGGGCGGGCCATGGTTTCGTTGCGCTGGGCGACAGGATCTATGCGCTGGGCGGGCGCGGCGAGGGGGCGTCGCGGGTTCTCGCCTATGATCCGGCTGCGAACCGCTGGAGCACCGTGGGCGATGCCATGCCGGGCGTGCGCGTCGCCGCTGCCTATGTCGCCCACAATGATCGTATCTATGCGATTGGCGGGCTGGTGGACGGCAATGCCACCGCGCGTGTCGATATTTTCGATCCGGCGACCGGCCGGTGGCAGAGCGGGCCTGCTTTGCCGTCGCCCCGCGCCGGTCATGTGGCGGCGCTGATGAACGGCCGCATTCATGTGACGGGCGGGGAACAGCGGCGGCCGCCGCGCACCTATGGCGATCATTATGTGCTCGATGCAGGCGCCGGCGCCTGGCGCAACGCAGCGCCCATGCCGTCGCCACGCCATGGCGCCGTCGCCGCGGCGGCGGACGGCAAGCTCGTCGTCGCAGGGGGAAGCCCCGGCGCTGGCGTTTATACGGTTTTCACGGAATCCGACGTCGCCGAAATTTATTCGGAAGACTGATCCCCCGGTCTGGCCCATCCGGGATAAAGACAGGGACGGCAAGGGCGCGGCAAAGTCGCCCGGCAAGAACAGGGAAACGCCATGCGCGCGAACGACTATCCTTCACTCGATTTCGACCTCGGCGAAACCGCCGACATGATCCGCGATACGGTGCGCGCCTTCACGGCGGACAAGATTGCGCCGCGCGCGGCGGAGATCGACCGCACGAACGAGTTTCCGCGCGATCTCTGGCCGCAGCTTGGCGAGCTCGGCCTGCTCGGCATCACGGTCGAGGAAGAGTTCGGCGGGGCAGGGCTCGGCTATCTCGAGCATGTGGTGGCCATGGAGGAGATCAGCCGGGGCTCGGCGAGTGTCGGTCTTTCCTATGGCGCGCATTCCAATCTCTGCGTGAACCAGCTTCGCCGCTGGGGCACGGATTCGCAGAAGCGCAAATATCTGCCGAAGCTCATTTCCGGGGAGCATGTCGGCGCGCTCGCCATGTCGGAACCGGGCGCGGGCTCGGACGTCGTTTCGATGCGGCTCAAGGCCGAGAAGAAGGGCGACCGCTATGTGCTCAACGGCAACAAGATGTGGATCACCAACGGGCCCGACGCCGAGACGCTGATCGTCTATGCGAAGACCGACATCAATGCCGGGCCGAAGGGCATCACGCCGTTCCTGATCGAAAAGGGCATGAAGGGCTTCCGCCCCGCGCAGAAGCTCGACAAGCTCGGCATGCGCGGCTCGAATACGGCGGAACTCGTGTTCGAGGATTGCGAGGTGCCGGAGGAGAATATTCTCGGCAAGCTGAATGAGGGCGTGCGCGTTCTCATGTCCGGCCTCGATTATGAGCGCGCGGTGCTGGCCGCCGGTCCGCTCGGCATCATGCAGGCCTGCATGGATGCGGTGGTGCCTTACGTTCACGAGCGCAAGCAGTTCGGCGAGCCCATCGGCACGTTCCAGCTCATGCAGGGCAAGCTTGCCGACATGTATTCGACCATGAATGCCTGCCGCGCTTACGTCTATGCAGTGGCGAAGGCCTGCGACCGCGGGCAGACGACGCGCAAGGATGCGGCGGGTGCGATCCTCTATGCCGCCGAAAAGGCGACATGGATGGCGCTCGAAGCGATCCAGACGCTGGGCGGCAACGGCTATATCAACGACTACGCGACGGGCCGGCTGCTCCGCGACGCGAAGCTCTACGAGATCGGCGCGGGCACGAGCGAAATTCGCCGCATGCTGATCGGCCGCGAACTCTTCAACGAGACAGCGTGACGGATCAGGGCTGCTTCATCAGGCCGAGCTTGCGGAAGAGGGCTGGCGCGCCCCACGTCGCGTAGACGGCGATAGCGGAGACGGCGATGTAGGTCGCGATGGCTTCGGGGAGGCCGAGCGCCTCGCCGCCGCGCGTGAGGCCGATCTGGATCGCGAAGACGCCAAGCGCACCCGCAACCGCCATGACCGTTTGCAGCCACCAGGCGGGCAGGACCGGCCTTTCCGGCGCTGCCTTCCGGTCGAGCGCTGCGCCGCCGAGCCAGCCGAGCAGCAGAAACAGGACGGCCGCGATGCCGCTCGGGTCTTCGCCTCTGGGCCAGATCACCCAGAGAACGGGGATCGCGACGATAATGATGGCGAAGTCGATCCAGGCGGGCAGGCGCCGCCAGCGGGCGACTACATTCTCATGCACGAGCACGGCGAAGACCGCGAGGCTTACGAGGCCGAGCGCGATGCCGACCAGAATATCCTCGACGTCATGGACGCCGAGATAGAGGCGGCTGAAACAGACGCCGGCCGCGATGAAGAAGGCCGCGACCCAGGCCCAGGCGCGGCGCATTTCATAGGCGAGCCAGAACCACATGGCGACGGCCACCTGCGCGTGGCCCGAGGGAAGCCCGTATGAATCCGCCACGCGGTCCGCATCAAGCTGGAAGGCGGGGTCGGGCCGTGCGTCCTGCCAGAAATCTTTCAGCCAGGCATTGAGGATGGCGGTAATGGCGATAAGCACGGCAAGGCGGGTGAAGAGATTGCGGTCCCAGAGCCAGTAGCCGATCGGCAGGAAGATCAGGAAAAACGGCGTGTAGCCGAGAAAGGTGAAGCCGTTGAAGATGATTGTCGCCCAGTCGCTGCGGAGCGGCAGCACCCAATCCATGTTGTGCAGAAAATCTTCCACGCGGCTCTCCCCGTCACTTTGGCAGCTTGCCCTTATTGGGATAGGTTGCTACCCGAATCCCGGCCCTTGCGGCCAAGTCTAACCTTGGAATCTGGCCCATGTCACAAGACCGTCACGATCCTGTCGTCATTGTCAGCGCCGCACGCACGCCGATGGGCGGCTTTCAGGGCGCGCTTGCGGGCAAGACCGCCCCCGAACTTGGCGCCATCGCGGTCAAGGGCGCGGTGGAGCGGGCAGGGCTCACGCCGACGGCGGTGGACGAGGTGCTGATGGGCTGCGTGCTCTCGGCGGGGCTTGGCCAGGCGGCGGCGCGCCAGGCAGCACGCGGCGCAGGGCTCGACGACGGGACGCCCGCCACGACGATCAACAAGATGTGCGGCTCGGGCATGAAGGCCGTGATGATGGCGCATGACGCGATTATCGCAGGCAATGCGGAAGTCGCGGTTGCGGGCGGTCTCGAAAGCATGACCAACGCGCCCTACCTGCTGCCGAAGGCGCGGGGCGGGATGCGGCTCGGCCATGGCGAGGTCAAGGACCACATGTTCCTCGACGGGCTTGAGGATGCCTATGAAGGCCGCCTGATGGGGACTTACGCCGAGGAGACGGCGAAGCATTACCAGTTCACGCGCGAGCAGCAGGACGCCTATGCGCTTGAATCGCTTGCGCGCGCGAAACGCGCCGTCGAGGGCGGAACTTTCTCACATGAGATCGTGCCGGTGGAAGTCGCAGGGCGGAAGGGCGTTACCGAGGTCGTGAATGACGAGCAGCCGCTGACGGCGGACCCGGCGAAGATCCCGACGCTGAAGCCTGCCTTTGCGCGGGACGGATCGGTGACGGCGGCGAACTCAAGCTCGATTTCGGATGGCGCGGCGGCGCTTGTGCTTATGCGCCTTTCGGAAGCGGAGCGGCGCGGGCTCACGCCGCTTGCCGCCATTCGCGGGCACACGATGCATGCGCAGGAACCGGCCTGGTTTTCGACGGCGCCCATCGGCGCGATCAGCAAGCTGATGGAAAAGACCGGCTGGACGAAGGGTCAGGTCGATCTCTGGGAAGTGAACGAGGCCTTCGCCGTGGTCGCGATGGCGGCGATCCGCGATCTCGGGCTGTCTCACGACAACATGAATATCTATGGCGGCGCCTGCGCGCTCGGCCATCCGATCGGCGCATCGGGCGCGCGGATCATGGTGACGCTGCTCAATGCGCTGAAA
>PNMC01000159.1 GCA_013823365.1 Parvibaculum sp. | reverse complement strand
GGATATGGAGCCGCAACATCCTCTTCGTGCTGGGCGCTATCCTGATCTGGCAGGGGATCGGCCTGCTTCTCGCCTGAATTTTATACCGCAGCCACGTATTCATCTTTCCGCAAGGCGTCGAAGCAACCGGGCGTGAGGTCCGCCCAGCCGAAGCGCTTGCGCAGCTTCCTCATATGCGTGCGATAGGCGTCGATCTCGACATAGGTCGCGTGCCGCGCCGAACCGACGAACTTGATGCCACCGGAAAGGTCTGGCCGGTCGCTTGCGATGAGCGCGTCGAGCGCGCCGGCATTGCCCGTCGCGCGGGCGAGGATGATGCGGGCGATGAGATCGGCCATCTCGTCGAAAAGCTTGTAGGCGCCCCCATTCGTCTCCATGAAGCCGAGCGCATAAAGCGTCGGATTCCTGCGGCTGAAGAGATTCATGTAGAGATCGGGCCGCCCTTCCTTCCAGTCGAACAGGGCAGGGTCCACATAAGGCACCTTCCATGTGTAGCCCGTGGCGCAAAGCACAAGGTCGATTTCCTCCGACGTGCCGTCCTTGAAGCGGACCGTCTTCCCCTCGAAGCGCGCGACATCCGGCTTCGCCTTGATGTCGCCATGGCCGAGATAGTGGAGCAGCTGCGTATTGAGGATGGGATGGCTCTCGAACAGGCGGTGGTCCGGCTTCTGCAGCCCGAGTCGCGTGATATTGCCATTCAGGATGCGCAGGATGACGCCGAAGATGCGCTGCGTCAGCCACATCGGCAGATGCGGACCTTCATGCGCGAAGACGTCTGCCGGAATGCCGAACAGATGCTTCGGCAGGAAGTGGTAGCCACGCCGGAGGCTGATGAAAGCGGCATCGGCCGCCTTCGCGGCATCGCAGGCGATATCGCAACCCGAATTCCCCGCGCCGATGACAAGCACGCGCTTGCCCTTGAACTCGTCCATCGAGCGAAACGTGACTGCGTGGCGCATCTCGCCGGTAAACTCGCCCGGATATTCCGGCATCACCGGATGCCAGTTGGTGCCGTTCGCACAGACAAGCGCCGAATAGGGCTTCGTCTCGCCCGTCGACAGCGTCACCTGCCAGCTTCCGTCCTTCTGCAGTTCCGCTTTCTCGACAGAGGTGTTGAAGCGGATATGCGGCTTCAGCCCATAAGCATCCGCGAACCCCTGCATGTAACGGTGGATCTGTCTTCCGGACGGATAGTCCGGATAGTCTTCCGGCATCGGGAAATCGTGATAATGCGACTGGGTCTTGGAGGAAATGAAATGCGCCGAGTCATAGACCGGCGAGCCGGGGTTGGCCCGGTCCCAGAGCCCGCCCACATCCGAATGCCGCTCATGGACATCGAAGGGAATGCCATGGCGGAGGAATGTCCGCGCCAGGCTGAGCCCCGCAGGCCCGCCACCCACCACGCATACGCGTCCGATTTCGCCCATCGCCCACACCGCTTATAAAGTGAATAATCCTCACATTTGTGATAAGTGATAAACCCTCATATTTTCCGGCGCAAGAGCAAAGATCGGAAAACCTCATGAGCGATCCGGCCATCCTGCGCCGCAAACCGACCCAGGCCCGCGCCCGCGAGCGGGTGGAGCGCATCCTCGCAACGGCCACGGAAATGATCGCCGAGACGGGAAGCGACGCCATGCGGATGACGGAGCTTGCCGGTCGTGCGGGCGTGCCCATCGGTTCGCTCTACCAGTATTTTCCCGACAAGCCCGCGATCCTGCGGACCCTCGCCCTCGCCGTGATGGAGCGTGTGCGAGAGGGAACCGCGGCGGGCCTGAAGGACGTGACGGATCGGCAAGATGCGCTTGCCCGCGTCGATGCGCTGCTCAAGAGCTATTACGAACTCTTCCGCAACGAGCCGGTAGCGCGCGACATCTGGTCGGGCACGCAGTCCGACAAGGCGCTGCAGGAACTCGATATCGAGGATAGCCGCGAGAATGCGAAGCTCTTTTTCGATGCGCTGAAGCATCTCGTGCCGAAGCGCGATCATCCGCGGCTCGAAGCGGCATCTTTCCTGCTGATGCAGTTGTCGGGCGCTGCCGTCCGCCTCGCCATTGCCGTGGACCCAGAGGAGGGCGACCGCCTCATCGCCGAATATCGCGGCATGATGCGCCGGGAACTCGAGAGCCTGCTTGATATCTGATCGCCGAGTCCGTTTCCGGCTTGCCGGTCGATGGCG
Organism: Parvibaculum sp.; assembly: GCA_013823365.1. Classification (GTDB taxonomy): domain Bacteria; phylum Pseudomonadota; class Alphaproteobacteria; order Parvibaculales; family Parvibaculaceae; genus Parvibaculum. Next base: position 3,765 of record PNMC01000159.1, on the reverse strand, counting down.
TGCTTCCTAGAGTTCCCGTCACGTTGGCGTGGCGCCTAATCCGGGAGGCAGGCAGTATGGCGGATGCGACGATCCGGGTTGGGATCGGCGGCTGGGTCTTCGAACCCTGGCGCGGCACCTTCTATCCCGATGGCCTCACGCAGAAGCGTGAGCTCGAATATGCGGCATCGAAGCTCGCAACCATCGAGATCAACGGCACCTATTACGGCTCGCAAAAGCCGGACAGCTTCCGCAAATGGTATGCAGAGACGCCGGAAGGTTTCGTTTTTTCGCTGAAGGGGCCGCGCTTTGCGACCAACCGCCGCGTGCTGGCCGAGGCAGGCCCGTCTATCGAGAAATTCTTCGAAAGCGGCGTGACGGAACTGAAGGAAAAGCTCGGACCCATCAACTGGCAATTCGCGGGCACCAAGAAATTCGATCCCGACGACTTCGCCGCCTTCCTCGATCTCCTGCCGGAAAACCACAACGGCGTCGCGCTGCGTCACGCTGTGGAAGTCCGCAACGACAGCTTCAAATCGAAGGACTTCATCGATCTTGTCACAGAGCGCGGCGTCGCCGTGGTGACGGCCGCGGACTCGGACTACACACAGATCGGCGACGTGACGGCGCCCTTCGTCTATGCCCGCATCATGGGCACGGATGAAAAGGAGAAGCTCGGCTACTCGAAGAAGGCGCTCGACGCATGGGCGGCCCGCGCGAATGACTGGGCCAAAGGCAAGGTGCCGAAGGATATCGGCGCGGTTGGCGCGAAGAAGGCGCAGGCGCCCGTCAAGGACGTCTTTCTCTATGTGATCTCGGGCGCGAAGGTCCGCAATCCTCTTGCCGCCATGGCGATTGCGAACCGTCTGAAAGGCTGAGATCAGAGCCCCGGCACGGGGAACCGTGCCGTCAGCGCCCTCGTGCGGGCGGCAAGCTTCTCCTCCGCGGCACGGTCGCCCTTCGCAGCCAGCGTCTCGGCGATGATCGCACCGATCTCGGCCATTTCCGTCTCGCCCATGCCGCGCGCGGTCGGCGCCGGCGTGCCGAGGCGAAGGCCGGAAGGCCGCATCGGCGGGTTCGGATCGTCCGGAATCACCTGCTTGTTGGTGGTCAGCCCAACCCGGTCGAGCGCCTCCTGCGCCACCGCCCCGTCGATGCCGAAGCTCTGAACCGTGTCGATGACGAGGAGATGGTTGTCCGTGCCGCCGGTGACGAGCTTCACCTGACGTTCCATCAGTGCCGCCGCAAGCGCCTTCGCATTGGCGAGAACCGCTTCGGCATAGGCACGAAAGGAGGGGAGGGCGGCAAGGCGGAACGTCACGGCGGCAGCGGCCACCTGGTTCATATGCGGCCCGCCCTGAAGGCCGGGAAAGACGGAAGCGTCGATCTTTTTCGCGAATTTATCCTTGCAGAGAATGAGCCCGCCGCGCGGGCCGCGCAGCGATTTGTGCGTTGTCGTCGTCATCACATCGAAACCCGCATCCAGAGGATTGCGCATGACATTCGCCGCAATGAGCCCGCCTATATGGCTGACATCCGCCATGGTGAGCGCGCCCACTTCGTCGGCGACGTGCTTGAAATCCGCATAGTCATAGTCGCGCGGATAGGAGGAATAGCCGCAGACGACGAGCTTCGGCTTCGTCTCCCGCGCGACGGCGCGGAGCCTGTCGAAGTCGATGGCGCCGGACGAGGGATCGGTCTTGTAGCGAACGAAATTGAAGAGCCGGCCCATATGCGAGACGGGCGCGCCATGCGTCAGATGCCCGCCATGACTGAGATCCATCGCAAGGATCGTGTCGCCGGGCTCCAGCAGGCCGAGATAGACTGCCTGGTTCATCGGCGAGCCGGAAAGCGGTTGCACATTGGCATGTTCGGCTCGGAAAAGCGCCTTGGCGCGGTCGCGGGCCAGCGTCTCAATGCGGTCGGTATGTTCCTGCCCGCCATAATACCGCCGCCCCGGATAGCCTTCCGAATATTTGTTGGTGAAGGCGGAGCCGAGCAGCGTCAGCACCTCTGGAAAGGCGTAATTCTCCGACGGAATGAGTTCGAGCCCGGCGCGTTGACGGGCTTCCTCTCCCTTCAATGCAAGGAAGATTTCATGGTCGCTTTGCGCAAGCTGCGCACGTTGATCGGATGTGGGCATCTGAGCCTCCTTCGAGCCAAAACAAAAACGCCCGGCCAGCATCTTGAAGTGCTGCCCAGGCGATCGGCTCGAAAGACCAGTCTCCGCGCTCCCCGATGGTGACCCATCTGATTTCGCCAGTCGCGCGGAGGATATGTGCGACCGGAAACAAAGGGAGTAGAAACCCGTTTCCGGCCGCGAGTCAATTCCCTCGTCAAAGCCCCAGTATGCGCTTCGCGATGATGTTCTTCTGGATTTCGTTGGACCCGCCATAGATCGACTGCGCGCGGGCGCCGAGATAGGCGGCGACGGAGGGCGCGGCGCCTGAGGGAAGCGCCGTGTTGCCGGTCCAGGCCGGCGCGACGGAATCCGGGAAGGCTGGCTGCATGTAAGGCCCATAGGCCTCCATGCCGAGTTCGGTGATGTCCTGCGCAAGCTCGGTCGCGATGATCTTCAGGATCGAGGATTCGTTCCCCGGCGCACCGCCCTCGGCGACGGATGAGAGCGTGCGCAGCACCGTGATCTCAAGTGCATCGAGCCGCGCTTCGAGCGAGGAGAGCTTCTCCACGAAAGCCGGATCGGAAAGAAGATCGCGCTCTTTCGCGGCTTTCCGGATATTGCCGAGCTGCTTCCGCTTGCCCGCGACATGGGCGTAGGACGTGCGCTCATGGCCGAGGAGATAATTGGCATAGGTCCAGCCCTTGCCTTCCTCGCCGATGCGGTTTTCCTTCGGCACGCGCACATTGTCGAAGGTAACGCTGTTAAGCGAGTGCTTGCCGTCGATGGTGATGATCGGATTGACGGTGATGCCGGGCGTTTTTATGTCGATCAGCAGGAAGGTGATGCCCTCCTGTTTCTTCTCCTCCTGGCTCGATCGCAGCAGGCAGAAAATCCAGTCCGCATGTTGCGCAAGGCTCGTCCAGATCTTGGTGCCATTGACGATATAGTCGTCGCCGTCGGACACGGCAGAGCATTGCAGCGAGGCGAGGTCCGAGCCGGAGCCCGGCTCCGAATAGCCCTGCGCCCAGAATGTCGTGCTGTTCAGGATGCCCGGCAGAAAGCGTTTCTTCTGTTCTTCGGTGCCGAAAGTGTAGATCACCGGCCCGACATAGAGGAGCCCCATCGGTACGACATTGAGCGCGCCCGCGCGTTCCAGTTCCTCGTCGAAAATATATTTCTCGTTCGCGCTCCAGCCCGTGCCGCCATCGCCCTTCGGCCAGTTGACGGCAAGCCAGCCTTTCGCCGCCATGGCGCGTTCGGAACGCTGATAATCTTCCTTTGAGGGCGAGGCGCCGCTCGCGATCTTTTCGATGATGTCGCGCGGATATTCATGCTCGAAGAAATCCCGCACCTTCATACGGAACTCTTCGTCCTTCGCCGAGAAAGAGAAATCCATCTAACCGTCCTCCCGAATTGCGTTTGAGGGAGTGTAGCGGCAGCGTCGTCCTTCGTCAGGGAGGAGGGAGGGCATGCCGCAGCGTCAGCTGACGAAAAAGTGACAAAGAAAAGGGCCGGTGTTTCCACCGGCCCTTCGCATGTCTCTCGGTGAGAGGCTGGACTTAGAAGTCCATGCCGCCCATACCGCCCATGCCACCCATACCGCCGGGCATCGCGGGCGCGCCGCCGTCTTTCTTCGGCGCTTCGGCGATCATGGCTTCGGTGGT
>PNMC01000158.1 GCA_013823365.1 Parvibaculum sp. | reverse complement strand
GCATGAATGCATCTATTGCGTGGTCGACATGCATGCGATCACCGTCTGGCAGGACCCGAAGGAGCTCGCCGCGAATACGCGCGAAGTCGCCGCCGCCTATATCGCGGCAGGGATCGACCCCGAGCGCCACATCGTCTTCAACCAGTCGAAGGTGGCCGCCCATGCGGAACTCGCCTGGATACTGAATTGCGTCGCCCGCATCGGCTGGCTCAACCGCATGACGCAGTTCAAGGACAAGGCGGGCAAGGACCGCGAAAAGGCCTCCGTCGGGCTCTATGCCTATCCCGTGCTGATGGCCGCCGACATTCTCGTCTACCGCGCGACCCATGTGCCGGTCGGCGAGGACCAGAAGCAGCATCTGGAGCTTGCCCGCGACACCGCGCAGAAATTCAACAATGATTTCGCCGCGCCGGATTTCTTTCCGCAGCCCGAGCCCCTCATCATGGGCCCGGCAACGCGCGTCATGTCGCTCAGGGACGGCACCAAGAAAATGTCGAAGTCGGACCCCTCCGACCTCTCCCGCATCACCATGCGCGACAGTTCGGACGACATCGCGAAGAAAATCCGCAAGGCGCAGACCGATCCAGAGCCGCTCCCCGAAACCGTGGAAGGGCTCGAGGGCCGCGCGGGTGCCGACAATCTCGTCGGCATCTATGCGGCGCTTGCGGGCAAGTCGAAGGCAGACGTGCTGGCCGAATTCGCCGGCGCGCAATTTTCCGTCTTCAAACCGGCGCTCGCCGATCTCGCGGTCGAAAAACTCTCGCCCATCACGAACGAAATGAAACGCCTGATGGACGACAGGGCCTATATCGACGCCGTGCTGGAAAAGGGCGCCGAGCGCGCCCGCGCGATAGCGGACCCCGTGGTCGCCCGCGTGCGCGAGCTCGTCGGCTTCATCTGACGGGCCCGATCCGTGTTAGGGTAGTCTCATGCTTGATCCCGGCGGCAAGACCCCCATCTAGGGAAGGTCTTTACGCAGAGATTTCCCGGAGGAGCCCGCGCCCATGACTTTCAGCGAACGCCTGGCCGACTGGCGCGAAAAGCTCCGCCACCGCTGGATGTATCGCCGGGGCGATGGCTCGGCCTCCCCCTCTGCTGCCGCATCGCAAGAGGGCGCTGCCGGCCCCTCTGGCCCCGGCTTCGCCGCCCGCATGGCCGCCTTCTTCGCCGTGCTCAACCGGCCGGGCATGGGCGCCATGCTGAAGCGCGCGGCGATCGCCATTCTCGTCCTCATCGCGCTTTATTATCCGGTCGGCATGATCGTCGTGCACAAGATCGACGACGACATGGATTTCGCGCCGCCCGCGGCAGACCGGATCGAGGGCGGCAGCCTCGCCGTCTCCTATGCGGCGGCGCTCATCGACCGCGAGGTGAACCGCCACAGCTGGACCGCGAACGACCCCTTCTTCCAGCCGGGCACGCTGCTCGACAACATGCCGAATTTCCAGCAGGGCATCATGTCGGCGCTGGCGCGCTTCGGCTTCGAGCTGACGGACCAGCTCGGCCGCACGCGCGGCTCGTCCGAGGCCGACCCCGATCTGCAGCGCGCCGCCGGCCTCCTGCAATATCCCGGCAATGTCTGGATCTGGAATCCGTCGGTCTCGCTCGCGCCCCGCGCCAGTTCCGAGTCGCAATATCGCGACGCCCGCGCGCGGCTCCTCGCCTATAACCGGCGGCTTGCGGCCGGCAACGCGAATTTCGAAATCCGCGCCGACAATCTCATGGCGACGCTGGAGCGTTTCGCCGCCGATCTCGGCTCCTCATCGGCGCTGATCGATCGTCACATCACGGAGGAAGCAGGCTCCTTCATCGACACCCAGGCCGACGACATCTTCTATTTCACCAAGGGCAAGCTCTATGGCTATTACATGGTGCTGTCGGGCCTCGAGCAGGACTTCGGCCGCATCATCGCCGAGCGCAGCCTGCAAAAGCCCTGGCGCGAAATGATGGACAGTTTCCGCAAGGCCGCCGAGCTCGACCCCTGGGTGGTGACGAACGGCGCGCCCGACGCCCAGTTCCAGCCCAACCACCTCGCCATGCAAGGCTTCTACCTCATGCGCGCCCGCACGCAGCTGCGGGAAGTGAGCAATATTCTGTTGAAGTAGGGGTGGTCGAATAAACCCTTATGGCCTAGGCCATATCGATACACCAACAAAACACCCTCGGTTAGATATAGAATCTAAACGGCAATGGTGAAGTATTCTCACTTGGTCCGGCTGTTAATATCTCTCCAACCAAGTTTGCGAATCTCAGCGTGACCGGCAGGCCATCGGAAAAACCAGCGCTGTTGTAGTTCAGCTTGGTCAGAGCCATTAGGTCTCCAAGAACTGTTTCAATCTTTGTATCGCCGCGGCGGACCTTGACTGTTAGCGGATTGGGAACCTCCCTGCCTGGATACGTTTCCAAGCGTGGAATATAGCCGGCAGTCCACAGATATGCGCTGCGATCGTCTAGAATGATAGCGGTTCCGCGAAGGACAGGATTCTGTCCGAAGCGAAACAGCTTTATCTCATTCTGTCGTTTGATCTGAACGCCAACCAAATTCGTCTCTGGAGGAACGGTACTAGTGAAACCATTCCATTCATCATCTCCAAACTCAATTTGACCATGAATAAAGAGTTCAGACGGGTAGCGGCCGTGCATTTCCTTGTATCCGTCGACAATCATCGACATCAGGTGGGCAGCTTCAGACTCGCTAAGTTGAAAGCGCTTGTTGCTTTCGGAGTACCAAGGACCAACTGCTCCCTTAAATACAATTCCCTCGCCGGTGTTAAGGAACATTTGCGCGCCACAACAGGCATTGTCACTTCCGGTGCTGACTTCCAATTTCTTGAAGACTAGCCCCACGTAACAGACGCCTTCCCGTACGTTCGCCAAACGCCACGGTGTGCCTCCTGATTTATAGAATGCGGTACCGCTCAAGTTCCATGCAACCGACGCAGCATCCTGCAGAGATCGTCGACGAACATATGGATCCCGTTCGGTCTCTAGCGTTGTCTCCCGCACCACCTGAATAACCTGCTTTGTGTCCAAGAGCCGAGCCTTCAGTTGATTGTGGAAGTTGGCTTCAAACTCAAACGCTCTGGCATTCTCATTGTCTTCTGGGAACATTGACGGCGCGGAGATAAACCGGAGTGCCGTTGCCTTCTTAAGACTGAAGGGAGAAGCAATACGCTCGCTCTTTGGGACAACCGATTGAGGTCGTCCATATTTATAAACATCCTCGGGGACTATAGCGAACCATACGCGGGGAGACGCCTCTTCCTCGATTAGATGCTTTCGTAACGCGCGTTCGTAGATGTCCACTGTCTTGAAGATGCGCTCATGCGCTGATCCAGTACGAATGGCTCTGGCAATGGCATCTCCATCGACCTTGCAGTAGCCGAAGGGGTCTTCGGACCAAGAAGCATCGAATGCTGCTTCAAATCCAGGCCAAAGAAATTTGTTGGCTTCCTTGCCGGTTTCCGGCGGCGAAATAACGCCATTAATGCTGCGTACCCAAGTCGAATAAAGTTTGCGGCCTTCTTCGGTGGCGATAATGCCAACTTCCATCCGCTTGGGATTGAGATTTACTTTTGGCGGACCGTAGAGAAAAAGACCGTCCTTAGGATTTGTAGCCGTCTGACCGTGAGCAAAAGCGAGTTCGGGTTCCTCAATGTGCACGATGCGCCACTGTTTCATATCAGGTCCCCCTCATCGTCATCTAAACCTGAGATAGCGTCATCGCCAGCAAAGTCGTCGGTAGATTCGTCAGGCTCTTCCGGGTCGTCGTCCAATTCGACATCTCCAACCAAACGCCGCACTCCTTGAAGTTCAAACAGTGCGCCCCGCAGCATGAGCTGCTCCGGGCCATCCAGATTGACGACGATCTCCGCTTTGCCGCTACTCAGAAATGCTATGAATGCTTGCTGCAACTGCCGCCAATGCCGATTCCACCAACTCCGACAAAATCGACGCCGTAGCGCAATCATGCGCTTCGGCTCTCCGATTGGCGTTTGGCCATCTTCCGAGAAACACACATACGGTTTGAATCGAACAAAGGCAGGAGGCCCCAGATCAATGTTTACCAGCATCGAAAGGTGCCAGTAGACTCCAAGCTTCTCGCTGCGACCTGTGATAGCCTTCCATGTGGTCCTGCCGTCTGGAGTGACGTATCGAACTTTCTCGTCAGCAATCATTCCGACAGGGAAATAGAAGGCGATCCCTCGAGATGCCTCGTAAGCTTTCAGTCCTCGGGACATAAGATAGCGTTCGACGTGCCGACGGAGGAGATGGTTGAGAATATTCTTTGCCTCTTGGCGGAGGGGCGATGTTTCGTTTCCCTTCGGGCCGTCTAGGAAGCGTTCAAGCTCAACACTTTTGTCGATAGACACCGTGTATTGAGGGAGCAGGAGAGACTGAATTTCTGCCATGGAAGCAAATGAGATTACCAAGCGCCCAAACCGGTAATAGGGCACACCAGTGGCATCAAGCGCGGTCCGAATCTCAGTATTTGGCCCGCCGAAGTTAAAAAAGTTTACTCGCCCCGGCAGTTCATCGATCGGCAAAAGGTTGGTGAGCAGCAATTCCGCCCGATCTTCTACAGTAGGGGTGTCCCTAGTAGTTCGTTCCTTCCAGAACCGCATATGTTCGTCGACTTTACTATGATCAACTGGAACCGCGGCGACTTCGAGGGTATCGACTAACTCAGATAGCTTGCTTCCCCATCCTGCGGAGAAATCGATTGCATTGAGCTGAATGACCTGAATCGGAAAGTTGTTGAAGTCGACCTTGTCTAAACGAACCGGGATGATAAACGCGGGATCATTTAGGCTTTTGCCAACGCCAGCTGCCGCCGACAACTCGTCTCGGACACCGGTGCGACTTGGATCAACACTACTGGTGGAGGCGACATAGATTACTTTGATTGCGCGCTCTCTAATCGCTTCTTCAATGTTGCGCCAAAACGGCGAGCCGCCCTTCAGTTCAAATACGTCAGCCCAAACATTGTAGCCGAGCCCAATTAGTCGTGCGCCCAACCACTTGACGAACTCATTATCTTCAGGGGTTGCGTGGGAAATAAAGACGACATCACGAATAGGATCGTTCATCCGGGACTTTCCACTTTCTGATAAAAGTATGCGCCCAAGAACGCTGCTCCGAATCTGGGTTGATGTAGAAATAACTCCGCTAATAATCGCGTACACGGATTATTCAGTGAATTTCCGCATCCGACGTCGAATGCTAGTTGGAGAGCATATTTAGAGGAACAAGAATTTAAACAATCAACTTATATTACGGCTGCAAACAGAGTGGGGAACGTCATCGAAATCAATGTCTCCAGAGAATCAGAAGCTTCCAAAGAGTACCATTTGAGATAGTGAGTCATGGTCGCAGAGGACACGCGTATGCCCCCCATCATCACCGCCTTTGAAGCCTCTCCCGACCGGGGCCGCGGGCTTGCCCGCGATACGCGCATTCGCTGGGCGCTGGAGGAGGCGGGGGTGGCTTATAAGGTGCGGCTCCTGTCCTTCGCGCAGATGAAGGAGCCCGCGCATCTCGCGCTCCAGCCCTTCGGGCAGATCCCGACCTATGAGGAAGAGGGCGTCGCGCTCTTCGAAACGGGCGCGATCGTCCTTCACATCGCGGCGCGGCATGGCGGCCTCCTGCCCGAAGATGCGGCGGCACGCGCCCGCGCGCTCTCCTGGATGTTCGCCGCCCTCAACACGGTCGAGCCCCCGATCCTCGAACGCGAGACGGCGGGCTACTCGGAGCGGAATGAAAGCTGGTATGAGGCGCGCGTCCCGCTGATGGAGGCCCGCATCCGCGCGCGGCTCGATCAGGTCGCGGCGCATCTCGGCGAGGCGGACTGGCTCGATGGCACCTTCAGCGCGGGCGACCTGATGATGGTCTCGGTGCTGCAAAGGCTCAAGGGCGCGGCGCTGCTGGCCGCCTTCCCCACGCTCTTATCTTATGTCGCCCGTGCCGAGGCGCGGCCCGCTTACCGTCGCGCTTTT
>PNMC01000157.1 GCA_013823365.1 Parvibaculum sp. | reverse complement strand
TTCTCAGGTGATAGCTCTTCGGGCGGGTCAGGTGTTCATAGCCGACGCGGGAGAGCGTTGCGCCACGGCCGGTATCCTTGACGCCGGTCCAGGCAAGGGCAGGGTCGAGATAGTCGCAGCGGTTGAGGAAGAAGGTGCCGGTGTCGATCCGCTCGCCGATCTTCTCGCCGGCCTCTTCGTCTTCCGTCCAGACGGAGGCGGTGAGGCCGAGCGTGCTGTCGTTCATGAGGCCGATGGCTTCCTCGTCCGAGGTGACCTTCATAATGCCGATGACGGGGCCGAAGGTTTCCTCCCGCATCACATCCATCTGATGGTTCACATCGACGAGCACTTCCGGGCCCAGATAGGGCGTGCCCGTTTTCGAGGCAGGGAAGTGCGCCTCGCCGATCAGCGCCTTCGCGCCGGCGCGCTTTGCCTGTTCGATCTGGCCGCGCACGAATGTGGCGGCCGAGGCGCGTACCATCGGGCCGATGGTCGTGTCCGGGTCGAGCGGGCTGCCGAGCTTGTATTTCCTTGTGAGGTCCACGAAGCCTTCGACGAAATCGTCATAGACGTCGGCATGGACATAGAGCCGTTCCTTGCCGCAGCAGGACTGGCCGGAATTGAAATAGGCGCCGTCCACCAGGTTCTCGATGGCAAAAGGCAGGTTCGCGTCGGCGCGGACATAGGCCGGGTCCTTGCCGCCCAGTTCGAGACCGATATCGATGAAGCGGTCGACGGCGGCGCGCACCACCGCATGGCCGCCTGCGACGGAGCCGGTGAAGACCACATGATCGACGCGCTTGTCGCCGATGGTGCGTTCCGTCATGTCGTGGCTCATATGGATGGCCTGAAAGAGACCGTCCGGCGCGCCTGCCTTTTCAAAGGCGGTGGCGAAGCGTTCGGCGCAGAGCGGTGTCTGGCCGGAATGTTTCAGGATCACGGCATTGCCCGCCATGATCGCGGGCACGACGGAGTTCACCGCGATGAGATAGGGATAGTTCCAGGCGGCAACGGCGAGGACGACGCCGAGCGGCTCGCGGCGCACCCAGCGGCGGAAGCCTTCCCTCGGCCCCGCGTCGATATCGGCCAGCGCCTCTTCGGCGATCGAGACCATGTAGCGGGCGCGTTCCTCGAAGCCGCGCAGTTCGCCCGCGCCATAGGCGATGGGGCGGCCCATCTGCCAGGCAAGTTCCGGGACGATCTCGTCTTTCATGCCGAGGAAGGCTTCGACGAAACGCAGGCAGAGCGAGGCGCGTTCGGCGATGGGCACGAGTTTCCAGGCGGCCTGAGCGGCCTTCGCGGTCGCCAGCGCGCCATCCACCTCGGCCCAGCTTGCGAGCGGACGCTCGGCATAGACGCTGCCGTCAACCGGGGAAATGACTTTCAATGTGTCGCTCATCCTCGCTCAAATCCTCTCATCAGTTCCCAGTCGGTCACGCGGCGCTCATACTCATGCTGCTCCCAGCGGCCGGTATGCAGATAGTGTTCGATGACATCGTCGCCGAGCGCGGCGCGCAACGTATCCGATTTTTCGAGTTCCGTAAGTGCGGCATGAAGGCTCTTCGGGAGCGAGGGAATGCCCGCCGTGCCATAGGCATCGCCGGTGAATTCCGGTTCGAGCTTCAGCTTGTTTTCTACGCCATCGATGCCCGCGGCGAGCAGCGCCGCGTAGGCGAGATAGGGGTTCAGGTCCGCCCCGCCGACGCGGCATTCGATGCGCAGGCTCTTGCCCGTGCCGCACATGCGGAAGCCTGCGGTGCGGTTGTCGTTCGACCAGACGATGTTGGTCGGCGCGAAGGAGCCGTTCACGAAACGCTTGTAGGAGTTCACCTGCGGTGCGAGGAAATAGGTCATTTCGCGGGCATGACGGAGCTGTCCGGCGAGGAACTGCTGGCAGAGTTCCGACATGCCGTGAGGTTCCGCTTTCTCATCGAAGAAATGCGCCGCCTTTGCCTTCTCGTCCCAGAGCGACATGTGGATGTGGCAGGAGGAACCGGCGAGGTCGTAGTTCCATTTCGCCATGAAGGTGATCGCCTTGCCATGAAGCCAGGCGATTTCCTTGATGCCGTTTTTCAGGATGGTGTGCCGGTCCGCCATTTCGAGGGCTTCGGCGTAGCGGATGTTGATTTCTTCTTGGCCGGGGCCCCATTCGCCCTTGGAATTCTCGACAGGGATGCCCGCGCCCTCAAGCCCGTTGCGGATTGCCCGCATGATCCCTTCTTCCTTGCTGGTCGCGAAGACGTGATAGTCCTCGATGTACCAGTTCGGCGTCTTCAGCCCGCGATAGTGCTTCTCGTGGGCGCTCTCATAGGTCTCATCGAAGAGATAGAATTCGAGTTCGGAGGCCATGAAGGCCTTCATCTTCATGGCGGCGATGCGCTTCAGCTGCTTCTTGAGTATGGAGCGCGGCGCGTGGGGTATGTCTTCGCCGTGGTGGTCCACCGTGTCGCAGATCACGAGCGCGGTGCCCGGCAGCCAGGGAATCCGGCGCAGCGTCGCGAGGTCGGGTTTCAGCGCGAAGTCGCCATAGCCCTGCGCCCAGCTTGCAGCCTTGTAGCCCGGCACGGGCTCCATATCGGTGTCGACGGCCAGCAGGTAGTTGCAGGCATGGGTCTCGTGGACGGCGGTGTCGAGGAAGTAGGGGGCTGCCATGCGCTTTCCGATCAGCCGGCCCTGCATGTCAGGCATGGCCATGACGACGGTGTCGATCTCGCCGCTCGTGACGAGATCGGATAGCTGGTCGAGCGTGAGCATGCCCTTCATTCGATAAGCCCCCTGGGTTGCCTGCGGAATTGTTCCATGAGTGTAGCCGCAGGGACGGGGGAGACCGCAAGGGCTGTTACCGCACCTGTCGCAAGGGTGCCGCCTCGGTTGACGCTGGCTCTCCCAGAACCCAGACTCCGCGCGATTCGTAGGGCGCTCGCAGTTGGGATTTCGGGGCATGACAGAGGGCTCGCAGGCGGGAAAACCCGCACATGTGATCGTGTTGGGCAATGAAAAGGGCGGATCGGGCAAGACCACGACCGCCATGCATGTCATTGCCTATCTCCTGCGCGAGGGATTTCGCGTCGGATCGATCGATCTCGACGGGCGGCAGCGCTCGCTGACGCGCTATGTGGAAAACCGCAAGGCCTGGGCGGAAGCCGCAGGCGTCAATCTCGTCATGCCGGACCATATGGTGATCACCCGGTCCATGGCCGCTTCGGTTGCCGATGCGAATGCGGAGGAGGGGGCCGAGCTCGACGGCGCCATTGCCCGCCTGTCCGAGACGAATGACTTTCTGGTGATCGACTGTCCGGGCAGCGACAGCAACCTGTCGCGGCTCGGCCATGCCCGCGCCGACACGCTGATCACGCCCATGAATGACAGTTTCGTCGATTTCGATCTGCTTGGCCGGGTCGATCCGCAGACCTACCGGATCAAGGGGCCGAGCGTTTACAGCGAAATGGTCTGGGAAAGCCGGAAACGGCGGGCCGTTCGCGACGGCGGCGAGATCGACTGGGTGGTGGTGCGCAACCGCCTTTCCCATCTCGATGCGAAGAACAAGCGCCGCGTGGAGTCCGTGCTTTCGGCGCTGGCCTCGCGTATCGGTTTTCGCATCGGACCGGGCTTCGGTGAACGCGTGATTTTCAGGGAGATGTTCCCTTCCGGTCTCACGCTGCTCGACCTCCGCGAGGAGGGGGTCGATACGCAGATGTCCATGTCGCATGTCGCGGCGCGCGCCGAGGTGCGTGCGCTTGTCGAGGCGCTTGAACTTCCGCTCGATCTGGAAAGCAGCGCGGCGGTAGCCGCTCCGCAGGCCTAGCCGCGGCGCTTTTCGGCGGCGTTCGGATTGTTCGGAAGCGCCCAGTTGGCCGGCGGGATCGGGATGCACTGGATCGACTGCCGGGCGAGGCGTCCGCAGGCGCTGCGGGCCTGCTGCTCCCCGTCGAAGCCGCCGAAGCGCGAGCGATAAAGCGTCCGCTTGTCCGCCGTGGTCACCGGAATGGTGACGGGCACGGCCTTGCCGAGTTCCTGCGGCGCGGCGCGTACCGCCTTGCGGATGCTTTCGACGGCATCGGCCTCGCTCGCATAGGCGCCGATCTGGATGACCCAGGTGCCTTCCGGAATGAGCGGATCGCCGTCGCGCCAGTCGCGGGCGAGCGGAGGCTCGGTGCGCGCCGGATCGTTGAGGGCGGTCTGCGTCACGGGATTGGTGGCCGCTTCCGGATTGACCGCGGCATTGGCCGGGGGCACCAGGAAATTGCCGATTTCACGGCCTACCTGACGAACGGGCCCTTCCGCGGAGCGTAGCGCCGAGACGGCATAGGCCGTGGCGCTGTCGACCGGGGCGGCGGCCTTTGTTGCTGCCGGGCCGGGCACGGTCGCGAAAGGCGCATTGGCGGGAATGCCATTGGTGGTGAGCGCCGCCGTCTGCACAGGTTCGGCCTGCGGCACAGGCGCAGCCTGCGGCACCGGTGCTGCCGCGGTTTCCTGAACCTCGATGGCAGAAGCAAGCTGCAGGAGCGCCGCCCGATCCTCGGCAGGCACGGCGTCGGCCGGGCGGTGCACCGGGGTCGGCGGGGCCGTGATGGCGGCGGTCTCCACGGGCTGCGGCGCGGCAACCGGCTGGGCGCGCGGCGCAGCGGCGGCCGTCTGCGTGCGCTGGGCCGACGCGATCTGCGTCGTGCCGCGCTTCATGGCGATGGCGCGGGGGTAGGCGCGGTCCAGAATCTCGACCATGTGGTCGTCGCGGGTCTTGGCTTGTTCGCCGCCCATGACGACGCCGACGAGATACTTGTCCTCGCGCTCGACGGTGGTGGTGAGGTTGAAGCCGGAAGCGCGCGTATAGCCTGTCTTCAGGCCCGTGGCGCCCTGATAGCGGCCGAGCAGCCGGTTATGGTTCTGGATGCGGGCCTTGCCCCAGGTGAAGTGCTCGGTGCTGAAGTAGTGGTAATATTGCGGGAAATCCTCGCGCATGCGCATGGCAAGCGTCGCCTGATCCCGCGCGGTCGTGACCTGCGCCGTATCCGGCAGGCCGGAGGCATTCTTGTAGACGGTCTTGGTCATGCCGAGATCGCGTGCCTTCTTCGTCATCATCACGGCGAACTTGTCTTCCGTGCCGGCGATGAAGGCGCCGGTGGCGGAGGCCACGTCATTGGCCGAGCGCGTGACGAGGGCGAGGATCGCGTCCTCGACGCTCAGCGTCTGGCCGACGCCGAGCCCGAGCTTCGAGGGCGGCTGGTTCGCGCCGCGCTGCGTCATGGTGATGCGGGACTTGAGCGTCGCCTCGCCCTTTTCGAGTTTTTCGAAAAGCAGATAGAGCGTCATCACCTTGGTGAGAGAGGCCGGGTAGCGCTGCTCGTCGGCATTACGGGAATAAAGCACCTGGCCCGTATGACCATCGATCACGAGCGCGGCATGTTTCGCGGAAGCCTGGGCAGGCAGCGAGAGCATACAGGCAAGGAAAGTCAGGCACATTGCCGCGGCGATACGGCCGGCCAGGACTCTCAGGATGAAGGAATTGCGCCGAATACTCGCGTGCGCATGCCCCTGCATGTGTCTTCCCCTCTAGCGGACGCGTCCCGTACGCGTCACCCCAAATCAATCCCCAGACAAACTGTAACCGCAGAAG
Source organism: Parvibaculum sp. (assembly GCA_013823365.1). Classification (GTDB taxonomy): domain Bacteria; phylum Pseudomonadota; class Alphaproteobacteria; order Parvibaculales; family Parvibaculaceae; genus Parvibaculum. The sequence continues at coordinate 438 of PNMC01000157.1, read as the reverse complement.
CACAATTTGCGAAGACCCTCGGGGGCGAAAATGACGAAAAACCGTAAGTATCCTAAGCGGTTGGACAGAGTTGAGGGTATCTGGAGTGTATTACCAAAAGATTAACATGGTTAATATGTGTTAATGCCCAGATTACGCGGAAGGGCTCCCGGACGGTCCGGGATGGGTAAAACGGGGCGCTTCCAACTCCGCATCTCGGCGGATGCGAATCCAGCTAGAATTGGGCTGATCTTTGAATTTGGCTATGGTCGACTATCTATTGGTTGTGCAGCGCGTCAGCGGGTGGCGGCTGCCTGGAAATTGCAGGATCGGAATGTCGGACGACAGGCGGCGCGGTGATGAGGACGGAGGCGTTGGTACCGGCGTCATCACGAAGACGAAGCCCAAGACGAAGAAGCCCTCGCTCTACAAGGTTCTGCTCCTGAACGACGACTACAC
>PNMC01000156.1 GCA_013823365.1 Parvibaculum sp. | reverse complement strand
ACGCTACTGGCAGGCGATCCATTGGTACCGCTGGCTGCCCATGAACTTCGGCCGCGACTTCGGCATGATGATCTCCATCGTCACCAATGACGAGGGCAAGGAGCGTCATGGCGGCATGGTGCTCAAGGACGGCAAATACGACCTCATCACCAGATGCAGCATCGACAGCGACTGGGACGGGAACTGGTATCAGACCGCCCTGCGCGCAAAGGTCGAGACGGAATCCGGCGCGGCCTATGAAGTCGAAGGCAAGGTCATGTCGCTGATCCCGCTGCGCAACCGCCGCAAGGACGCCGACGGCAATGAACTCAACACCCGCATCACCGAAGGCATGACGGAATATCGCTGCAACGGCATGACGGGCTACGGCCTCTCCGAATATCTCGACCAGATCGTGGACGGCAAGCCTGTCGGCGCGGGGCACTGATATGCCGGAAGCTGCCAATCCGATAGCGGCGCCGCTTGAAGAAGTCGCTCGCAAGCATATCCCCGGCGCCACCGGTATCGAGGCGCTGAAGCGCCTCTCCGGCGGCGCAAGTCAGGAAATCTGGTCTTTCGATGCCGCGACACCTTCAGGCGCCGTGCCACTTATTCTGCGTCGCGCCCCCGGCGGCTTCCGCGATACCGGCCGCTCCGGTACCGCCGTTCCGCTGGAAACGGAGGCACGCCTGATCCGCCTTGCGGAAGAAGTCGGTGTGCCCGTCCCGCCCGTGCGCCATGTTCTGACCGAGGAAGATGGCCTCGGCCAGGGCTTCATCATGGACCGCGTGCCGGGCGAGACGCTTGCGCGCAAGATCCTTCGCGACGAGGAATTCGCCGAAGCCCGGCCGAAACTTGCCCGCCAATGCGGCGAAATCCTCGCGAAGCTCCACACGGTCGAGAAGTCGAAACTGCCACCGCTCCGCACCGCCACGAGCCGCGACGAGGTGGAGCAATATTTCACCACCTACAAGCAGCTCGACTATCCGCATCCCGTTTTCGAACTTGCCTTCCGCTGGCTCCGGGACAATGCACCGCAGACACCCGAACTCACGCTTGTTCACGGCGACTTCCGGAACGGCAATCTCATGATCGGCCCGGATGGCGTGCGCGCCGTTCTCGATTGGGAGATCGCCCATATCGGCGACCCCATGGCCGACCTCTCCTGGATCTGCATCAACCCCTGGCGCTTCGGCAATATCGACATGCCCGTCGGCGGCTTCGGCACGCGCGAGGATCTCTTCGCGGGCTATGAAGCGGCCGGCGGCTTCAAGGTCGATCCCGCCCGCGTCAAGTTCTGGGAGGTGCTCGGCACGCTGAAATGGGGCGTCATGTGCATGGGCATGGCATCCGCCTTCCTCCAGGGCGACCGCTCCGTCGAACGCGCCACCATCGGCCGTCGCGCCTCGGAAACGGAGGTCGATCTGATGCGCCTTCTCGCCCCCCTCACCGGCAAGGAATAGAAAGATGCAGGACCAGCCCTCCGCCATCGATCTCATCGGCGCGGTCAGCGAATTCATCCGCAACCACGCCATGCCGCAATTGAAGGGCCACACGGCCTTCCACGCGCTTGTCGCCGCCAACGCGCTCGACATCGTGAAGCGCGAGCTCGAAGTTGGCCCCGCGGCCAATGGCGAGGAACTCGCCCGCCTGAAATCCCTGCTTGGGAAGGACGGCACGCTGGACGCCCTTAACCGCGAGCTTTGCGCCCGTATCGAGAGCGGCGACATGACCCTCGATACGCCCGGTCTTCGCGACCATCTCTGGGCGACCACCCTCACAAAGCTCGCCATCGACCAGCCGAAATATTCCGGCTATCGCCGCGCGCTGGAGGAAAAAGCTTAAAGATCGCAGCTACCTAGTGACATTTTGGTAAGTAGTTGAACGGTAGGGTCTGAAACATCCGTTTTGGTTCAAACCCGGGCGTCCGGCCGTGCCGAATTATGCCGTCACAGACATTTCGAACATCGCCGAGCGGCATCCCGTTCGCGCGTTCGAAGCCTGCTGGCGGCGCCAGGCCGAAGCCTCCGGCACGCCGGTCCCCTTGCGAAGCCAGATAAACCCGGCCGAGATCGCCGGCGTCCTTCCCTGGCTTCTGGTGCTCGAAGTCCTGCGCCATGGCGACACGACCGATTATCGCTATCGCCTCGCCGGAACGGCCTGTACGGAGATGTTCGGCGTCGATTACACGGGCCGCATGCTCGGCGAGCATCTGACGCCGGAGGGCGAGGAAATCCGCCGCCGCGAATTCGCTCAACTCCTCGGCGACAGCCAGCCGATCATCTCCACTACCAACCTGCCGATAAGAGCGAAGGATTTCATCCGCGTTCATCGCGGCGTTTTCCCCCTTCGCACCTCGGGCCCGCTCACGGACCAGATCTTCGTGGTCATTGCGCCGGTCGCGACGGAATGCGCCACGCGCATGATATCTGCCGTCTAGGGCCGCAGCCCCGCCTCCAGCGCCCCGCGATAGGCATCGAGCCGCGCGCGATAGATGGCAAGCGCCTCCTCTGCGCTCATCTGCTTCAAGTCGAGCGCCTCCGAAGACCCTCCATCCGGCAGCTGTCCGGCAATTCGCAGGTTCGCCGGCTCCGAATAATGCGTTCCGTCATAGGTATTGCCGGTATCGACGGTGAGAGAGGACGGCACGCCGAAATCCAGGAACCGGTCGAACTTCTCCGACGCGAGATGAATTGCCATCACATATTGCGGCAGCCACCCGGCCTTCTCATAGGCATCGATCGCCCAGGCGGAAATCGGCGGCACATAGCCCGCAAGCTCCGCATCCGGAAACACCTCCCGCATCTCGTCGTAGAACTTCACGCGCTGCGTGCCTGTGAAGCGCCCTGCCATCATGTCGGTCACCGGCCTTGCCGGATCGTAGAGGGGTGCGCCGGGCGCAATGCGGCATTCGAAGTCGAGCGTATAGACGCGGTCGAGCGGCGACTCTCCGGCGAGTGTCCGCCACGACATCGAAAGCGCATCGACGGAGAGATAGTTCAATAGCGCCGGTTTCGGATCGTCGAGCTTGCGGATGAAAGGCGGAATATTCGTGCCGCCGATCTCGTCGCGGAAAGCCGCCGCCGGCACGCCCATGATGACGAGCCTCGGCCGGAAGCCGCGATTGGCGATATAGCGCGCATAGGCAACGGCCTCTTCCGCCTTGCCCGCCGAAAACGCGAAGTTGAAGCAGCGATAGCCTTCGATCGCCTGTTCCGGCAGGAGCGTCACCCGGCTGTCGCCGAAGATCACGCAGTCATATTCCTCCTGCGTGGACAGGAAGAGGTTGACCTTGCTCAGTCTTTCGTTGAACGCGTAGTTGACGCTCCCGACCTTGTTGCCGCCGAAATACCACATGGGGTCGACCGCCGCATTCACGGCGAATACCGCCGCCGCGCAAGCGAGCACCGTCGCCGCAAGCGCCGCGAAATAGCCGGGGATATATCTGTTCATCGTCATTTGTCGGCGGCACTCAGAACTGGAAATAGAGGAATTCGCTGATCCGCTGCAGGCTGAGGAACGAAGCCGCGGCGATCAGGCCGATGGCAATGGCAACGCGCTTGCTCGGCCGCCAGAGGAACATCCGCTGGTATCTCGTCCTGTCGACCGGCAGCAGCAAAGGATCGGCCCGCCGGTCGGCCCAGGTGTAGTTGAAGGCCGGGCGCATCATCGCAAGCCATTGCTGCGTGTTCGGCCAGAACCAGACGATGCCCATCCAGAAGGCGAGCCAGAGAAGATTTTCGCCGAGCCGCCCCATATCTAGGTCGAGCGGCAGCGCCACCAGCCCCTTGTAGATCGCGAAAGCGGCATCAAGATCGGCCGCGCGGAAAAGCACCCAGGCAAGCGCCACGCAAAGGAAGGTCAGCGCCCGCGCAAAGCCGCGCGACCACCATGTGTTGATCTTCCGGATCGGCAGCGCATTCCAGCCGTGGTTGACGATCAGCATCAGCCCATGTGCCGCGCCCCAGAGCATGAAGGTCCAGGCCGGCCCATGCCAGAGCCCGCCAAGCGCCATGGTGATGAAGAGATTGAGATATCGCCGCACATTGCCGCGCCGGTTGCCGCCAAGCGAGATATAGAGATAGTCGCGCAGGAAGCGCGACAGCGTCATGTGCCAGCGCCGCCAGAAATCGGTGATGCTGACGGCCTGATAGGGCGAGTGGAAGTTGAGCGGCAGCCTGATGCCGAATATCCGTGCCGCGCCGATCGCCATGTCCGAATAGCCGGAAAAGTCGAAATAGAGCTGGAACGTATAGGCGAGCATCCCTTCCCAGGCGTCGAAGAACCCGATCTCGCCGCCATTCGCGGCCCTGGCAAAAACCGGCGTTGCGACCAGCGCCACATTGTCCGCCAGCACCACTTTCTTGAAGAGGCCGATGAAGAAGATCGTGAGGCCGATCGCAAGGTTCATCCGGTCGAAAGAGAAGCCCTTGGCGCGCTTCGTCTGCGAGAAGATTTCCTTGTGATGGACGATGGGCCCCGCGATGAGCTGCGGGAAGAACATCACAAAGAAGCAGTACTCAAGGAAGGAGTGCGGCTCGACCTCGCCCCGCCGCGCATCGACGAGATAGGCGATCTTCTGGAAGGTGAAAAAGGAAATTGCCAGCGGCAGGATGATGTGCTGCAGCGGAATGGCCGTATCGAACAGCGCATTCGATGTGCCGATCAGGAAGTCCGTATATTTGAAATAGGCGAGCGAGCCGAGGTCGACCGTCACACCGAAAGCCGTCAGCAGCGTCGCCTGCCCGCCCCCCCGCTTCAACCGCTCGGTCATGATGGCCTTCGCCATCAGGAAGTTGAAGACCGCAAGGCCGATCAGCAGCGGCAGATAGACCGGGTTCCACCAGCCGTAAAAGAACAGCGAGGCAAGGACGAGAAAGCCGAGGCTCGCCTCGCGCCCGAGCCGCGCCCGGACGGTGAAACATCCGATGGCGACCAGCGGCAGGAAGACGAACAGGAAGACAGGTGAGTTGAACAGCAATTGGCGAGGGGGCTCCTGCCCCGGAAGGAAAAGGGACTGGAAGGGGGACTCGAGGCGGCGGTCGTCAGCCGCGCGATATTAGATCGAACCAAGGCATAAAAAAGGCCGGGAACGGGGTCCCGGCCTTCTTCGGATCATTTATTTCGCGCCCAGTCACGCACCATGGGCACCGATGATCGTCACCGAACAGACATTCTGGGAGGGCGCCCCGCCCAGATTATGCGTCATGCCGATCTTGGGGCTGGCAAGCTGGCGTTCGCCTGCCCGGCCCTGAAGCTGCAGATACATCTCATAGGCCATGCGCAGGCCGGACGCGCCGATCGGGTGCCCGAAGCATTTGAGCCCGCCATCGATCTGGCACGGCACCTTGCCATCCGCATCGTAGAACCCGTCCATGACGTCCTTCACCGCCCCGCCTTCCGGCGAGATGAAGATGTCTTCCATGGTCACAAGCTCGGTGATCGAGAAGCAGTCATGCACCTCGATCATGCTCACCTGCTCGCGCGGATTGTCGATACCGGCTTCCTTGTAGGCCTTCTTCGCGGCAATGCGTGCCGTGTGGAAGTAGCTGCCGTCCCAGCTGTTGTGCTGGCTCTCAAGACCGTTCGAGACCGAAAGCTGCATTGCCTTCACGGTCACGATGTTCTTCTTGCCCATCGCCCGGGCAATCTCGGGCGTGGTCACGATCGCAGCCGCTGCACCGTCCGAAACGCCGCAGCAATCGAACAGGCCGAGCGGCTCGGCAATCATCGGTGCGTTGAGCACCTGGTCCTCGGTCACCTCATTGCGCAGATGCGCCTTCGGGTTCTTCGCGCCATTCGCATGGCTCTTAACCGAGACATGCGCAATGGCCCGTTTCAGGTCTTCCTTGCTCACGCCATGTTTCGCCCGGTAGGCGGAGGCAAGCTGCGCAAAGTTGCCCGGCGCCGAGCCCGACGGCGACCACTGCGGGTTCAGCGTGCCCATATTGCCGACCGGCAAGCCGCCATAGCCCGTGTCCTTGAGCTTCTCGACACCGACCGCGAGCGCGATGTCCGCCGCGCCGGAAGCCACGGCATAGACCGCGCCGCGAAGCGCTTCCGAGCCCGAAGCGCAGAAGTTCTCGACGCGCGTCACCGCGATGTTCGGCAGGCGCAGGGCGAGAGAGAGCGGCGTG
>PNMC01000155.1 GCA_013823365.1 Parvibaculum sp. | reverse complement strand
CCTCGGCTTCGACGATCGCGGCAAGGTCCGCCTCTCCATGAAGCACGTCAATCAGGAGACGGGCGAAGAGATCGTCTATGAAAACGAGCCCGCCGAGCAGCCCCGCGAAAAGCGCGAAGGCGGCGGTGGCGGCCGCGGCCGTCGCCGCGACTAGGCTCGCGTTGCGTGAAATTCGAAGGGCGCCGGAGTAATCCGGCGCCCTTTCTTTTTACTCGGCGATCCGCCTCGGCATCAGCTCGGGATCGGCCTCCAGCATATCGGCAAGTATCCGCCAAGCTGCCAGACGCTCTCCCGAGAAGGGATGTGTCGCAAGAATCGCGGCGGCTTTCCGGTCGCCCATTTTTTCCAGCACGATCCAGAGCCGTTCGGCTGTTTCGAGACTATAGCCGGCCCGGTGCAGCAGGAAGCCCGCGAGATGATCGGCATTGGCTTCGATGGAGATCATGTGCCGCGCGATCCCGCTCTGTCTAGAGGCCGCCGATGCCGGCGAGCTTCCGCCAAGCTCATAACGCATCGCCTGACGTTGCTTCTGTGCCGTCATATTTAGTCTGGTGTCGCCATTGAGAAGATGAGCCAGTTCATGTGCGATGATCGCCGCAACTTCATCCTCGGTTTCCAGATACTGCAGGAGGCTGAGGGTCAGCCAGACGTTTCCCTCCTTGTCGACAAAGGCATTTACAATTTCATTGCTGGCTATGCGGAGCGAGAAATTGCAGGTCTCTGCGTCGACCGCCGCACAGAGCGGCCTCATACCGCCGCGCAGCCGCTGGGCCGCGCGGTCAGCCATCGCAACGAGTTCGTCGAAACTCCGGTCGGATTTGGCGGGTTGCGGAGCGTTTCGGATATCCGCTCTTGCAGCGCCGATTTCTGCAGTGCCGGGCTCGGCGCGATCATATGTGACAGCCCCGCATTGGCTGACCAGCAAAAAAAGCGCTGCCGCGACCGCTCCCCTTCGCATGCCGTCTCCTTCCCCCGAGAAAAGCCTAGGTAATTCCCCTGCGGAGGAAAAGAAGTTTCCGTCCCGCGGCAAGACGCCTTGCCACAATAAGGCTAGGATTCGGGGTCAACTTCGGCTGGCCCCGTTTTCACTTGGAGTTTCCCATGCGCCTTGCCGTTCTCGCTGCCGCCCTTTCCTTTATCGTTCTCCCTGCGCTCGCCGACGGGCATGGAGAAAGGGAGACTGCGCTCGACTGGCGGTCGCAGGCGACCGAACTCGACCGCGACAAGCTCGACCGCTACGAGGATGCGGTGACGAAAGGCATGATGGAATCCCGCGTCGCGGGCGAGGAGCACGGCACCTATAACGAACTCACCAGCATCATGGAGGGCACGCTCGCGCCCGCCGATGCGGAAAAGCTGAAGGGCAAGTGGAACTGCCGCACCATCAAGGCGGGCGGGCCTTTCGCCGGCTTCGTCGTCTATGGCTGGTTCCGCTGCGACGTGATGGAGAAAGATGGCCGCCTCTTCTTCGAAAAGCTCACCGGCTCGCAGCGCATGTCGGGCTTCTTCTATGAGCGCGATGAAAAGACCTGGGTGCTGCTCGCCGCGCCCAATGAAGGCCATTCGGGCCCCATCCGCGCCTATTCCGGCCCGGAAGGTGGCATCGCCGATCCGCAACTGATGGACGAACCCGCCATTGCCGCCCTCCTCGAAGACGGCCGCGCCCGCATCGTCTTCCCCTGGCCGGAACTTGAATCGACCTTCAACGTGCTCGAGATGAAGCGGCGCTAGAGTTTGTCTAGGCGCGTTTTTCTTCGCGCTCCAGATAGGTTTTCAGCGCTTCGGTGACGACGGTATTGAGATTGGTGTCGCGGCGTCGCGCAAGGATCATCGCCTTGCGATGCAGTTCCGGCCCCGTGCGCACATTGAAGCTGCCCTTGAGCGGTGTGTCCGGTTTGCGGCCTTCCTCCTCGCACATCGCGAGATAATCGTCGACCGCTTCCCTGAAGGCGCGCTTCAGGCCCTTCGCATCGCGGCCCTCATAGGTCACGAGATCGCGTATGAATTCGATCCGCCCGTGAAAGGTCTCGTCCTCGTCGCTGAAGCGGACCGAACCGAAATAGCCTTTATACTCGAGTAGATCGGTCATATGAGGCCCTCATCGGTCAAAACACGCATCACTTCATCCAGGGCGTACATCTTCACGAGGTTGCCGGGATGCGGCTTGTGAAGGCTGATCGCCGCCGCGCTTTCATGGATGAAACGCCGCCGTGATCCGCCGGTCTTCCCCGTCTTGCTCTCCTAGTAGCCGAGACTTGCAAGGAGCCGGACCAGCTCATCCCAGGTGAAGTCCCTCGGGCGGCTTTTCAGGCGCGCAACAAGCTTGTCCTTGCGCGTCATGGTCCAGCCTCCAGCCCCCCACTTCCAAACCGATTCCCAAGATAGGGGTGGGCAAGCAATTTTGCAACTAAAAGCAGTTGCAATCACCCGGCCATATATTTCTCCCAATAGCCCGCCGCAGGCTCGATCTGCTCGACGACATCGACCCAGAGCCCGGACGGGTCGTGAAAGCCGAAGCGGCGCTGGCCGAAAGCCTCGTCGGTAAGTGGATAGGTGACGGGAAGGCCTTTGGCGAGGGCCTCCTCATGCGCGGCTTTGGCGTCCTCCACCTGCAATTCGAGGCACATGCCCTTGCCCGAAAAGACCTCGGGGCCTGGCGGGGCGGAGGGGTGGTCCGGCGACATGAAGGCAAGGCTCGCCGTCTCGCCCTCGCCATAAAGCAGCACGAACCAGCTTGAGGAAAAGACGGTCGCAAAGCCCAGATGCCGCTCCCAGAAGCGCCCGCACTCATGGAGTTTCGGCGTCACGATGATCGGATAGCGGTTGATGAAGCGCATGGTCATCTCCTTTTCACATACAATCAGTCTGTATTTTGCAATATGTTCGCAGACTGTTAGTATGTCAATGGCAACCGGGAGAGTCGGGGCAGGCGGTGAGGGAAGCATGGCGGGCGTAAGAGAGGAAAAGGCGCGCAAGACGAGGGCAAAGCTCGTCGCCGTCGCGCGGCGGCTCTTCGCGAAGCAAGGCTTTGCCGCCACCTCCACCGAGGAAATCCTCGAAAAGGCAGGCGTCACGCGCGGCGCGCTCTATCACCATTTCGCCGACAAGGCGGCCCTCTTCGAGGCGGTTTGCATCGCGCTCCATGAGGAAGCCGTCGCCGAAATCGGCAAGGCGGCAGGCGAAAGTGCGGGGCCTTTCGAGGCCCTGCTCGAAGGCTCGCTCGCCTGGATGGCGCATTTTTCAAAGCCGGAGGTGAACCGCATCCTGATCGTCGAAGCGCCCGCCGTGCTCGGCTTCGAAAAATGGACCGCGCTCGATGCGGCGCATGGCTTCGGCGAACTGATGGAGGGTGTGGAGGCTGCGCGGAAGGCGGGCGCGATCCGCAATATCGGTGCGGAAGAACTCGCCGTCCTTCTCAATGGCGCGATGAATGCGGGTGTGCTCTGGGCAGGCCACAAGGGCGACAAGGCCGGGGCCCGGATGGAAAAGGCGCTGACGGAATTGCTGAATGCGCTGAAGCGGTAATACCGCGCCCGAACCGCTTTCTATCGACTGCGCAAGGGGACGGAAGTGCCCCTGCCGTGGAGGTCACGGCGGGTAACAGTATCGTCCTGTGTGCCCCCGCGAAGCGCATAATTGAACGGCACATGGACTATGCATTGTTCCATCCCGGCCTTCAATTTGAGCGGAGGCAGGGCACCGGTTTCGTTCACGGCCTTAAGTGCGGCCTCATCGAGGATGCTAGGTCCCGAGCTTTCGCTGATGGAAGCCGAGATGATTCTCCCATCGGCGCTCACAAGAATATCCACGACAGTCCTGCCTTCGATTCCCGCTTTCGCGGCATCGCCTGGATAGTGAGCATTTGCATACAAGAGTTCGACCGCGGCGGCGGCCCACTCTTCCTCGTCCCCGGTCAAATCATTCGCTTGCGCAGGGGCGATGCAGAGAACAATGAAAAAAAGAGCGGCAATCAGAACATTGGAAAAAGGAAGCGAAAGCATCAGCCTCACCCCTCGCTGCCGCTCTCCATCTGCTCTTTCAGTTCGTTCGCGCGCGGCAGGCCGATAATGTTGTAGCCGCCATCGACGAAATGCACTTCGCCGGAAACCCGCGCCGAAAGATCGGAGAGGAGATAGAGCCCCGCGCCGCCGACATGGTCGAGCTCGATCGATTCCTTGATCGGCGCATGCGTCTTGTTCCACTTGAAGACGAAGCGCGCATCGCCCACCGCAGAGCCCGCAAGGGTCCGCATCGGCCCCGCCGAAATGGCGTTCACGCGAATGCCATGGCGGCCGAGATCGACCGCGAGATAGCGCACGCTCGCCTCGAGCGCCGCCTTCGCCACGCCCATCACATTGTAGTTCGGCATGACGCGCGTCGAGCCGCCATAGGTGAGCGTCACCATGGAGCCGCCCCGCGTCATCAGCTTCGCCGCGCGCCGCGCGACATCGGTGAAGGAGAAGCAGGAAATATCCATCGTGCGCAGGAAGTTTTCCCGCGTCGTATCGACATAGCGGCCCTTGAGCTCGTTCTTGTCGGAATGGGCGATCGCATGCACGACGAAATCGAGCACGCCCCACTCTTTCTCAAGTGTCTCGAAGGTCGCATCGAGGCTCGCACCGTCCGTCACGTCGCAAGGGATGAGCAGGTTCGATCCCGCCGATTCCGCCAGCGGCTTCACGCGCCGGCCGAAACTTTCGCCCTGATAGGTGAAGGCAAGCTCCGCCCCATGCGCGGCAAGCGCACGCGCAATGCCCCATGCAATGGAATGATCGTTCGCAACGCCCATGATGAGGCCGCGGCGGCCCTTCATCAGCGGGCCCGTCAGCACCAGGGCTTCATCGCCCGATTTCTCGCCACCAGAACCGTGCATGCGTCTGTCGTTCTCCGAAATAAAGAGAGTCCGCACCGGCTCCCGCCGGGCTCCCCCGAACCCGTCAGCCGTTATAGCGCTGCAGCGCCAGCGTCGCGTTGGTGCCGCCGAAACCGAAACTGTTGGAAATGGCGAGGTTGATATTCGCCCCGTCGATCCGCTGACGGACGATATTCGCATCCGCGATCTCGGGATCGATCTCGTCGATATTGGCGCTCGCGGCAATGAAGCCGCCCTGCATCATGAGCAGCGTATAGATCGCCTCGTGAACGCCCGCCGCGCCCTGCGCATGGCCCGACAGCGACTTCGTCGCGCTGATCGGCGGCATCTTGTCGCCGAAGACCTCGCGGATCGCCTTCACTTCCGGAATGTCGCCCACCGGCGTCGAGGTCGCATGCGGATTGATGTAGTCGACCGGCGCCTTCACATTTTGAAGCGCCATCTTCATGCAGCGCACCGCGCCTTCGCCCGATGGCGCCACCATGTCGGCGCCGTCCGCCGTCGCGCCATAGCCGACGATTTCGGCATAGATTTTCGCGCCGCGTGCTTTCGCGTGTTCCAGTTCCTCGAGCACGAGAATGCCGCCGCCGCCCGTGATGACGAAGCCGTCGCGGTCCTTGTCATAGGCGCGGCTCGCCTTTTCCGGCGTGTCGTTGCGCTTCGAGGACATGGCGCCCATCGCGTCGAACAGAACCGAGAGCGTCCAGTCGAGCTCCTCGCCGCCGCCCGCAAACATCATGTCCTGCTTGCCCCACTGGATCATCTCGGCGGCATTACCGATGCAATTTGCCGAGGTCGAGCAGGCCGAGCTGATCGAATAGTTAACGCCCTTGGTCTTGAACCAGGTCGACAGATTGGCGGAGCAGGTGGAGGACATGGCCTTCGGCACGGCGAAGGGGCCGACCTTTTTCGGGCCTTTCACAGGCTCCGTCCGCGCCGTGTCGGCGGCGGAGACGATCGCCTTGGTGGACGGCCCGCCCGAACCGACGATGAGCCCGGTGCGCGGATTGCTCACGTCTTTTTCTTCGAGGCCCGCATCGGCGATCGCCTGGTTCATCGCGATCCAGGCATAGGCCGCGCCGTCGCCCATGAAGCGCCGCGCGCGGCGGTCCACCGCCTCGTCGAGATCGATCTTCAGGCTGCCATGCACCTGACTGCGGAAGCCCATCTCGGCATAGACGTCCGATTTGACGATGCCGGACCTGCCTTCGCGCAGGCTCGCGGTCACTTCCTGTGCATTGTTGCCAA